>JAPLOL010000114.1 GCA_026400735.1 Alphaproteobacteria bacterium | reverse complement strand
TCTTCCACTGCATCAACGCAACATCCCTGCACGCACATGCGCGCAGGGATGCTTAAGCGTCAACAGTGCAGACGTTTAGATGCTCTCAAGGCGTGAGGACACGACGCCCGCGATGATCACAGCAGCATAGCAAGCGAACATTAGCGCCCCGAACTCCAGTTGGAGTGAAGGGTCAAGGTTCGGGAAAAGCGCCGCGAACCGGTCAACTTCGTAGAGGCCAACGAGGAAGCCGGGCACCGCCATGGTGGTCGCGGCCTCAGAGCGATCATTTACGGCTACGCCCATGACCTTCACTACAATGTAGGTGAGGACGAGAAGCGCGAGCGGCAGCGTCAGGAACGCATACGACACGCCACCGGGACCAGGTTGAAGCGCCAAGTTTCCAAAGGCGCCGAACGCCGCGGCCAACCCGATCCAAAATGCAAATCCAACCGCCATCCAGCGAACCGTCAGCGTCGTTCTGCCGCCAAGAATAACGGCGGCGTAAGAGGCGAACATCAAGATCGCGAATTCGCCCGCAAGCGAAGCATCAAGATTCGGAAAGACAAATCCGAAGCTGTTGATTTCGTAGATGCCAACCAGAAGGCCCGGCACTGCCATGATCGACGCAGCTTCAGAGCGATCGTCCGGTGTGACCCGCATCGCCAGAAGCAGAAGATGAGTGACTGCCCAGAGCGCCAAAGGCACGATCAAAAGCATCCATGGCACCCCCCACGGACCCTCGCGGAACGCCCATTCCCCGACGAACCGGAACGCGAGGAGGATTGCGATCCAGACCGCAAAGCCAACCGCCATCCAACGTACGATCATGTTGGTACTCCCCTACCCGCCCGACTCGTGGGCGCTTGGCGGGGACATTACGATTTCCGCAAGGAGCCGCAATCCAAGTTCGCGCGGGAGGCGCGGCGACCGCTGCGGATCACCAATCTGAGGGCAATTGGGCCGGCGCTTCCCCAGCGCCATGCATTTGATTGGCTGTGGGTTTCTCCGTCCGTCGCAGAGCTGGGACCACTTGAACTAGGCGGTATGCGCAACCTTGATTTCGAACGCCGCAAGCGCCGTCGAGCGCATGCGCAGCCGCTCCGCCACCAGTTCAGCGCCCTCAAGAATGCGGCATTGGCCTTCGCGCCGCTCATCGTGCTCGATCATCTCGTTATGTATGCGCCGGTCCGGGCCAAAATAATTGGGCGCATCGATGAAGCGCCATTGCTTGGTCGTGACGTGCTTTACGTGCGCCATGATGTGGCCGGCAGCGAACGGCACAGTCACCAGCGAATTCGCGCCAGCGTCCACCGCGGCGCGCGATCTCGAATTGCTGAACTCACTCGATAGGACCACGAGCCCCACAAATGGGTCAGGCGATGTCGTCTTGTTGCGGATCGTTCGAATGAGATCGATTAGATCGTCCCAGTCTTCGCTCCAATTCAGCAAAACCAGATCCCGCCCGATCACCAGTTCCTTCAGCAGGGCCTGCTTGGTCGTGACCAAGCCATTATTCGAGCAGCCCATCGCGCGCAGCACCGAGCGTTGCAGTGACGCAAGATTTCCCTCGCGATCGAACACCACGACTGAGGGGCCAGCCTCGACCATTCAGCTCACGCGAACATCGCGTCGATTTCGTCCTGATCAACGCCCTCGCCTGGCATGGCGGGTCCGTTCAGCAGGACGTCGTCGCCACTACGTTCATCGCGCGGCGCCATCACCGGCTCTTCATCGTCGCCAACAAGTGCAGCGAGCTTGCCCAACTTGTCTTCAATATGAAGCAGCGTCTCGATGACCTTGGTGCTGCGCTGACCGGTGAGGTCCTGAAACGCGCATGCCTCGAGCATCGCGAGACATTTTTCCTCGACCACTGCACGATAGGCCTGGATTTCGGTGTCAACCGGCAGATTCAGGATCTGATCCGCTGCATCCATGATGAGATTTGCTGCCGATTCCGTCGTTTCGACGATCATGCCAATCTCGTTCGCCGCCGACGGCAGCCGCTCGACGCGCAAATGATTGGGGCCAAGCTCGGCCAGGGCGCCACGCGCCGCGCGAATGTAGGCCAGCAACAGCGTCCGTTCGGCGCCAGTTTCATCAGGGGCGACACTCATCAGATTTCCCCCAGCACAGCGGACATCTTTTGTTTGAGCACAGCCTGAGTGAATGGCTTGATGATGTAGTTGTTCACGCCGGCTTGGCGCGCCGCAACGACGTTCTCGGCCTTCGCTTCAGCTGTGACCATGATGAAAGGAAGTTTCGCGGTTTTCGGCTCGGAGCGCACGCGCTTAAGCAGATCAAGCCCTGTCATCGGCTGCATATTCCAATCGGAAATAACCAAGCCGTAGTCGCGTCCGCTGATCATCGCGTACGCCGACTGTCCGTCGGTGGCTTCATCGACATTCGTGAAGCCTAGCTGCTGCAGAAGACTGCGAACGATCTTCAACATCGTTCGATAGTCATCCACGATCAGGATTGGTAAGTCGCGCGCTACTGCCATTTTTGTCCCCGCGTTCTTCGAGAAAAGGTACGTGCGGACGAGACGATTGCGGACAAAGTTTAATCGCGGACTAAGTGCGAATTGTTCGTATTTACTCGGCTTTAAGCGCGTTTTCCCGACTCTGCGTTCACTCAACAAGGTGCGCGCGCATGGATGATTTAGTTCGCGATTTTCTCGCAGAGGCGTCCGAAAGCATGGATGCGCTCGATCGATCTCTTGTGCGTTTGGAAGATCGCCCGAATGATCCGGAGCTGCTGTCCGAGATTTTTCGAGTAATGCATACGATTAAGGGCACGTGCGGTTTTCTAGGACTGCAACGACTCGCGCACGTCGCGCACGCTGCAGAAGATGTGCTTGGCCAGTTTCGCGATGGCGCGCTCACCCCGTCGCAAGAGAGCGTGTCTGCGGTTTTGGTCGCAGTCGATGTGATCAAGGCGCTGCTCGGCGATTTGGAAACCTTCGGTCACGAGCAATCTGGCGATGACAGTGCGATCGTGACGCAGCTGCGCGCAATTGCGCAGCAAGGCCCCGCGCCGACGGTTAAAGTGTCGGTAGAACCGTTGTCCGCTCGGCTCGGCGGCCTCTCTAGCGTGGATTGCGCGATCGAGATCGCGCTTTCCCGGGTTAAAACTCGGCCCGGTGGCATTCGTTTCGCCGGCGCGCCCGAAGAATCTCTGCAGGCGGCGCTGCGCGATTGCGTCTGGCAGGCATGCGAAGAGGGCGCTCCCTCCGCGCTAACAAAACCGCTCGCTGAATTCGGTCTCGTCGAAGCCGACGATCTCAGCGCGTTGCTGGCGTGTTTAGAGGAAGGCTTCATCGAGCTTGGGGCCGACAGCGTCAGCACCGCCGAGCTTCTTGCACTGCTCCAAGAACCTAACACTGCGAAACCGGCGGCAGATGCTGCACCGAAGGGCAGCGACAACGCAGCCTCCAGCGTGGCTTCGCAATCGATCCGCGTGAACGTCGAAGCGCTTGAGCAGCTGATGAACGTCGCCAGCGAATTAGTGCTCATCCGCAATCAGCTTATCCAAACGCTTCGCTCACAGCCAGACAGCCCCTTCGCCGCGCCACTACAACGGCTGAACCATGTCACGACCGAGCTGCAAGAAAGCGTGATGACCACACGCATGCAGCCGATCAGCGCCGCGTGGACAAAGCTGCCGCGCCTCGCACGCGATCTCGCCGTCGAACTGAATAAGCGCATCGAAGTTGTCACGCACGGCGCCGAAACCGAACTCGATCGGCAAGTCCTTGAGATGATCAAGGACCCACTCACACACATGATCCGTAACGCCGCCGATCATGGCTTGGAATCCCCAGGCGAACGCGCCAAAGCCGGCAAATCCGAGACTGGTCGCATCACGCTTTCCGCGCGCCACGAAGGCAGCCAGATTGTGATTGAAGTCGCAGACGATGGCCGCGGCTTGCAGGCCTCAAAGCTGCGCGCGAAAGCGCTAACGCGCGGCCTCATCACGCCCCTTGAGGCCGAGCAACTCTCAGACGCCAAGATCCAGCAACTGATCTTCCATCCTGGTTTCTCGACGGCTGAGTCCGTTTCAGCCGTCTCCGGCTGCGGCGTCGGCATGGACGTTGTACGCACCAACATCGAGAAAATAGGCGGCGCTGTCGAACTCTCCTCCACCGAAGGTCGCGGCACCCGCGTCACTATCCGCATTCCGCTGACGCTTACAATCGTGTCGGCGCTCATCGTCGATTGCTGTGGTGAACGTTTCGCCATGCCACAATCGGCAGTGGTTGAACTCGTGGGCGTCGGCGGCGGTTCGCGGCGCACGATCGAGCACATCAATGGAGCACCGGTCCTCCGCCTGCGCGACCGCCTGCTCCCGCTCATTTCGCTGCAACAGCTTATGCAACTGGCGCCGAGTGAGGCTCCGGCAGAGCAGTGCATCCTGATCACCAGCCTCGGCGCCTTCAGCTACGGCATCATCGTCGACCGTGTGTTCGACACCGAGGAGATCGTCGTCAAACCGGCCGCCAGCATTCTGCGTTCGATCCCCTATTATTCCGGCGCCACTATTCTCGGGGACGGCGCAGTGCTCATGATCCTCGATCCCAAAGGCATCGCCGGGAAGTTCGGCGCTTCGGTCACCGAGCAAGCAGAAGCTGCCGATCGCAACGCCAAGCCGGCTGAAGAGCGCACGCAGATGCTGATCGTGCGCGGCACGGCTGGAACGCCGAAGGCAACGCCGCTGCAACTCGTCTCTCGCATCGAAGACGTGCGCCTCAATGTGATTGAGTACGCCGACGAAAAGGCCGTGCTGCAGTATCGTGGCCGCCTGATGCCGCTGATTGGTCTCGACGGCGAACGCCATTTCGGCGGCAACGTATCCACAAAGCCGGTGATCGTGTTTGACAATGAAGAACGCGCCATCGGCCTCGTGGTCGACGAGATCGTCGACATCGTCGAGACACCGTTGGTTCAGCAGTTCAAAGCTGAGCGCCCAGGCGTTCTGGGCAGCCTAGTGATCGCCAACAGTGTCACCGATGTGATCGACATCGCGCACTACTGGCGCATGTCCGCCGATGACGCCGCGCCGCGCGAGACGCCGAGCGCAACGCCTGCAATAAAGCGCGCGCTGATCGTCGAACCAAGCCCATTCCTGCACAATCTAATTACGCCGCTGCTCAAGATGGCGGGCTTTCAGGTCACTGTCGTACGCGACAGCGCCGGCGCCGCGGCGGTCATGGAGTCCGAGGGGCCTTTCGATGTCATCCTAACCGACACAGCACTGCCTGAGCGCGGTGCGCTGAACGCGCTGTCCGCCCCGGTGATCGGCCTCTACGACGACCCCTTCACCATCCGCCAGCACGACACTGAAGGCTTCACAGGCATCGCGTGCCGCTTTGACCGCGACGAAGTGTTGAAGCAATTGCAGACCCTCCAAGATCGGAACGCGGCATGAGCAACACCTCTGAAATTGATCTCGTCACTATGTTCGTCGACGGCGTGCAATTCGGCGTACCCGTTTTGCAGGTGCGCGACGTGCTCGATTCGCCGGCCACCTACCCCGTGCCGCTTGCGCCGCCAGAAATTCGCGGCTCCATAAATTTGCGTGGGCGCATCGTCACAGCGATTGATCTACGCGTCCGGCTCGGCCTGCCGCCCCGCGATACACACTTGCGCAGCAAATGCGTCATCGTCGAACTCACCGCCACCGGTGAGCCCTATGCTTTTCTCGTCGATGAAGTGGGCGACGTATTGCGGGTGTCCGCTAACGATTACGAGCCTAACCCGATCACGCTCTCACGCGCATGGAGCGCCATCTGCCGCGGACTATATCGTCGCGCGGAAGGATTGCTGCTCGTTATGGATGCGCAGGCAGCGCTAAGCATCGATACAGAACGCCAGGCTGCTTAGGCAACTTTCGCGACATCGCTGACTGGCTTGAACACGCCGCGTTCGTTACCTGCGAGCACGAACTTGTTGCTCACCCCGTGGACGGTATCGGCGCTGCCGAGAAACAGCGCGCCATCAGGCGTCATCTGACGCGCCAACAGGTCCAGTACGCGGCCTTTGGTGGGTGTGTCGAAATAGATCAGGACGTTGCGACAGAAGATGATGTCGAACACGCCGAGCCGAAGCGCGCTTTCGAGCAGATTGTGCGTATCGAACCGCACCATTTTTCGGATGGAATCGCTGACGATATAGTTCTGCTCGTCGAGCCGCCGGAAATGCCGCGCCATCCGCTCCGGACTTAGTCCGCGCTTCACTTCGAACGCTGAGAAAACGCCGGCGCTCGCCTTCGTCACGATTGGCGCAGAAATATCGGTGCCGACAATTTCCCAATGCCAGCCGGGAAAACGCTCGGCGATCAGCATCGCGATCGAATACGCCTCCTGCCCGCTTGAACACGCCGCGCTCCAAATGCGAATCGGCCGACGACCGCCGCGCGCAGCAATCAGCGCAGGCAGGAGTGTCTTCTCCAAATAATCGAAGGGCCGATCATCTCTGAAGAACAGCGACTCGTGCGTCACCATCGCTTCGATCACGGCGCTAATGGTTGCTTCCTTCGGATTGGTCCGTAGCGCACTCATCAACTCGATAACGCTGCGCATGCCGAGTTTCTGCGCCACAGGCCCCAGTCGGCTTGCGACTAGGTAAAGCTTGTCACTGGTCAGCGCCATGCCGCTGCGCTCAAGCAGCAACTTTTGCAACGCTACAAAATCAACGCTTGAGATCGACGCCTCGCCCCATCGCTTCGGCCAAATAGGCGCCAATTTCTTCGAGTGACATTTGCGCGAGCGCTCGCCCCGTCTTGAATGCCGCGCCTGGCATTCCGAAAACGACGCTCGAAGCCTCGTCCTGCGTGATGAACTGCCCGCCGCAATCAGCGACAGCCACGCAGCCATCAGCGCCATCGCGACCCATGCCGGTGAGGATCACGGTGAGCAAATCCGATCCGTAGACAGTTGCCAGACTGCGCAGCATCGGATCGACGGCCGGTCGGCAATAATTTTCAGGCGGCCCGTCGGAAAGTTGTAGCGACACGCGTCCCCCGGCGCGAACCGCAAGCATATGGCGCCCGCCGGGCGCAACGTAGATGGATCCAGCCTGGACATTCACGCCATCGGCCCCCTCGAACGCCGGCGCGGCGCTTATTTGGCCAAGTTGCTCAGCGAGCATCGCTGTAAATGTTGGCGGCATGTGCTGCGTAATGAACAGCGGCACGCTCAACTTGCCTTTCAAGCGCGCGCAGATCTTCTGCAACGCGGGCGGGCCTCCAGTTGAGCATCCGATCGCGACAGCCCCTGGTTTCAGTTTTCGAACCGTCGCTGGCGCACGCAGGCTGGCCTGTGTCCCGGCATCGCGCGCCATCTTGGAGCGCGCTAGCGCCTTGATCTTCATACGCAGCTCGTTGAAGAACTCGGTCAGCGCCGCCGGTCCCTCCGCCGCATCGGGCTTGGGCACATAGTCCGCTGCGCCGAGCTGCAGTGCTTTCAGGCTCATCCCCGCGTGCCGACGCGTCAGCGCCGACGCCATGATCACGGTCACGCCCGGACGTCTGGCTAGAATTTTCGGCAGCGCCTCAAGCCCGTTCATCACGGGCATCTCGACATCGAGCACGATGACCTGCGGCGACAGCGCGTCGAGCATCGCAAGCGCGTTTTGACCATCGCTCGCCGACCCAATCACGCGGATTGCGGGATCGCTTTGCAGCCCGCGCGTAATCATGCCGCGAATCACGGCCGAATCGTCGACGAGCAAAACCTCGACGGGCGCTTCGGCCGTCATCGCAGCGCTCCGTGCTTAGCGGTTGACCCAGCGATCGATTGTCGTGCGCAGCTCCTCGCCTTGCCGCGACAGCTCGGCCGAGGCCTGCAAGAGATCGCCCGACGCCGCGCTGCTTTGGCGCGCGGCCTCGCTGACACCCTCGATGCTTCCAGAGACCTGCTGCGTACCTTCCGCCGCTTGCGCGACGTTGACGGCGATCTCCCGCGTCGCTGTCGATTGCTCTTCAACAGCGCCCGCGATCGCCGTTGCGATATGTGCGACTTGGCGGATCGTTTCGGCAATGCCGTTGATCGCACCGACGGATGTCGCTGTGGCGCCCTGCATCGCCGCCACTTGCGCGGAGATTTCCTCCGTCGCCTTTGCGGTTTGATCACTGAGGCTCTTCACCTCTGACGCCACGACCGCGAAGCCCTTCCCGGCTTCGCCCGCGCGGGCGGCTTCGATAGTGGCGTTAAGCGCCAACAATTTCGTTTGGCCGGCGATGTTGTTGATGAGCGTCACGACATTGCCGATTTTGTGCGCCGCCTCCGCGAGACTTTGCACCGACATGCTAGTTTTGTCGGCTTCGTTCACCGCACGCTGGGTCACGTGGTTGGATTCAGCGACCTGCCGAGCGATTTCCGCAATCGAAGCCGAAAGTTCTTCGCCCGCTGCCGAGACCGTCTGCACGTTCGATGAGGCGAGGTGCGCCGCTGAGGCAACCTCTGACGCTCTACGCGTCGTGTCCTCGGCTGTGCCTGCCATCGACTCCGCCGTCGCGCGCATTTGCGTCGACGCCGACGCCACGATATCGGCGATCTCTTTGACGCGAAACGCCACCTGCATCTGATCTGTGACGTCGGACGCAAACTTGACGACTTTGAATGGCTTGCCGCTCGCATCGAAGATTGGATTATAGGACGCTTGGATCCAAATCTCGCGCCCACCTTTGGCGATACGCTTGTATTGGCCGGCGTCGTATTCACCGCGACTGAGCTTTTCCCAAAACGAACGGTACTCGAATGACGCGCGCTCTTCCGGGGCCACGAACATCGAGTGATGCTGACCGCGAATTTCTTCCAGGCTGTAGCCGAGCCCCCTCAAGAAATTCTCGTTTGCTGTCTGGATGCGGCCGTCGAGCGAGAACTCGATCACAGCCATGGACTTGCCAATCGCCGCCAACTGCCCTTCGAAATTCGCCGATGAATTTTTCTGCTCTGTGATGTCGCTCGCGAACTTAACAACCTTGAGCGGCTTGCCCGCCGCATCGAGGATCGGATTGTACGAGGCCTGAATCCAAATCTCGCGCCCTCCCTTTGCAACGCGCTTGTACTGCCCAGCGTCGAACTCACCGCGAGCTAGTTTCTCCCAGAAAGCTCGATATTCCGAACTCCCACGCTGCGCTGGATCAACGAACATAGAGTGGTGCTGACCGCGGATTTCTTCGAGGCTGTAGCCGAGCGTTTTCAGAAAATTCTCGTTGGCTATTTGGATGCGACCATCGAGCGAGAATTCAATCACGGCCATCGACTTGCTGATTGCGCCGAGCTGGCCTTCGAAATTGGCCATCGCGTTTCGCTGCTCAGTGATGTCCGTTGCGAACTTGATCACGCGCACCGGACGTCCCTGTGTGTCCAAAATCGGATTGTAAGACGCCTGAATCCAAATTTCGCGCCCGCCCTTGGCGATGCGCTTGTATTGACCAGCATCGTACTCGCCGCGCGCCAGCTTCTCCCAGAATGCGCGATACTCATGCGAGTGGCGCTGCGCAGGATCGACAAAAACCGAATGATGCTGGCCGCGAATTTCGTCGATGCTGTATCCAAGAGCGCGACAGAAATTCTCGTTCGCCTCGAGAATGCGCCCGTCCAGCTCGAACTCGATCACGGCTTGCGATCGATTGAGCGCGGCAATCATGCCATCGCGCAGTGCGGGCGCGTCGTCATCAATGAACGTCACGCGCGGCGTCTTCAGAGCCGCATTCATTCCAAAGCGATTCAAGTGACGCCTCCATTGCGCTTGCAGTCGCACACATGAAGGCGGCATTTGAGTTAATCGAGAGTTGCGCCAATGCGCGTTTGGCAGCGCGCTCTTTCCCGCGCTGTTGCATAGTGCAAACTATTCGAATTGTTCGAACGCTAGAAACGCGCCAGCAACGCCAATGAGACTTGATCAGCATCGTACTCGGCGCTGAAGTCGTTGGTGTCGTTCTGGCGATAGCGATACTGGAGCCGCACATCGCAATCGCACGGTAGAACGTCTTGGAACGTCACGCTCGCTTGCGGTGAGATGTAGGTATCTTCACGCGAGCTATCGCGGAAATCGCGCTCACGCAGCAATGCGCCGACAGATCCCTGGATGTGATCGGTGAACTGGTAGTTGTAGTTCACATCAGCGCCGTACTCGAGAAACTTACCTGGCGACACTTCGTCGAACAGGAAGAAACTGAACACGCTGCCATCGACATCGCTCCAGCGCACGAACGGGGCGACTAACAGCGTGTCGCGTTCGAACAAGACGCGCGGTTTCGTCAAGCCGGCCTGCACTTCGACGTACGGGCCGTTCTCTGTCACCGTGCTAAAGAAGAAATTCGTATCCGGCTCGTAGTCACGATAGCCTGCGCGCGCGCGCCACCAATAAGATGCGCCGCTCAAGCGGCCCTCGACAGTCAGGGCCGCGTTGACTTCGTGATAATACTCATCGCCATCCAGCCAAGCCGCGCCGGCGCCGATCGAAGGGATCGCTGCGAGGTGTGGACCGACATAAAGGATCGGACCTGTTTGCACACCGACATAGCCGTAGTCGAGTTCGTCGATATCGGCGTTGTCCTCGAGGTCCACGTTTAAACTGGAGCGCCAACGGCGACCGAGAAACTCGTGCTCGTTGGCGACCATCAGCCTGCCATAATAGGTCGTCGCCTCGCGATCGTCGGTCGACAAGATGAATGGATCTTCGGCCGCATTCAGCGCGTTTGAATCCCAACGCGCACCAGCTTCAACACGTGTGACGGTATAAGGCGGTTCGATCTCCCGGCGGATGCGCTCGTAACCATGACGCGCTTCATCGTTGCTGGGGTCGTTGATCAAAATGCGTTCGTATGCGACCAATGCCAGACGCAACTTCCCAGCGTCTTCTGCAGCGCGCGCGTAGCGGAGGTTGAGATTTACATCTTGCGGATTGTCGAGGATTTGCTGGTTAAGCGCTTCCAATTCGTCGGCTTGTTGAGCATGGGCCGCGCCGGCGGACACCGCGATCATGCTGGCCGCAACCAGCAATGCTTGGCAAAAACGTCCGACTTTTCCCGGTCTGGCCATGAAACTCCCCCACGGCTCGAAAGCGCGAACATAGTAGAGTGGCAACACGTCGCGAGTTCAAGCGTGTACACGCACCACGCTGCACGCCGATATCGGGTTCCACATTGCCACGATAGGCAAACTGAGCCTAGATTTCTCGTGAGTTTGCATGGGGTTTCCGGCAATGCGGCCAGTTTTTCTCGCCCTTAGCGCATTATGCGCGGCGTTGGCGTTGTTCCCTGCCGGCGCGCAGGCTCAAGACGCACGAATTGGCGCTGCCGCCGCCGTGCGCAATCAAGTAACTGCCGCCCGCGCGCAAGGTCAGAGCCAGCCGCTCGCAACGGGCAATGCAGTTTACCAAAATCAAACGATCAGCACTGGCGCCAACAGCGTTGCGCAATTGCTGTTCACCGATCAAACGACACTGAGCATCGGCCAACGGTCGCAAGTCACGCTTGATCGTTACGTTTACGATCCCGGCAACGCAGGCGGCGGCGCGACTGTTTCAGTGGCGCGCGGCGCGATGCGTTTCGTCAGCGGTTCACAAGATCCGCGCAACTACCAAGTGCGCACGCCCGTCGCCACCATCGGCGTTCGCGGCACCATCGTTGATCTGCTGATCTTCGATGGCCGCATGTTTGGCATCCTCGACGAAGGCCGCGTGATCTTCACGCTCGAGAATGGCCGCGAGATCGAGCTCAGCCGCCCAGGCCAAGCGATCGAATTCTTCTCGGGCGGCGGAACCTCAACGCCGTTCACATGGCGCGGTCGCTACGAGACCTCGTACAGCACGGCGACATTCCCGCTGTTCGGCAACCCGTTCGGTGACTTCCCGTGGTTCGAAGGCTCGGCCGACGCCGACGATCCAACCAACCGCACCGACGATCTCAATCTCCCACAAAGCCGCTTCGGCAACGATTGAGCTTGCACTAGACGCGCATGCCGCCCGCGTGGTCTTTGGCGCGCGTGTCGCATGTGAGACCGAATCTTGGCCGCGCCTGAAGTAAGCACGCCCCGCTTTTATTGGCTGGCCGTGGCGGCGTTCGCCATCGTGGCGGCGATCATCTTCTATGCGCGCCCACCCGTGCTTGCTCAATTGCGCGGCCTAGCGTTCGACGCTTACCAGCACGCCTCCCCCGCGCCTGCGCCGGCGGACTCGCCGATCCGCGTCGTGCAAATCGATGAAGCCTCCCTCGCACGCTACGGTCAGTGGCCATGGCCGCGCACGACCATGGCCGATCTCACGCAAAAACTTGGCGAGGCCGGCGCCGCCGCGATCGTTTTCGACATTCTATTCGCAGAACCTGACCGCACATCGCCCGAGCAAGTCGTCGCAGCGGCGCCTCCGCAAAGGCGCGCCCAGTTGCGGCGCGCGCTCAGCACATTGCCGAGCCACGACGGCGTCTTCGCAGACACGCTAGGCCGACATCCGAGCGTGCTCGCCACTAGCCTGCACCAAGATGCAACGACAACAGCCTTTCCAATGCACGCCGGATGGGCCGCTGCAGGCGATGAGCCGGGCCAGTTTCTGCCGAACTATGCAGGCCTCGCAACGAACCTGCCCGCCCTCTCCGACGCAGCATCCGGCACTGGCTTCATCAATTGGTTGCCCGACGGCGATCAAGTTATGCGCCGTGTGCCGCTCTTGCTGCGCTACAACGGTGAAATTACACCCTCGCTCTCTCTTGAAGCGCTGCGCGTCGCTGTTGGCGCTTCGACCTACGTCGTGCGCGCATCTAACGCCAACGGCACGCAAGCCTTCGGCGCGCACACCGGCATCGACAGCATTAAGGTCGGCCCCATCACCATCCCCACCGATGAAGGCGGCCAAGTCTGGGTCCGCTTTCGCCCTTACAATTCCGACGAAGCAATTCCCGCTTGGAAAATTCTAAGCGGCGAAATCGGCGCCCAAGAGCTTGACGGCACGATCGTGCTGATCGGCGCCAGCGCGCCCGGCCTCATGGATCTTCGCGCCACGCCGCTCGACGCAAGCATTCCCGGCGTCGAAGTGCATCGCCAATTGCTTGAGCAAATCGTAGCCGGAAATTTCCTGACGCGCCCCGACTACGCCTCCGGCATTGAATTGCTCGCAGCGATCGCGGCCATATTGCTGCTTGCCTATTTCGGCCCGCGCGTACGCCCGACAATCAACGCCGCTATCGGCGCCGTTCTCGTCGTGCTCCCATGGGGCGCCGGGTTTTTGCTGTTCGCCAAAGCAGGCTATCTGTTCGATCCAATATATCCAACGCTCGCAGCGCTCGTGTTCAGCGCGGCCGCCACGACCTATTTCTTTCAACGCACCGAGCATCAACGCGCCGGCATCAGGCGTGCTTTCAGCCAATATGTTGCGCCCGATGTGGTGCGCCAACTCACTGCGCATCCCGAGCGCCTCAAGCTCGGCGGCGAGGTACGCGAGCTCACGATCCTCGTTTGCGACATTCGCAATTTCTCTTCGATCGCCGAGCGGATGAATGCCGAGGAACTTACGAGCTTCATCAACAGCTTCCTCACCCCGCTCAGCGACATCATAATCGAGACCGGCGGCACCATCGACAAGTATATGGGCGACGCCATCCTCGCATTCTGGAACGCTCCACTCGACCAGACCGATCACGCCAAACGCGCGCTGGAAGCGGCGCGTTCGATCGTCGTACGCATGGACGAACTCAATCTCGCCTGGAAAGCCGAAGCCGACGCAGTGGGACGCAGCTTCGAAGAGGTTCGCATTGGCATCGGGCTTAACACGGGCTCATGCTGCGTGGGCAATCTCGGCAGCGAACGACGTTTCGATTATTCAGCCATTGGCGATGCCGTGAATATCGCATCGCGTTTGGAGAGCCTCAGCAAGATCTGGAGCTTGTCGCTTCTAATAAGCGAAGACACCAAATCCCACGCGAGCGACGCGCAGTTGATAGAAGTCGCGCTCGTCCGCTTGAAAGGCCGCAGCGGCGCCACGCGCATTTTTACAGCCCTTCCTGGCGACGCGGGTCAGAACGAAACCCACGCCGCGTTTCTCGGCGCCTTTAATAGCGGGCGCCTATCCGAGGCTTCTAATTTACTTGCCGCTCTTGAAGCGGCGCCTCTGCCAGGACTTTCCAGACTCTATCACCACTACCGCGAGCGCTTGGAAGCTGCCGCAGCGGCTTCGTCCGGGGAGTGGGACGGCGTCTACGATCCGGATCGCAAATGAGACGAGATCACGTCTAAACATAGTCTCGTCGCGCGCGCCTGATGAAGGTGGGTTCACCCGTATGGGGGAATGGTACACACTTGCACAACGCGGGTTCGAGGCCGCTTCAGCGGCGCGCAGCGGGCGTTCTGCCGCCTAGGTTGCGTCCGTGCTCGGACCTGCCAGAATACCCTGGGGGATATCGGTGACGACAGCGCCAACAACCGGTCTGAGCCCGGCGGCGACAGCGCCGGCCGGGGACATTGCGGCCGCTCACGCGGCGATGCGAGCCGATCCCAATCTCCAATTTAGCATGGAGCAGTTCGCCTTTCCCACGCCTCCGGAATGGCTCGACCCGTTCCTGCGTTTCTTGAGCGCGATCGGCCCCTTGATGACGTACATCTTCTGGGGCGGCGTCATTCTCATCACCGCCTTTGTTCTTTACATCATCGGATCTGATCTCCTGCGCCGGATAGCAGATCGCACGCCGGACAGCACAAAGGCCGCCGTCGCAGTGCCAGAATATCGGCCGACGGCCGCACGTGCGCGCGCGTTGCTCGAAGAAGCTGACCGACTTGCTCAACAGGGCAAGTTCAACGAGGCCGTGCGCGTACTGCTGCACCGTAGCATCGAAGATATCGAGCGCTTTTTTGCGGTGGCCATTGGTCCGGGCCTGACAAGCCGTGAGATCGCGCGACTTGAGCCTTTGTCCTCGGAAGGACGCAACGTCTTCTCAGCCATCGCGGAAGCAGTCGAGACGAGCCTGTTCGGCGGGCGAATGCTCACAAACGCCGATTTCGTCCGCGCACGGACCGGCTACGCCACCTTCGCAAAGGTCAAAGCGTGAGCGATCAAACAAAATCCCGAACGCAGGGTGCGTTCTCGCCGCTTGTAATCGGCGCGCTTGTTCTCGTTGGCGTGTTCGCATTTGCGGCTTACTTCACGCTATCTGCATTCGCACCGGAACTCGACAACGGCCGCGACGGCCGCGCGCACGCGTTGTCGCAATCGGCCGTCGGATACGCCGGTATGGTTCGGCTCCTACGCGCGCGCGGAGACGACATTGGCATCGGCCGCACTATTGACGGCGCGGAGCGAATTGCGGACCTAGTCGTGCTAACGCCCGAAAGAGCGATCACGCCAGACGAATTGGAAACTGCTTCAGGGTACACAACGCTGGTGGTGTTGCCCAAATGGGCCGTCGGACCGCACCCCTCGCATCCCGGCTGGGTCGCAAGGATGGGCACTTTCGATACGGCGGGCGTATCATCAGTGCTGAACGAGCTTTCGCCTGGGACCACCGTTTCGCGCACTGATGGCTCTATGCGCGCAAGCCTGAAATGGGGTGAGACCGCCCTGGCGACGTCCGGTGAGATTGAAGACCTACAAACAATAGCCGGACCTAACATTCGACCGATCATCACCGACCAAAACGGCGCAATTATCATGGGCCTGGTCGAGCAAGACGATGCACTTCCCTTCTACGTTCTATCGGACCCCGATTTTCTCAACACGCAAGGCGTAGGCAATTTGGACACGGCGCGCGCGGGGTTGGCGATCCTCGACGCGGCGCGCGGCGAACATAATGGGATCATCTTTGATGTTACGCTGAATGGCCTTGGCGCTGCGCGTAGCCCGCTGCGCCTAGCCTTTGATCCTCCTTTACTTGGCGCAACGCTCGCGCTTGCGATTGCCGCCGGCATGTTGGGATGGCGCGCCGCGGCCAGCTTCGGCGCGGGCGTTCCCGTCCGGCGCAGCATCGCCTTTGGCAAAGCAGCGCTCGCCGACAATTCCGCCGGTCTATTGCGCCTTGGAGGTCATCAGCGTCGCTTGGCGCCGATCTATGCACGCCTAGTGGCGCTACAGGTCGCAAGCGTTTTTCCGGGCGCCCGTAAAGACGAAGCAACGTTGGATGCGTTGATGGACACGCTCTCGCAGACCTACAAGATCGAACCTCGCTTCGGCGCACTCGCCGCTGAAGCCGAGACCGCGAAGACGACAAATCAAATGCTCGAGGCAGCGCGCAAGCTGCACACCTGGAAAGTGGAGATGATTCGTGCAACTCGCTGAACTTCGCAATCTTGCAGGCGTCGTCCGCGCCGAGATCGGCAAAGCCGTCGTGGGTCAAGCCGATAGCGTCAACTTGATGCTGACCGCGCTTTTCGCAGGCGGACACGTTCTGCTTGAAGGCCCCCCTGGCACAGCCAAGACGCTGCTTGCGCAATGCTTCGCCTACACCATGGATCTTGATTTCGGCCGCGTGCAATTTACGCCTGACCTCATGCCCGGCGATATTCTGGGGTCAAACCTCTTCAACTTTCAGACCAGCGCCTTCACCTTGACCAAGGGGCCGATCTTTTGCGACGTGCTGCTTGCCGACGAAATCAACCGCACGCCGCCAAAGACGCAAGCCGCGCTACTTGAGGCCATGCAAGAGCGCGGCGTGACGCTCGACGGCACGCGCCATGCGTTGAGCCCACGATTTACTGTTATCGCCACGCAGAACCCCATCGAGCAGCAGGGCGCATATCCTTTGCCAGAGGCTCAGCTGGATCGTTTTCTGTTCAAGCACGTCCTCTCTTATCCGAGCGTAGAAGAAGAACGGCGCATCGTCGCCTCAACGGGCGGCGGTCGTACATTGGAACCCGCGGCCTACGGCCTAAACAAGGTTCTAGGTGGCGCGGCGCTTGAGGCGGCGATCGCTGCCGTCGCGCAAACTCGCGTCAGCACTGAGATCGTCAATTATATCGTCGAAATTGTGCGGTCCACACGCGCCAATAGCGCATTCGAACTTGGCGCCTCCCCTCGCGCGGCGTCCATGCTCGCTGCCGGATGCCGCGCCTGGGCGGCTCTCGATGGACGCGACTACGTAATCCCTGACGACGTCAAAGCTCTGGCGGCGCCAGCGCTGCGCCACCGCGTGCTGTTGTCTCCAGCCGCCGAAGTAGAGGGACGCACCGCGGACACGGCGCTGGCCGCTATCCTGCAGCAGATTGAAGCGCCTCGATGATCACGCCAACCAGCCGCGCGATCGTGCTCGCCGCATTGGGCGCGCCGGCTTCGTTGCTGTTTGCGACCATGATCGCCCCGTCGCTCTGGCTGGTCGGCGCGGTTTGGGCATTCGTGGTCGCAGTTCTGTGCATTGCCGACGCGATGCTTGCATCAGCGCCAAAACGTGGAGGCGCAGTGTTCTCAGCGCCAAACATGACGGGCATCGGCGCCGGAGCAATCAACGCGACACTCGGACTCGATTTTCGCGGTCCAGCGCCGCGCAGAGCCGAAGTGATGTTGGACCCTAGCGACATTGTGCGCCCGCAACACCTCGTGACGCGCCTTACGAGCCATGGCCGCGAAGCTAGAGGCGTCACGACTCTGGCTCCACTCCGCCGGGGCGAGGCGCGTTTTGCCAATGTGCACGCACGCTGGCGCGGACCATTAGGACTCGCGTGGCGGCAAAGCACACTGGCCCTCGACGCGCGGATCGCTGTCACACCCGATCTGGGCGGCGTCCAGCGGCACGCTGAGCGTCTTTTCTCGCGCACTTTGATGCACGGCATAAAGCCACTGCGCGACCGCGGTGAAGGTTCGGAATTCGATGCGCTCGCCGAGTTTCAATCCGGGATGGACCGCCGTCTCGTGGAGTGGAAGCAAAGCGCTCGCCACATTCGCCTGTTGGCCAAAGAAGTGCGCGCCGAGCGAAACCACCAACTGGCCTTCGCTATCGATACCGGACGCGCCATGTGTGAGCCAATCGCTGGCACGCCGCGAGTCGACTGGGCCATTAACGCCGCGCTGTTGTTGGCATATGTCGGCTTGAAGATCGGAGATCGCGCGAGTTTTTTCAGCTTTGACTCAAAGCCGCGTATTCAGACGGGGCTCGTCAGCGGCGTGCGGTCATTTCCCCACCTTCTGGCGCACACCGCGTCGCTGGACTACGCAGCCGAGGAGACAAACTACACCTGGGGCATCGCTACGCTTGCAGAGAGCCTCAAGCAGCGTTCGATGGTAATCGTTTTCACCGACTTCACAGACGCGGTGAGCGCTGAGCTCATGGTTGAAACCATCGCTCGCCTAACGCGACGCCATCTCGTGGTGTTCGTTACTTTCCCCGACAATGAACTCGAGGCGTTCCGAGATCATGCACCCGTCACCGGCGATGACGTCTCCCGTTCAGTCATTGCTCAACGGCTGCTGCAAGATCGCGATATCGTCATCGCACGGCTGAAGCGTCTCGGCGTCCATATTGTCTCGGCGCCCGTTGAGGAGCTTGGGCCTGCGCTCGTGCGCGCCTACGATCTCCTGCGGCGCAAGGAGCGTGTCTGATGAGCGAGATCGCCTTACGCAGCTTGCGATTCCGCCAGGAGCGCGAGGAAAGCTGGCTCCGGCTAGAGACTTTGCTCGCCACGGCGGAGCGCGGCCACGCAACACGCCTCACTTACGAAGAGATGCTGGCCATTCCCAGCCTCTATCGGTCAACTCTATCGTCGCTCTCCGTCGCCCGGTCGACATCGCTTGACGCGGCGATGATCGAATATCTCGAAGCGCTTTGTGCGCGTGCGTACTTCTTCGTCTACGGAACGCGCGCCACGCTCACCGAGCGGATCATTCAATTCTTCACTCGCTCCTGGCCTCTTGGCGTCCGCGCCATATGGCGCGAAACGATCGCCGCCGTGCTGATCACCATCGTGTCAGGGATAGGCGCCTATTTCTTGGTCCAATCCGATCCGGCCTTCTTCTATTCATTCGTGCCGCACGAACTTGCGGCCGGACGTGATCCGGCCGCAAGCGCAGAGGAATTACGAGCCTCTTTGTATCAACAGACTGACACGCGCGACGCGCTTGGCGTTTTCGCCACCTTCCTATTCACGCACAACTCTCAGGTGGCGTTGCTTGCCTTCGCGCTTGGCATCGCATTTTGCGCGCCGAGTGTTGTGCTGCTCGCGTACAACGGTTGTACTTTAGGCGCGATGGTCGCGGTGTTCGCGAGCCACGGTCTGGCGGGCGAACTATGGGCTTGGCTCTTGGTTCACGGCGTGACCGAACTTTTCGCCATCACACTCGCTGGAGCGGCAGGGCTGCACATTGGCTGGTCGGTGGCTTTCCCCGGGGCGCGATCGCGCCTAGCGGCCGCTGAGCAAGCTGGTCGTCAGGGTGGGCTTGTTATGGTGGGTGTTATCATCATGCTGTTCGTCGCGGCATTGCTCGAAGGATTTGCCCGGCAGCTGGTGCAAACCCAAGACACACGCTGGATGATCGCGGGAGGAAGCGCCGCCGTTTGGTTGATCTACTTCTATCTCCGCCCGAGCCCGCGACCGTGAGCGCCGAACCGAAAGATATCCGCCCCCTCATCACGCCCGAGGGCGTGGACCTGCGCGTCCGTCTTGCTCAGTCCAGCGAGCGCGCCGGCGCGCTTCTCATCGACCTCACGATCATCGCCATTACGCTCGTCCTGATGACCATCGTGATCCTTGCGTTTGCGGGGGTGTTGGGCGCCGGCGACATGCAAGGCCAGCTCGCCATGATCATCTGGCTTCTTGGCTTTTTCGTTCTGCGCAACTTCTATTTCACGATCTTTGAAAGCTCGCCACGCGCGGCGACACCGGGCAAACGTCTCATGAAGCTGCGGATTGCTTCTCGCGACGGCGGCGCGCTTCGGGTGGAACAAATTATCACTCGCAATGCGATGCGCGAAATCGAGCTTTATATGCCCATGAGCTTCTTGTTCTCGCAGGGCGAAGCAATCAACGCCGTTATCATTCTGTGCGGGGTA
The DNA here is from genome assembly GCA_026400735.1 of Alphaproteobacteria bacterium. GTDB lineage: Bacteria > Pseudomonadota > Alphaproteobacteria > Caulobacterales > Aquidulcibacteraceae > Vitreimonas. The sequence goes on along the minus strand of JAPLOL010000114.1, from coordinate 5,118 downwards.
GTTTGGTGCGCCATCTTTGTTTTGTTTCCACTCTTCAACCGCGATCACTTGCGCGTGGGCGATATTGTCGCCGGCACCTGGGTGCTGAAGGCCCCACAACAGGTGCTGCTCCCTGATATCGCGGCCGCCGCGGCGACGATCGCTGCTGAGTTCGAGTTCACCGACGCAGAACTCGACACTTACGGTGTCAAAGAACTGCAGGTCCTCGAAGGCGTGCTGAGGAACAACGACCGCGCGGCAATCGAAACGGTAGCGATCTCGATCCGCCGCAAGCTCAAGCGCCGCAAAGCGCCGCGCGAGGATGACCACGAATTTCTGAACGCCTATTATGCAGCCGTGCGTAAACGGCTCGAACAACGCATGTTGTTCGGCGTTCGCAAGGCCGACAAATTCGATGCACGCTGACTAGTCGAAGACCTTCGCGAGATCGTCAACGCTGACGCCTTCTTTGACGCGGCGGAGCTCAAAATAGAGCGAAGCCGTTCCAAGCGTACTCACCAGCGACAACAAAGCCGTCATCAGCGCCATCGACACCGCGAGAACGAGGCTCGCCAAAGCAATGTTGCCAACCATTGACTGATCTTGTCCCGCCACCGCAGCAACGAGCAAGCCGACCAATATCTGAGCGACGTAGGACAGCACGAAATACAGCAAGACGAGGCCGAATATAGCCCAGCGATTACCTTTGGTGAGCTCCGCAGCCCGGCCCAACGCAGATGTCGGCCCCTCCTTCTCGACCACCACGATCGGCGCGCTCACCACCCAGCGAACGGCAAGCATGATCCCCGGCACGACAAGAAGGATGAAACCCAGGCCCGTGCCGAGGCCCGCCAGAATGCCGACAATGAGCAACGGAAAGAAGTATCGCAGGCCGTCGGCAATCGCCGCACCGAACTTCACGCCGTTGCCCGACAGATCGTCGATGGCAGCGCGCGTTAGAGCGCCCTGCAGCACGAAGGTCGTTATCATGCTGATGAGAATTCCGCCCCACACCAGAGGGAACAGGAGGGATGGATCGCCAACGCCGACGGTGTACTGCGCGTAAAGGATCCCAAACTGCGGCGCGCCGACGAAAAACAGCGACAGCACCAAGAACGGAATGAAATTGCGTCCGACGAGTCCGAAGGTCTGGGAAACTACTCTCCCGAATTCGAACTTCGCGTCCGGACTAAAGTCAGTTGTGCTCATATCTCCCCCCGGAGGCATAAGCGGTTATGTAAACATGACCTAACGGCCCGCGCTACTTTTTTTGCACGCGAGAGGCGAATTGTAGGATGGCCGCCGCCAAAGCGCCGACCATCCTGTGCAATTCTCTTACTTATCAACCGCCCCCGAAGATGAAATCGGCAGACGTTATGACGTTAGCGCCGACACCATTCACGCCGACCAGCAAGATCGATCCAAAGCCGTTGATCGCAACCAACGTGTCGGCGCCGAGATCCGTGACCGTCACGAACGAAGCAAAGTTCGCAGCGGTGATGCCGAGACCGGACACATCCAACAGATCTTGGCCGCCCGTTGGGTTGGCGTCGAAGCCGTTGACCGTGTCAGCGCCGAACGCTGCAGCGAACACGAAGCGATCGTTGCCCGTACCGCCGTTCATGCTGTCGTTGCCGAGGCCGCCGATGAGAATGTCGTCGCCGGCGCCGCCAGTCAGCGTGTCGATGCCGTTGCCACCGATTAGCGTGTCGTTGCCGCCGGCGCCGTCGAGGTTGTCCGCGCCATTGCCGCCGGTGATGACGTTGTTGAGACCATTGCCGCGCCCGGTGAAGTTGCCCGAACCCGTGTAGATCATGTCATCGACATTGGCGTCGAGCGTATAGGACGCGAGCGACGTCATGAGGAGATCAGTACCCTCATTGGCGTTCTCTGTGACGGTGATGCCAGCGCGATCAACGATGTAAGTGTCGTTGCCCGTACCGCCGCGCAAGATATCCGCACCACCTGAGCCGCCGTCCAGGCGGTCAGCTCCTGCGCCGCCGATGAGCGTGTTGGCCAGCGCGTCGCCGGTAAGCGAGTCGTTGCCCGAACCGCCAGTGACGTTCTCGATGGCGACAAGCGTGTCGTTGCCGGTCTGGGTGCTCGTCGATGTGCCGGTCGTGAGATTGACCGTTACGCCAACAGTGATCGCCGAAAGATTGTACGTGTCCGTGCCGGCGCCACCATTGTAGTTGTCGTTGCCGTCGTTGAGCGTGGCGACGATGGAATCGTTGCCTGCGCCGCCATCGATCGTGTCAGAACCACCATTGCCGGTGAGCGTATCGTTGCCGCCCAAGCCATTGATGGTGTCATCACCGGCGCCGCCAGCTAGCGTGTTGGCGTTGCCGTTGCCGTTGATGATCTGACCCGTGACGTTGGTGACCGCCGCGGTTGCGGCGCTCGTCACCAGTTCGGCGAAGCCCTGACCGTCAGTGTAACTGATCCGCGTCGAGATCGTTGCGCCGAGGTCGGCGGCGGTCAGCACGTACGTCGCGCCCGTCGCGCCGGCGATGGCGACGCCATTGCGCAGCCACACCGTCGTTGGCGCCGTGCCTGCGCCATCGGGATCGGCGCCGATCACTCGCGTGAGCGTTTGGCCAACGGCCGCGCTGCCGGTGATCGCAAGCGAGCTTGCGCCGTCGTTGATCGCGGTGATTGTCGCAGTGCCCGCGCTTGTCACGCTTTCAGCAAAGCCTTGGCCATCGGTGTAGTTCACGCGCACGGTGATACTTGAGCCAACATCCGCCGCCGTGGTCGTGTAGGTCGACGCAGTAGCGCCCGTGATGCCAACGCCGTTGCGGAACCACTGATACGATGGCGCGCCGTTGCCGTCTGGATCAGCGCCGACATTCGCGGTGAGAACTGAGCGCTCTTGGGTGCCGCCAGTGACCGTAACGGTGGACGCGCCGTCATTGACTGCGAGCACTGGTGGCGTGCCGGGACTGGAGACGATTTCAGCAAAGCCGTCGCCGTCCGTGTACGACGCGCGCACGGTGATGACCGCGCCGACATCGTTAGCGCCGAGCGTATAGCTCGTGCCCGTTTGGCCGCTGATCAGGAGACCATTTCGGAACCACTGGAATGTGGCGGCAGTGCCTGCCCCATCGGGATCGGCGCCCAGGATCGCGGAAAGCACTTGGTGCTCCGCAGGTATGCCGGTGATTGATAGCGGCGCCTGGCCATCATTGATGACCCCGCCAACGCCGCGCGCCGTGACGGTGACGTTCACCGTCGCCGTCGCTGTACCACCGAAGCCGTCGGAGGCCGTGTACGTGAAGGACGCCGCGCCAGAGAAGCCGGCGTTAGCCGCGAACGAGAGAGCGCCGTTCGACAGCAACGACACGACGCCACTCGCCAACGTCACCGGACCGCCCGAAAGCGCGATGCCGTTGATGTGGGTGATGGTGAGCGTTTGACCGCCGTCGGGATCGACGTCGTTGGCCAACGCCTTGATCATCACCGAATTGCCCTGCAGCACACTGGCCGCATCATTCGCTGCGGACGGCGCGTTGTTGGCATTGGCGACGACCAGCGAAGCGCCTGTCACGGTGCCGTTGTTGGGCAACACAGCGAAGATACTCGCCACGCTAACGCGCCGATCCTCGAACTGGATGAATTCCACGTTCGTGAGCGATTGCGTGTCTCCGGGATCCGAGATCGTCAGCGTCTGACCGACGCGGTGGAACGTGTAAGTTGCGAACACGCCGTCAATCACCACGGTGTCGACGCCGCCGCCACCATCGAACGTGTTGTTGCCGCCGCCGCCAATCAGAACGTTGTTACCGGCATTGCCGATCAACGTGTCGTTGCCGCGACCGCCTGTGGCGTTCTCGATGTCGTTGATGAACTGGAAGATCGTGCCGCCGGCGCCGTCGTCAACGATTTGGCCGATGGCGCCTGTGTCGGTTGCGATTAGCGCCGCGCTTACGCCCGCCGCCGTCAAACCCGCAACAAGATCGCGGTCCACTTGCGGATCGATCGGCCCCGAGAGACCGCCCCACAAGAGGTCATTACCGGCCTCACCAAGCAACTGATCCTGGCCACCGCCGCCGATGATCGTGTCGTTGCCTTCGCCGCCGAAGCCGATGTCGGCGCCGGAGCCAAGGGTAAGCAGATCATCGCCGAGACCGCCAAAGAGTTGGTCATTCAGTGCGCGACCATCGATCGCATCATCGCCAACGGTGCCAACAATGACGTCCGCTGGCGCGCCCGTACGCGGGCCGATCAGAGGGACGCCGGGTTGACGATTGTCGAGGAACTGAGCGCTGACGTTGTTACCATCGACATAGCCGATGATCATGCGGCCATCGTCGATGCCTGAGGTGGTGTGTGCGCCCGGCGTGCCGCTGGTTGGGTCACCAACCACGATCTGCTGACCAACTGCCGTGCCCGCCATATTGAAACGCTGACCCGAAATGCCGGCGCCGGATTCCCACGAGACGAAGAAGCCGTCTTCAAGGCCGCCCGGAGTCACGCCGGTGATCGCGACTTGGAAATCGACATTCGCCGGCAGGCCGGTCTCGAATGTGATGATCGGCGATGGGCTCCAGTTCGAGCCTGCGCCAGAATAGATGACGCCTTGGACGGCGATGCCGCCCGCGCCATCCGACGCGCCCCAGAAGATTCCGAACGAGCCGTTCTGTTGCGGAACGACCATCGCGTGTTGGCCAGCAGCCACTGCGCCAAGCGTCGTTGCAAATGGCAGCGTGAGTTCGGCGTAGGTCGTGATGCCTTGCGCCACAACGTCCGTGCCGACGCCGCCTGATTCACGATCGCCGGCTTGATTCACGCTCGGCAGATAAACGCGCAGATGCACCTGCTCGTCCGTGCCGATGTAGCTCACGACGAGTTGGCCATCGTGCAGGCTTCCCATCGTGAGATCGCGGCCCTGCACCACTTGCGCGCCGACCGGAATGTTGTTGGCGGCGAAGAGGCCTAGGTTGGTGATCGCGATCGCCGCGCCGTCGTCCGCAGTACCGCGAATGCCATCAAGTCCGATCGAGATCGGGCCGGTTTCAGAACCAGTGCCGAACGTCTGAGCCGTGGATGGCACTGACCGGGCCCCATCTCGGCGTCCAGTTGCACGTTTAGTTCATCGGTGCCTCCATTGCTAGATTTGCGACGCGCTTCGCCGGCCAT
>JAPLOL010000113.1 GCA_026400735.1 Alphaproteobacteria bacterium | reverse complement strand
GGTTCGACTACAAGGCCTTCGAAGCAAAGCTCGAAGCAGCGATCCACATGCGCTTCGGCTTGCCGGCGCACCCGCCGGCAGTGGTTAAAGGCGTCATCAAGCGCGCCGACATCATCTGCGCCTATTTCGAAGCGATCCAACTTGCGGGTTTCACCGAGACCGAAGCCAAACGCTATTTCGGCGCACCTCCGCGCGGCATGAAGCTGAAATTGACGCCAAAACCCACCGGCGAAGTGCAGGAAGCGTTCCTGAAGCGCTTCCGGTCGCTGATCGATCCGGCGTAAACTGGCGGCATATGACAATCATTGTTTGCCCCCTCTCCCGCGCGCCCGACGTGGCGCGCTCGAGAAATGTGTCCCACGTCGTCAGCTTGCTTGATCCCGACACACCATTTCCTGTGATCCAGCACGTCGGCGACCGCCATTTGCGTCTCGAGGTTCACGACATCGAAGAAGACGAAGAAGGCATGGATCCGCTGTGCGCGACGCGCACTAAGCACATTCTCGATTTCGTCAGCGGATGGGATCGAAGCCAGCCAATCTTGATCCATTGCTACGCTGGCATTTCTCGCTCTACGGCGACCGCGTTCATCACAGCCTGCGCGCACAATCCCAGCATCGACGAACGCGTGATCGCCGACGCGCTGCGCGAAGCTTCGCCAACGGCAACGCCGAACCGCCGTTTCGTCGCGCTCGCCGACGCCGCACTTAGCCGCAACGGACGCATGAGCGCCGCCATCGAAGCGATTGGACCCGGCTACCCGCGCTGGCCCGACATTCGCGAAGCCGAATCCTTTTCGATCCGCTCTCAGTTTGCGGCATGAGCGAAGCGCGCGTCATCATCGGCCTTTCGGCTGCCATCGTCGCCGTGACGGAAGACGCGCCGTATGTGGTCGTAACGCGCGATGGCGGCGAAGCTGCCGGCTTGCCCTTCGGCCCATTCGATCCGGCGGGCGATAGAACGCTTGAACTCTCACTGCGCGGCTGGGTCGCCGAGCAGACCGGTTTCGACATCGGCTACGCCGAGCAGCTCTACACATTCGGCGATCGCGGTCGCGAAATGCCTATGGCCGAGAGTGCGGGCTCAGATCGCGTGATCTCGATCTCATATTTGGCCCTGACTCCGTCACGCGCGGTGCTGGATCGGGCCTCCGCGCACTGGCGCACGTGGTACGAGTACTTTCCGTGGGAAGATTGGCGCGACGGTCGACCCGCCGCGATCGACGAAATCATAGCGCCGCGCTTACGCGCTTGGACGCAAACGGCAGGCGAAGCGGATGCGGTTGCTCAACGCCGATCACGCGTACGTCTCGCATTCGCGCTCGATGGCGCGGTCTGGAACGAAGAGCGCGCCTTGGAGCGCTACGAATTGCTTTACGAAGCAGGCCTCGCACCAGAAGCCGCGCGCGACCGTGCGCGTTTCGATGGCAAACCGCGCCCCGCGATGGAAAGCGAACCTGGCCTAGGCGAGCCGATGGCTTCCGACCACAGACGCATTCTAGCCACCGCCATCGGTCGCCTGCGCGCGAAGATCAAATATCGCCCCGTCGTGTTCGAACTCGCGCCGGAGCAATTCACGTTGTTGCACTTGCAGCGCGTCGTCGAGGCGATCGCCGGCCTCGAACTCCACAAACAGAACTTCCGCCGCTTGCTTGACCGCACGGGGCTCGTCGAAGGCACAGGCCAATTCGACACCAGCGCCGGCGGGCGTCCTGCCGAGCTTTTCCGCGCCCGTCTCGAAACGCTGAGCGATCGATCCGTCGGCGGCGTGCACGTGCCGGCGCCGCGCGGCGAGTAGCGGGAACAAATTCAGACGCGGCGCGTCTTTTTTGGCTGCATAAGGAGGCTCCTTTGAATTTGAAGCTCAAGACGGCGCTTGCCGCATCCATGACGCTTGCTCTCGCCGCGTGCGGCGGCGACCGCGATAGTCAGGTCGGCGAATTCTCGAACGACCTGCTCGGCAACGAGATCATGGTCGAAGCGCTGCCCGATCCTGGGATCCCAGGCGTAGTCTGCCACGTGGCGTACTTCGACCGCTCGATGCTGGATCGCATTCGCCAAGGTAATTGGTTCGAGAACCCGTCGAACTCCGCCGTATCTTGCCAACGCATCGGCACGATCAATCTCGCCGGTATCGACAGCTCACGCTCCGGCGAAGAGATCTTCAATCAGCGCACCAGCTTATTCTTCAAGAACACCGCCATCCGCCGCATTCTCGATCTGCAAAACCACTCGATCCTCTACGTTTCGCACTCGCGCGAATTGGTCGAAGGCTCTGCAAAAATGGACATTTCAAGCGTGCCATTGACGGATGCGGAGATCGCAACGGCGCGCCGCTAGCGGTCTGGGCGCTGCAAGCGCACCGGCTCAGGATAAGTCTGCGACGTTGGCGGGGGCTCCGGCGGCGGCGCCGTGTCCGCCTCGACGGGCGCTATTGGAATCGGCTCCTGATACATCTGCGTCACGGGCGTGGTCTGGAATGGTTGAGGCGCACCGTAATTGATCGGGTCAACAAGCAAGCCATCGACGACAACCTCGTAGTGCAAATGCACGCCCGTGGCGTTGCCGGTCATACCCATGCGTCCAATTGCTTCGCCAGCGGTGACGCGCACACCAGAGCGTAAATTGGAGTCGAACTCGGCCATGTGGCCGTAACGCGTGCGCACGCCATTGCCGTGATCGATCTCTATGTAATTGCCATAGCCCGAACGATAGTCCGCGACGACAATCCATCCGTCCGCAGCGGCATAGATGAAACCGCCATCGTGGTTGGCGAGATCAACCCCATTGTGCTGACGCCCGCCACCGTTTGCGATGTCCCGATAGCCGAAGCCTGATGAGAGGCACGCGACTTCAGTTGGATTGCGCAGCAACGGGCCCGCGGGGGTGTCTATGTAAGGCGTGTAGTTTGTCGCCTCGCCGCGCTGGCCGATGAGGCCGAGGTTCGAGCCGTAGCTGTTGCACGCGAAGAGCTCGCTATGCAGCGGCGCGCGCGGCGCACTCGTGTAGATGTTCGGAATGTTTGGCGCAGGTGGCGCGATCGTCGTCGTGATCGGCCGCGGATACGGCGTGTTGGAAACGGCGCACCCCGCAAGCGCGCAGGCCGCCGCTAAACTTAAAGCGATACGTCGCATGGAATCCCGCCCAGTTCGACCCGCTTGCCCCCACGCCAGCTTTGCCGCCGCACCTGAATGCTAGCTGAACGAGCATAGCTGAAGAACCGTGTTGCGCAGCTAACCTATGCGTTCACGGAGCAGCGCTGTGTCGGCGTGCGGGCGGCTCGAAATCTCAAGCGAAGTCGAGCGACCGTAGCATTCACCATGGATCGTCGCGAACCCAGCCGAGACCAAGCGCCCAGCCGGAATGCCTTCATTCTCAACGTATTGCGCGTGAATGATCGACGGATCGAAGGTTTCGAGAACTTCATCTCCGTCGTTATCGACGTAGCAAACGTATTTCCAGCGCGCGCGCAACTTACGAGATCGGCGCACCGCGCGGCGTCAGCGTCCACCAGCGCGCCGGCGAGTTCATCCGCTCAGCGGCACGCCCGACCTCAGCGCCGGAGCCTAAGAACACGTCACCGCGCTGCGGCCCACGCCGGATCGCGCCGCCGGTGTCTTGCGCAACAAAAAGATGGCGGAACGGCTGCCCATCAAATTCAGCATCAACGAATACGACCGCGCCGTACGGATGGTACGCGGGATCAACCGCGATCGACCCCATCGGCGTCAGCGGCACACCTGCGGCGCCACGTGGACCTGCGCTCAAATCGTCAATCCGCTCCTCCTGGAAGAAAACGTACGACGGATCCGCGTTCAGCGCTTCGCGGGTCGCAGCCGGGCCGTTCTGATCGCTCCAGGCGCGGAAATTCTGCCACGTTACGCCGCCCTGCAATTGGCCGGAATCGCGCAACGCGCCGAGCGCCGAACGCCAGCGATAGCCGTTTTGCGCGGCAAACGCGGCGCGAGATTGCTCTCCATCGGGAAAGGCGAGTCTGCCTGAGCCTTGGATCTGCAGATTGTAGACATCAACCGGATTGGCCCACGCGAACACTTGATCGCTTGATGGATTGATTTCTTCGCGCTTTGGATACGGACGCACGTCCGTGCCACGCAATTGGCCCGTCAACGCGCGCGGCGCGCCCCGCAGCGCTTCGTTGTCGTAGGCTTCCGCGAACGCTGCAACATCGACGGTGACCATGTCGCCAGGCTTGCGCACCAGCGGCGCTGAGTAGATCGCATCCGGCGTGCGTCGCGCTTCGATGATGGGTTCGTAGTACGCGGTGATGCGCGCCTCTCCCGGACCGCGCACAATGTTCGGAATGAAGTTTGCTTCGAAGAACGCGCGCTCACCACCGGGCGCAACTGATTGCGCCGCGTTGCATGCGGGCTGCCAATCCGCGACCGTGCCGCCGTAGCGGCCGCCGCCAGGCAAGCTTGCAGTCGGGTCGCGCAGACGTCTGCCCTCGCACGCGCGGCGAAACGCTGTGAGCGCGGGCGCAAGATCGACACGCGTCCAGTCTGGAATGTCTTCGAAGCGCGCTGGCTGCAGCGCGAACTCGACGCCAGGCGTTTCGGTCGGCGTCGTCGTTGGGCCGGTGCTGGTACGCTCCCCGGTGCTGGCGCACGCAGAAAGCACGGAAGCGGCGGCGATCAACGTCAGCACATGGCGCATGAATCTCTCCGGCAAAGAAGCGCTCGCCTTCTATCGCGCCCCGCCCGCGCTCGCAGCCTGGAACAGCGGTAACGACCGCCTGGTCGGCTTTTGCTTGCGTGACGCTTTTGTTGAGAGTAGCTTGCGCTTCGAGGTTATGCTCATTTGTAGCATAAGGGTGGGTCGAGGCTCTTCTCGGCCAGTTTTCACACCCTATATATGCTCCAATCGAGCATAAGCCGCCCATCCCGGGCGCTGGGAGGCCAAACATGGCCCGGATTATCGATCTACCCCTCACCGCCGGCGAAGGCAGCTGCGACCCGCGCGCCGTCCACGGCACTTGGGGCGCACTCGACGCCGCTCAGCGCCGGGGCCTCGCTTACACACCCGAAGTCGCGGCCGAGACCGCACCGCTCTACGAGCGCGTGAAGCACGTCATCCCTGCCGTGGAATGGCCCGCCTACGCGCCGTTGATCAGCGCCATCAACAAGATGAAGCGCGCCAAGAACGCGGTCATCCTCGCGCACAATTACATGACCTCGGAGATCTTCCACTGCGTGGGTGACTTCCGCGGTGACTCGCTCCAACTCGCGCGCGAAGCCGCCGAGACCGATGCAGAGATCATCGTCCAAGCCGGCGTGCACTTCATGGCCGAGACCTCGAAGGTGCTCGCGCCAGAAAAGAAAGTGCTGATCCCTGACATGCGCGCAGGCTGCTCGCTCGCCGCCTCGATCACCGGCGCCGACGTGCGCTTGATCAAGCAACGCTATCCCGGCGTGCCGGTCGTGACCTACGTGAACACCTCGGCTGACGTGAAAGCAGAGAGCGACATCTGCTGCACCTCGTCGAACGCTGCTGCTGTCGTTGAATGGGCCGCGCGCGAATGGAAGACCGATCGCGTCATCCTGCTGCCGGACGAATATCTCGCCAAGAACGTCGCCGCGCAGACCGGCATCCACATCATCGCCTGGCACGGACGCTGCGAAGTGCATGAGCGCTTTACGGCTGAAGACATCGCCGAACTCCGCGAAGCGCATCCGGGCGTGATCGTCCTCGCGCACCCTGAGTGCCCGCCGGAAGTGATGGCCGCCGCTGACTTCGCTGGCTCAACTGCCGCGCTGCAAGATTACGTCGTCGAGAAACAGCCGCGAAAAGTCGTGCTGCTGACGGAATGCTCAATGAGCGACAACGTAGCGCAATACGCGCCGAACGTGGACTTCGTGCGCCCCTGCAATCTCTGCCCGCACATGAAGCGCATCACGCTCGAAGGCATCTATGACGCCCTCGCCGAAATGAAGCACGAAGTGACAATCCCCGAGAACGTCCAAGTGCGCGCCAAGCTAGCGATCCAACGCATGCTCGACCTACCGAAGGAAAAGCCACGCGCCTTTGCGACGGGCCGCCCGCCTGTTGCGGTAGAACTCGTCTAACCCGCGCGAACCGCCAAATTGCCGCCCTTTTCGCCGCCCAACACGCTCCTCGAAACAGGAGCGGACTATGCGTGGATTTTTGATCGCGGCGGTGACTTTGGCTGCGTGCTCGGCACCGGTGGCGCACGCGCAATCAGGCGACGCATTCGAGGGCACCTGGGCGTTTCAAACTGCCTCGTACGGCACCGAACAAGTCGGCGCGATCATGAGTGGCGCAGCGGTGATCACGCGCGAAGCCCCGAACCGCTACGCCGTGCGCCTCATCGCCAACGAGCGCTTGGTGAACCGCGACACGGGGCAAAGCGCGTTTCTGACAGCACGTCAAAACTGCACCGGCGAAAATGCCGACGGCCAATTCACGATCAGCTGCCAAATGGCCGAACCACTCGAAGGCTACGAGCCGGATACGTTCGTGCTGCAAGCTGGCGAAACGGATCAGCTGGTGGGCGTGCAGCAATCGCAAACGTCGCCGCAAGTCACGTTCTCGCGCATGCGCTAACCGAAAGCGCGCGCACATGAGCGCGCGTGGCGACATCCTCATCGTCGGCGCTGGTCTCGCTGGCCTCTTTCTCGCGCTGAAACTCGCGCCACGCCGCTGCGTCGTGCTTAGCCAAGCGCCACTCGGCCAAGCATCATCCTCTGCGTGGGCGCAAGGCGGTCTCGCCGCAGCGCTCGCGCCTGGCGATGATCCAAAGCTCCACGCTGAAGACACGGTCGCCGCTGGCGCTGGACTAGTTGATCCCGCAATCGCCTCACTCATCGCCCGCGAAGGGCCAGATCGCGTGCGCGATCTCATCGCCCTCGGCGTCCCATTCGATCGCACGCCCGATGGCGCGCTCGCGCAGAGCTTAGAAGCCGCGCACTCGCGACCGCGCGTCGTGCGCGTCTCCGGCGATCTCGCCGGCAAAGCCATCATGGACGCGCTGATCGCCGCCGCCCGCGCCGCACCGCATATCGACATCGTCGAACGCAAACGCGCCCGCGCGTTGCTGCGTGACGCAAACGACCGCGTCTGCGGCGTCCTCTGCGACAACGACGAAACCTTTCTCGGCAACGAAGTCATTCTCGCTACCGGCGGCGCAGGCGGGCTCTTCGCTGTCACCACCAACCCCACCGAAGCACAAGGCCAAGGCTTCGCCATGGCTGCACGCGTCGGCGCACTCATCGCCGACCCCGAGTTTGTGCAATTCCATCCCACCGCGATCGACATCGGCCGCGATCCCGCGCCGCTCGCGACAGAAGCGCTACGCGGTGAAGGCGCACACGTCGTCAACGGCAACGGCGAATCCTTCGTCGCCGATCTCGCGCCGCGCGATGTCGTCGCGCGCGCCATCCACCTCGAACGCCAAGCCGGGCGCGGCGCATTCCTCGATGCGCGCGAGGCGGTAGGGTCGAAGTTCCCGGCCCACTTCCCCACAGTTTTCGCAGCCTGCATGAGCGCTGGCCTCGACCCGCGCATCGCGCCGATCCCGATCGCTCCGGCGGCGCACTATCACATGGGCGGCGTCGCCACCGATATTTGGGGCCGCTCAAGCGTCGAGGGCCTGTGGGCGGTCGGCGAATGCGCATCGACCGGCGCGCACGGCGCAAACCGGCTCGCATCCAACTCGTTGCTCGAAGCCGTGGTCTTCGCACACCGAATCGCGGCCAGACTGCGCGATGACGATCAGCAACTTCCCCTCCCGCCAGAACCAGCCGCCGCGCCGCCAACACTCGCTGACGGACCTCGCGCTGAACTTCGC
>JAPLOL010000052.1 GCA_026400735.1 Alphaproteobacteria bacterium | reverse complement strand
CTGCACGACGACAGTCTTGTCGCCTTTGTCGCTCACGATCGTTCCGGTCATTACACGGCGCGGCATGGCTTAAACTTTCGCTTTCGGTGACTTCTCGCGCAGCACCGTCTTGGTGCGCGCGATAGCGCGGCGGACTTCGCGGATGCGCGACGACTTCTCGAGTTGGCCCGTCGCTTGTTGGAAGCGCAGATTGAACTGCTCCTTCTTCAGCGAAGAGATGTCCTCTTTCAGCGCGCCGGCGTCTTTATCGCGGACGGATTTGATGTCTTGGTTTGCCATGATCAGAGGCCCTCAATCCGCGTGATGATCTTGGTCTTCACCGACAGCTTCGCAGCGCCGAGGCGCAGCGATTCACGCGCGACCGTTTCCGGCACGCCGTCGATTTCGAACATGATCCGGCCTGGCGCGACCCGCGCGGCCCAGAATTCCGGCGCGCCCTTGCCCTTACCCATGCGGACTTCGATCGGCTTCTTCGAAACCGGCACGTCCGGGAAGATGCGAATCCACACGCGACCTTGGCGCTTCATTTCACGCGTGATCGCGCGGCGCGCCGCTTCGATCTCGCGCGCGTTGACGCGGTTCGGCTCCAACGCCTTCAGGCCAAACTGACCGAAGTTAAGGGCGCTGCCGCCCTTGGTGTTGCCGCTGATGCGCCCTTTGAAGGCGCGGCGGAACTTGGTTTTTTTCGGCTGCATCATGGTGGGTTATGCCTCCGATTCCGTGCTGCCTTCGCCATCACGCGGCGGACGGCGGCCACGACGCGGGCGGTCGCCCGGCGGACGGTCGTCGCGCGGACCACGCGGGCCACGGTCGTCACGATCACGACGCTCACGGCTTTCGCCGGTTTCGAGCGAGCGCTTATCTTGGGCCATCGGGTCGTGCTCAAGGATCTCGCCTTTGAACACCCAGACCTTCACGCCGATCTTGCCGTACGCGGTGTCGGCTTCGGTGAAGCCGTAATCGACGTCAGCGCGGAGCGTGTGCAACGGCACGCGGCCTTCTCGATACCATTCCATGCGCGCGATTTCCGCGCCGCCGAGACGGCCCGAAACGTTGATGCGAATGCCTTGCTCGCCGAGGCGCATGGCGGATTGCATCGCGCGCTTCATGGCGCGGCGGAACGCAACGCGGCGCTCGAGCTGTTGGGCGACGCCTTCAGCGACCAGCATCGCATCGGTTTCCGGCTTGCGGACTTCGACGAGATTCAAGTGAACCTCGGCGCCCGGCGCCATCTTGCTTTTTGCCGATGACAACGCCAGGCTTCGCGGTGTGAACCGTGACGCGGCACTTCTTCAGCGGACGCTCGATGATGATCTTCGAGATGCCGGCGGCTGCCAGCTTCTCGCGCAGGAACGCGCGGATCTTGATGTCTTCGTGGAGGAGACGCGCGTAGTCCTTCGTGTTGGCGTACCAACGCGAATCCCACGTGCGGTTCACGCCCAGGCGCAGACCGATCGGATTGACTTTCTGACCCATTAGGCGGCCTCAGCTTTTTCGGGCTGCTTAGTCGTATCGCGCAGCACGATGGTAAGTTGTGAGAACATCTTCTCGATGCGAACGCCGCGACCACGAGCGCGCGTATGCATGCGCTTCATCGTGATGTTCTTGCCGACGTGCGCTTGTGCAACCACGAGGCCGTCAACATCGAGGCCGTGATTGTTTTCGGCGTTATCGATCGCCGACTTCAGGCACTTCAGCACATCCTTGGCGATGCGCTTTTGGCTGAAGCGCAGCTCGTTCACGGCCTTCTCAGCCGAGAGACCGCGGATCGACTGAGCGACCAGGTTCAGCTTTTGCGGGCTGATACGGAGCGTGCGCAGGATCGCCTTAGCTTCGTTCGAAGCTTCGCGGCGGCGATTCTTGCCATCCGGCGTGCGCTGCTTTTCTGAGGCGGCGATCATGGGTTACTTCCTCTTCGCCTTCTTATCGGCGCCGTGGCCGAAATAGTT
>JAPLOL010000023.1 GCA_026400735.1 Alphaproteobacteria bacterium | reverse complement strand
CGCATCATGAACGGCACGTCGCGCCTATTGCCGAAAGGCGGCCGGCTTAATTTGACGGTGCGGCGGGTGACGGAGCCGTCGTCGTTGCAGGCGACTCTGCCGCCGGAGGCGTAGCGGCGCTCGGTGCGTTTTCAGGACGCGCGCTTTGCACCACGAAATCCGGACGCCATCCGGGCGGCGGGCCGCCAGGCGTGTTCGGCAAGCGGCCAGCGGCGATTTCGTGCGCCTTCCACACCATCGAATTGTGAACGCGATTCCAGCCTGACGGGTGGTCGTAGAAGAACCATTCCTCGAACGCACTCGGCTCCATTTTGCGATATTCGCTGAGCAAAACCGATGCTTCGGCGAAGCCATCAGGCTCGCGCGCGGCGTTGAGGCCAAACATGTCGGCTTGTTGCTCATTAAAATAGACGAGGTTGCGCTGGAGTGGGGCGGTGATGAGCCCAACCACGGCGAGCAACACCATTACTAAAGGCAATCCGGCCGGATCGGAGATGTCGCGTATGCCCCAGCGCTCGTTCTTCGCAGCCCATCGGAATGTGAAGTGCACGAAGGCGAAGCTGAACAGGATGAAGATCGAGCTGAAGATCATGCCCGACACATTGTGCCGCAGCACATAGTGACCGATCTCGTGCGCCATCACGGCGCGCACTGCTTCGGGGCTGGTGCGTTCGAGCAATGTGTCGGCGAGCGAGATACGCGTTGTCGGGCCAAAGCCTGAGACGTTTGCGCTGATGGAATTGGTCTGACGTGAGCGGTCGTAAACGTAGACGTTGTCGGCCGGCACGCCATTGGCCTGCGCCAGTGCGAGAATGCTATCGCGCAGCTCGCCTTGCTCCATCGGTGTCGACGTATTGAACAGCGGCGCGATGTAGACTGGGAAGAGCATGCTCATTACGCCGGCGAAGGCGATGGTGACGACAGAGCCCCAAATCCACCAAGTATTTCGCGCTGCACGAATGATCAGGTAGAGCACGGTGAGGAAGATCGAGCCGATGACGAGACCGAGCGCGAAGCCGGTGAGTTGCTCGTTAAACCAAGCCGGGAAGTCCTGCGTGGAGAGATTGTATTCGTGCTGGCGTACGAAGCCGACGTAGTAGGAAAATGGGAACGTCAGCACGCTCGATACGAGGATGTAAAAGAACGAGGTGCCAAGCGCGACGAGTGGAAACCACTTCAGCGTCTTTTCAATCCAGCTGCGCACGCCGCGCGCCCAGCCGAGAACGAGCATCAATCCAGCGACGATGATCGAAAGCGCCGTGCTGGCGAAATCGATGATGTAGCCGCCTTCAAAGTATGAGTTTGATCGCGCTGTCGCTTCCGGACCCATGGTGGCGAGCCAGGCTTGCGTTGCGACTTCCGGATCGAAGGGCAGGGCGGCGGCCATGGCCGGTCCGGCGAGTGTGAACGCTGCGGCAAACGCAGCTAGGCCAAGAAAACGCATCGAACCGCCCCCGAATAATTTACTGGCCGAAAACCTGCGCCCGCTCCAGATCACACGCAAGAGGACGCGCGTCCGGCGCGACCAGCGAGGAGACGAACGGATGAAGCTCGACACGCCGGAAGGCAATTTCCCGCCGACGCGCCGCACGATGGCGGCTTCGCTGTTCTTTGCAGGCTATGCGACGGCTGCTGTTTCATCGTGTGCGAGCCCTGTGACCACACCCAGCGATGAACTCGTCACAGAGGACGTCCACATCAACGGCGCTGGCGGCTATTCGCTTCCGGCTTATGTGGCGCGGCCAAGTGGGCGGGCGCGCCACGGCGCCATCATCGTCGTGAACGAGATTTTTGGCATCCATGACTACATCAAGGATGTCTGCCGCCGCTTCGCGCGCGCGGGCTATGTTGCGATCGCTCCGGACTATTTAGATCGCGCCGGCGATCCGGCGCCGATGACGGATTTTGCGCAGATCCGTGAAATCGTCGCCACCGCCAACCATGAACAGGTGATGGGCGACACTAGCGGCGCGATCGATTGGCTGCGTGCGCAGCGTTTCACCAATGGCGATATCGGCATCACCGGCTTTTGCTGGGGCGGGACCGTCGTGTGGATGGCGGCGGCGCAACTCACGCACATCAAAGCGGGCGTCGCTTGGTATGGCCGCGTCGTTCGGCCTGCGGCGGGCAGCTGGGGAGCGGACGAAAACCGTCAATGGCCGCTCGATGTCGCGGCGGAGATCGCGGCGCCAGTGCTTGGTCTCTACGCGCAGAACGACAACGGCATTCCGCTCGAAGGCGTCGAGCGCTTCCGCGCTGCGCTCGCGGCCGCGGGCAACCCGACCCATTCCGACATTATCGTTTATCCCGGCGTCCAGCATGGCTTCCACGCCGACTACGCCTGGTTCCGCGCCAACGGCGTCGCCTAAAGGATCCTCCCATGCGCTATCGCAAACTCGGCCGCACCGGCCTCGCTGTTTCTGAAATCTGCCTCGGCACCATGACGTTCGGTGGCGATGGCATCTGGAAAGCCATCGGCGCGCTTGAACAGGACGCGGCAAACAAGCTCGTCAAAGGCGCGTTCGATAAGGGCGTCACCTTCATCGATACGGCGGATGTCTATTCCAACGGCTTGTCGGAGCAGGTCACGGGGGAGGCGATCAAAAGCCTGCCGCGCGATGAACTCGTCATTGCGACGAAGGTTTTCGGCCGCATGGGCGGCTATGGCGGCGCACAATCGCCTGATGATCAGCGCCGCTACAACAACACCAATCTTTGGGGTCTTTCACGCAAGCACATCATGGATTCGATCGACGCTAGCCTGAAGCGGCTGCAGATCGACCACATTGATCTCTATCAGGTGCACGCCTTCGATAACGTGACGCCGTTGGAAGAGACGCTGGCTGCGCTCGACGATCTCGTGAAGTCCGGCAAGGTCCGCTATATCGGCCTGTGCAATTTCGCTGCGTGGCAGATCGCCAAGGCGCTCGGCGTCTCTGACAAGAACGCGTTCGCGCGTTTTGAGTCACTGCAGATGTATTACACCGTCGCCGGGCGCGACCTCGAACGCGAAGTCGTGCCGCTGGCGAAGGATCAGAACCTCGCCATTTTGCCGTGGAGCCCGCTCGCAGGCGGCTTTCTCTCCGGAAAATACACGCGCGCGACGGCGCCAACTGACGGTTCACGCCGTATCGCGTTCGACTTTCCGCCGATCGACAAAGAGAAGGCTTACGACATCATCGATGTGATGAAAGAGATTGGCGATGCGCGGGGCGTATCCGTCGCGCAGATCGCGCTTTCGTGGCTGCTTCACCAAAAACACGTCACCAGCGTCATCATCGGCGCGAAGACCGAAGCGCAGCTGAACGACAATCTCGCGGCGACGAGCGTTGAACTCTCAAGCGATGACCTGAAGAAGCTCGACGATGTTTCGAAACTAAAGCCGGAATATCCGGGCTGGATGCTCGACCGCCAGGGCGGCGAGCGGACGACTGGTCTGAGCTAACGCGCAAAGAAAAGCGGCGGCGCTCTTGCCAGCGCCGCCGCCCATGCGTGCGTCCCCTTAAGCGTTACCGCTCACCGGCGCACGATCTTCACCTCATAGCCGCCCACCGTGTTGGACAGGCCGCTTACGTTGATGAGGTAGTCACCCGAGGCTTCCGGACGGAAGCGCAGGCGCGCGTCGTTGCCTGGGCCGCTGTCGTCGTCTGAAGCAACCTGACGGCCGCCTTGGCGAACGATCAACGCGTCAGGGCCATTCGGCCCCGCGTCTTCCATGCCAGCGCCTTCTTGCACCAGCGAGAGGAACGGATCGGCAAGCGGCGTGCTGCCTGAGCCATTGGCTTCGATCTGATACTCGACGCCAGCTTCAAGCGTGACGCGATAGACGTCGATGTCGCCCGGGATTTCGATGCGGCTGGCGCGCGAGTCGTCAGCAGCGTCGAGGATTTCATCCGTGTAGGCGTGACCTGGCACTTCGGTATCAACCGCGCGGATCGTGTAGCGGCCGGTGCTTTGGCCGTCATAGGACGAAACCGCTGCGAAGTAGGAGCCACCTGTCGGCGAGGCGAAGTAGAGGTACGAGTTGAGGCCGTGGCCACCATCGTCGTCGCGCGTCATTTCTGCGCCGGTCGCGTCGTAGAGCACGAGCAGCGGGTCTGCGAGCGCGCCTTCACCTTCTGCGCCGTCAACGTAGAAGCGATAGGGACGGCCTTCGACCAGCTCGACCGCAAACCAGTCAACGTCGCCCGCCGCGCCGATGAAGCTCGTGCGCATGTCGCCGTTTGGTTGCAGCGCGTCCGCGCCTTCCATGCTGTCGCCGATCTCGCCGCCGACGAGGTTGATCGCGTAGCGACCCGCAGCGTCTTCGGTGAAGCCGCGTGCTTCAAGATAATATGAGCCCGCCGCTGGCGCTTGGAATTCCAGCCACGAATTGAGGCCGTCGCCACCATCGTCGTCGCGCGCAAGTTCGCCGCCATCCGGCCCGTAGAGGACAAGGTAAGGATCGCCAATGCTGTCCGGTGTGCCGGTTGCCTGCATGCCGATGCGGACGGCTTGGCCTTCTTCCAGGGTGAGGCGATACCAGTCGCGATCGCCTGCGGGCGCGAGCACGCCTTCGCGATAATCGCCCTCGGGAGCAAGGCTCGCGTCGGTGCTGGTGTCAGCAGGGACATCGCCGTTCAGCGCCGCGAGCGTGTAATTGCCAGTTGTTTGGCCGCCGAATGAGGTGGCTTCGACATAGTACGTGCCGGTGCTCGTCGCGGTGAACTCAAGGTATGCGTTCAGGCCATCGCCGCCGTCATCGTCGACCGCGAGTTCAGCCCCGTGCGCATCGTGCAGACGGAGCAGTGGATCGTCGATTGGCTTATCGCCGGTGGCGTTGAGCGTGAAGCGATACGACTGACCTTCCGTCAGACGAATGCGGTACCAGTCATTGTCGCTTGGGAAGTCGAGCGTGCCTTCGATCGTTTGGCCGGCATTTATGCGGCCGCCGGTTGAAGTCGAGTTGCCGACAGTGTCACGCGGCAAACGTTCCGCTGCGACGTTGAGCGCGTAGGCGCCGGTGTATGCGTCGGAATAGGCGCGGGCTTCGATGAAGACTTCGCCGTTCGCGGCCGGGATGAATTCCAGCGCCGAGTTGAGAGAGCCTTCGGCATCGTCGTTCTCAGCCAGCACGTTGCCGTCGCGATCGAGGACGCGCAGCACGGGATCGCCGAGGCCGCCGTCGCCAGCGCCGGCTAGGGTGACGTTGTAGCGATTGCCGGTGCGCGCCGAGAAGCGATACCAATCGACATCGCCTTCATATTCAATGTTGCCATTGGTGGTGCGGCCAGCGCTGGCGCGGGCACGCGTGCTGGCGTCGCCGCCAGCGTCATCCGGCGGCACTTCTTCTGATGAAACGCCAAGGCGATAGGCGCCGGTGGCTTCGCTGCTGAAGCCGCGCGCTTCGACGTACACGACGCCGGATTGTTGCGGCACGTAGCGCAGCGCCGAGTTCAGCGAGTTGTTCGCGTCATCATTCATCGCGAGCTGGTTGCCCTGCGCGTCATAAACGACGAGCACTGGGTCGAGCGCTTCGCCTTGCTCGTTCTCAAGACCGGCGAGCGCCAAATTGTAACGGTGGCCGGTTTGAACTTCGAGGCGATACCAGTCGGTGTCGCCGGCAGGAGAAATCTCGCCATCGATGTTGCCATTGAGCGTCGCGGTGGTGGTCGCATCGCCGGGCTGATCGTTGGATTGCGCGGACGCTGTCGAAAAGCCGAACGCCATCAGCGCGGCTACTGCCGCGCCAAACATCAGTCTTCCACGCATGTACTGGTCTCCCCTCAAATCGTGACGGCTATGGTTAACTATCCGTCATGTCAGACGCAAAGCGGAATTCAGGCGGAATCCAGCCTTCTGGCGCAATTCCCCCTTCATCGCCGCAGAGCGATGGACGCGTTTGGCATAGCTCGCAACGCGCCGAGGCGCGAGAAAAAGCCTCGATCTAGACTTTGATGTCCACGTGCGGTGCAGGGGCGCTACTCGCGGGCCCGACCGAAACGAGCACCATAGCGGCGCGTAACGTACGGTCACCGAGCACATATCCCGACTGCAGGACCTCCTGAACAGCGCCTGCGGGCTGATCTCCAGGCGCTTGCGCCACAGCTTGGTGGACCTTCGGATCGAAGGGCTCGCCGCGTGCGCCGATCCGCTTCAGGCCGTGGCGTGCAAATGCATCGACCAGCGACCGCTCTGTAAGCTCGACGCCAGTTAGGAGATTGCGGAAGCCTTCGTCTTGATCATCGCGGGGCGCAGTCATCAGCGCGCGCTCAAGTGTGTCGGCGATCGGCAGCAGATCCTGCGCGAAGCGATCGATCGCGTAGGCGCGCGCTTCGACGGCTTGGCGCTCGGCGCGGCGACGGGTGTTTTCCGCGTCGGCCAATGCGCGCAGCATATCGTCTTTGGCTTTGGCGAGTTCCGCTTGCAGCGTCGCGACGTCGAACGCTTCGCCAACGGGGTCGTTCGCGGCGGTTTCTGGCTGTTGGGGATTTGCTTCGTCCGTCATTCCATCCTCATCGTTCGCCGCGTCCGTCGAGCACCCGGCCGACGACGCGCGCTGTATAATCC
>JAPLOL010000071.1 GCA_026400735.1 Alphaproteobacteria bacterium | reverse complement strand
CTTCATCGGCTCGGCGGGCGACGTGGACTGGTTCGCAATCGAGTTGGTCGAAGGCCGCCCCTATCGCTTCTACGTCGATGGCGCGGAAGGCGATGGCGCGCTCGCTGACCCGCTGCTGACGCTGTACGATTCAACCGGCGCGCAAGTGGCGCAAGACGATGATGGCGGTCGAGGCCTCAACTCGTACCTCTATTTCGCCTCGCCGACAGGCGGCACCTACTTCGCCGCTGTCTCGTCGTATGACCAACAAAGCACCGGCCGTTACACGCTGCGTGCAGTCGACACGGACGTCCCAGGCCACGCCTATACGGACGAAACGCTCGACGCCAACGACGACACCCGCGCCAGCCGCATCGAAATCCCGGGCGACGTCGACGTCTATCGCGTCACGCTCGAAGCCGGCGTTTCGTATCAAATCGAAGCGAACGGCGTTGGCGGCACACCGCTTGCCGATCCGTTCCTCTCACTGGTGCAAGAAGGCGCTGGCATGGAAGACGCGGGTCCGAACGGCCCGGATGCGTTGATCGTTCGCCAAGGCGGCCGCCAGGTCGCGTCTGACGACGACAGCGGCCCAGGCAACGATGCCCGCCTGCGCTTCCGTCCGGAAACTTCCGGTGAATACCTCATCAACGTTAGCGGCCTGTCGAACACGGTTGGCGGTTACGAAGTGAAGATCGCGCGTCGGTGAGCGGCAACGCTTAAGGGGACGCACGTATGGGCGGCGGCGCTGGACAAGAGCGCCGCCGCTTTTCTTTTGCTCTGGTTGAGACGTCGTCCTTCGACAAGCTCAGGGTGACGCCATTCTAAGAGCGTCGCCTGCCAACAAGCGTCAGCCTGAGCCTGTCGAAGGCGACATGCCACGCGCCGTTGTTGAGAGACTTAGCTTAATCCCGTCGTACGCTCGCCGCCTTGGCGCTCGAGCATCCAGCCCGGGTATTCCGGCCGCAGCTTCGACACATCGTCGAGCTTCTTCAGATCATCACTCGAAAGCTCAACGCTCGTTGCTGCGAGATTGTCGTTGAGTTGCGCTTCTGACTTCGCACCAATGATCACGCTGGTGACGTGCTTTTGGTGCAAGAGCCACGAGAGCGCGAAACGCCGCGCGCATCGCCAATCTCTTTCATCACATCGATAATGTCGTAGGCTTTCTCTTTGTCGACCGGCGGGAAGTCGAACGCGAGACGGCGCGAACCGTCAGTCGGCGCCCCTGCCCGCGTGTATTTGCCGGAGAGGAAGCCACCTGCAAGCGGACTCCAAGGCAGGATCGCGAGCTGCTGATCCTTCGCAAGCGGCACGACTTCGCGCTCAAGATCACGCCCGGCGATCGTGTAGTACATTTGCAGTGACTCGTAGCGCGCGAGGCCATTGCGCTCAGAGATGCCGACCGCCTTCATGATCTGCCAAGCTGCGTGGTTGCAGAGACCGATATAACGCGCCCTGCCCGACTTCACGACTTCGTCGAGCGCTTCCAGCGTCTCTTCAAGCGGCACAGCCGGATCGAACGAATGCACCTGATAGAGATCGACGTAATCGAGATCGAGCCGCTTCAAGCTCGCGTCGATCGCGTCGAACACGTGTTTGCGTGAAAGGCCCCAAAGGTTGGAATTGGCGTAGCGGCGCTGCGCTTCCGGCGTCTGCGCGCTGCCATAAGCGCCCATGCGGCCAAACACTTTGGTTGCAATGACGAGTTCGTCGCGCGGCAAATCCTTGATCGCCTGCCCCGTCACCTGTTCCGACAAGCCGTTCGAGTAAACATCGGCGGAGTCCAGGAACGTGACACCCTTATCGAAAGCGCCGTGCACCAATTTCGTCACTGTCTCTTGTTCGAGCGCTCCGACGACTTTCCAGAAGCCGTCGCCGCCGAACGTCATGGTGCCAAGGCAGATTTCAGAAACAGCAAGGCCGGTACGGCCGAGTTTGCGATAGCGCATGGGAGGATCCTTTAGGCGACGCCGTTGGCGCGGAACCAGGCGAGACAGCGCGCCCAGCCGTCAGCGGCGGCTTCGGCATTGTAGCTCTCGCGGTAGTCGGCATGGAAGCCATGACCGACGCCCGGATAAACGATGATCTCCGAGTGCGAAGGATTGTCCGCTGCGTTCAGTGAGGCGCGCATCTGCTCAACGCTTTCAAGTGGAATGCCGCGATCATTTTCGGCGTAAAGACCAAGCACTGGCGTGTGCAGCGTGCCGCCAATGTCGTAAGGCCATTGGCGATCTTCATCGGCGCCCCAGCTTCCGGCCGCCGGATGCACAAGCCGGCCGTACCAAGCGACACCAGCCTTCACGTCCGGAAAACGCGCTGCCGCCATCCAAACAACTGTGCCGCCCCAGCAAAAGCCGGTGATGCCGATATGGTCATTGGAGAACGACTGCGCCTTCAGCCATTCGATCGCGCCGTGCGTATCGCCCATTACCTGCTCATTGTTGGCAGTGGCGACGATATCGCGGATCGCGGTCATGTCGGTCATCGGCGCGGGATCGCCCGCGCGATCAAAATAGTCAGGCGCAATCGCGACATAGCCTTCACGCGCAAAGCGGCGGCAGACATCTTTGATGTAATCGTGGATACCAAAGATCTCATTCACGACGATCACGCACGAATGGCGACCACGCCCAGCAGGCCGCGCCACATAAGCCGGGAGCGCATATCCACCAGCGCCAGTGAGGTGCACGTCTTCCGTAATGAGCTCATCGCTCGGTGTGGTCACAGGGCTCGCGCATGACGAGAGGGCTGCCGTTGCGTAGCCCGCAAAGAAAAGCGAGGCCGCCATGGTGCGGCGCGTGGGCGGGAAATTGCCTTCGGGTGTGTCGAGTCTCATCGCTTCGTCTCCTCCAGACACGCGCCCGACGCGCGTCCTCTTGCGCGTGATGTGGAGCGGGCGCAGGCTTTCGGCCAGAGCAAATTGAGCGGGGACGTCTCTATGCGTGGGTATTTGGGTTTGGCCGCGTTCGCGGCAGCGTTCGCACTAGCGGGACCGGCCATGGCCGCCGCCCTTCCCTTCGATCCCGATGTGGCGACGCGCGAATGGCTCGCGACGATGGATCAAGCCGCCGTGGCGCGCTCAGATTCCTACTTTGAAGGCGGCTACTGGATTCAGTTCGTCGGCCCACTGATCGGCTTTATCTTCGCCTTCGCGTTCTTGCAGCTTGGCTTCGCCAAGAACATTCGAGCCTGGCTTGAGAAGAACGTGAAGGTCTACTTCTTCGTCGTCGTTCTTTTCGCTCTGGTTTACACGCTCATTGGCGCGGTGCTGAGCTTCGGATGGGACTATTGGGTCGGCTTCGTTCGAGAGCACGATTACAATCTGTCGACGCAGAACTTTAGCCAGTGGTTCGTGCAGTATCTGCAAGGTTTTGGCCTCAGCCTGCTGATCGGCTCGTTCGCCATCGGTATGTTCTACCTGATCATCGCAGTCGCCAAAAACACCTGGTGGATCTGGTGCACGTTCGCTTCGATCGCGTTCGCCGCGGTCATTGGCATGCTGGCGCCAGTCTACATTTCGCCGATATTCAACCACTACAACCCGATGCCGGAAAGTGCGCTGCGGGACAGCGTATTGCAAATCGCGCAAGCTAACGGCGTGCCCACCAACGATGTGCTCGTCTACGATCGCTCGCAGCAAACCAACAGCGTCAGCGCCAACGTCTCGGGCTTCGGTGAAACCACCCGCATCTCGCTTGCCGACACGCTGCTTCAGCGCGAGTCACCCGGCGGCGTGCGCGCCGTCCTTGGCCACGAGATCGGCCACTACGTGTTGCAGCACACAGTTTCGCTTCTTGTGATGAATGCGATGATGATTGCCATCGCGTTTGCGTTGGCTCACTTCGGATTCCTCGCCATCGCTAAGGGAGAAAAGTGGGGCATACGCAGCATCGCCGATCCTGCCGGCATGCCGCTTCTTTTCTCGGTGATCGGTTTCCTCTTTTTGCTGGCGACACCGATCAGCAACAACATCACGCGCTTTCACGAGAACCAGGCGGACATGTTCGGCCTCAACGCTGCGCGAGAGCCTGATGGCTTTGCGGAATCCGCGCTCCTGCTCTCGGAATATCGCAAGATGGAGCCGACAGCGTTGGAGGAATGGTTCTTCTACGATCACCCTTCAGGCTACGCGCGCATCCACATGGCGATGGTCTGGAAGGCCCATCACATGGCGCTCGGCGACATTCCGATGGGCCCGGGCGGTCCGCCTCCTGGCTGGGCGCCTGACTTCGTAACCGGTCATCCCGATCCGCGTGCGGTTGGCTACACCGCACCTGGTGGTGAAGGCGCAACCGCACCAGCGGCGCCCGCTACGACGACGGCTGCTCCGGCAGCGGAGGCGCCGGCGACGACTGCGGCACCGTCACCCGCCGCACCGTCAAATTAATCCGGCCGCCTTTCGGCAATAAGCGCGACGTGCCGTTCATGATGCGATCAACGCCATGATACGCACGTCGCGCAGCGCCGCCGAGCATGCACACATCGCCTGACGCCAAGCGCACGCTGCGTGTCGCGTCAGAGCGCAAGCTGCCGCCAATGCGAAACAGCGCCGTGTCGCCAAGCGAGATCGACAGCACCGGCGCATCCCACGCATCCTCGTCGCTATCGACGTGCAACCCCATGCGTGCATCGCTCTCGTACAAATTCACCAGACACGCTTCAGGCGGGGCATCGTAACCGCTGAGCTCGCTCCAAAGCTCAAGCACCTTCGGCGGCATCGCCGCCCATGGCCGGCCGGTCTCAGGATGCGTCGCCTGATAGCGATACCCCTGCTCCTTGTCGGTCACCCAACCGAGCGGACCGAAGTTCGTCATCCGCACGCTCATGGGCGCGCCTGACTTCGGCATGCGCGGGATATAGAACGGCCCTTCCCGCATGCGCGTGAACACCTCGTCGCGCAGCGCCTCTTGGGCGGCGCGATCCAGAAGGCCCGGCCAAAGCCGGAAGCCATCAAGGTCTGAGGCGGGACGGGTCATCTCCAAGCGCCTATGTAGGTGTTCGGTTTCTTTTTTGTTCCGGGCCATGCGCCATCGCGGAACAGGCCTCCACTATTCCCATGCGACGAATGCGGATAGGTCGCCAGAAAGGCTTGCACCTTCCGGGTGATACACCACATGAACCCGGAACGAATGCGGCTCGGAGTTGGGATACAGCACCAGGTCGTTTAACCGCTTGTTTGAAGGAACAGGACGCGCGCTTCGCGGACGCCAGCACATGGGTCCCTAAGAACGAAACCGCGCCGCTGAGAAAGGAACGAGGACTAAGCAATGGGCAAAGTTATTGGCATCGACTTGGGCACGACCAACTCGTGCGTCGCCGTGATGGAAGGCGGCCAACCCAAAGTCATCGTCAACGCCGAAGGCTCGAACACCACACCGTCGGTTGTCGCCTTCTCCGATAGCGGCGAGCGTCTGATCGGCATCCAAGCCGTACGCCAAGCCGTCACCAATCCCACCCACACGTATTCCGCTGTAAAGCGCCTTATCGGCCGCTCGGCTGACGATCCGATCTCGAAGAAGGACGCGGAACTCGTCCCATACAAGATCGTCAAAGGTCCAAATGGCGATGCTTGGATTGAGGGCCGCGACAAGAAGTACGCGCCGTCGGAAATCTCCGCGTTCGTGCTCCAGAAGATGAAGGACACGGCGGAAGCTTATCTCGGCGAACCCGTTACGCAGGCCGTCATCACGGTTCCCGCCTACTTCAACGACGCACAGCGCCAAGCCACCAAGGACGCCGGCAAGATCGCCGGCCTTGAGGTGCTGCGCATCATCAACGAACCAACGGCTGCCGCCCTCGCTTACGGCTTGGACAAGAGCAAAGACGCCGGCACCAAGACCATCGCCGTGTATGACCTCGGCGGCGGCACGTTTGACGTTTCGATCCTCGAGATCGGCGACGGCGTCTTCGAAGTGCGCTCGACGAACGGCGACACGTTCCTCGGCGGTGAAGACTTCGACATCCGCATCCTCAACTACGTTGCCGACGAGTTCAAAAAGGCCAACGGCATTGACCTGCGTCAAGACAAGCTCGCGTTGCAGCGCCTGAAGGAAGTCTCTGAACAAGCGAAGAAAGAACTTTCATCGCGTTCGGAATTCGACATCAGCGTGCCGTTCATCACCGCGAACGCGAGTGGCCCGGTCCACCTCAACATGAAGATCACGCGCGCCAAGTATGAAGCGCTCGTCGACGATCTCGTTCAAAAGACCATCGGCCCGTGCAAAGCGGCGCTGAAGGATGCCGGCCTCTCTGCTTCTGACATCAAGGAAGTGGTGCTTGTCGGCGGCATGACGCGCATGCCGAAGATCCAGCAGATCGTGAAAGAGTTCTTCGGCCGCGAACCGCACAAGGGCGTGAACCCGGATGAAGTCGTGGCCGTTGGCGCCGCGATCCAAGCCGGCGTTCTGCAAGGCGACGTCAAAGACGTCGTGCTGCTCGACGTCACCCCGCTCTCGCTCGGCATCGAAACGCTCGGCGGCGTATTCACGCGCCTGATCGAACGCAACACCACGATCCCGACCAAGAAGAGCCAAATCTTCTCGACCGCTGAGGACAACCAAAGCGCCGTGACGATCCGCGTCTTCCAGGGCGAGCGTGAAATGGCTGCGGACAACCGCCCGCTCGGCCAGTTCGATCTCGTCGGCATCCCCTCTGCCCCGCGCGGCCTGCCGCAAATCGAAGTCACCTTCGACATTGACGCGAACGGCATCGTCTCGGTCGGCGCCAAGGATAAGGCGACGAACAAAGAGCAGAACATGCGTATCCAGCCGTCAGGCGGCCTGTCCGACGACGACATCAAGCGCATGGTCAAGGAAGCCGAAGAACACGCTGGCGAAGACAAATCGAAGCGTGAGCTGGCCGAAGCGAAGAACCAAGGCGAAGCCTTGGTCCACGCCACCGAAAAGCAATTGCAAGAAAACGGCGACAAGGTCCCGGCCAGCGACAAACAAGCCATCGAAGCGGCAATCGCCGAACTGAAGGGCGTGCTTGAGAGCGAGAACGTGGCCGAGATCGCAGCCAAGACGCAGGCCCTGGTGCAAGCGTCGATGAAGATCGGCGAGGCCATCTATGGCGGCGCTGGCGGCGGCGGCGAAGGCCCTGGCGGCAATGCCGGCGGCCCCGACCAAGAAGGTGTCGTTGACGCCGACTTCGAAGAAGTCGACGGCAAGAAAAGCGCTTAAGTCTCAACACGACTTCGAGGTTGGCCCTTATGCGGCAGCGCTTCTCTCAAACTGAAATCGGGCGGCTCCCCTCCTTGCGAGGGGGCCGCCTCTTTCTCATCTGGGTCACACGATGAGTGCTGACCGCGATTATTACGAGACCCTTGGCGTGGCCCGCGATGCCGATGCGGCGACGATCAAGTCTGCTTTTCGCAAGCTCGCGATGAAGCTGCACCCGGATCAAAACCCGGGCTGCAAAGTCTCCGAGGAAAAGTTCAAAGAACTCGGCGAAGCCTATGCCGTGCTCTCCGATCCGGAAAAGCGCGCAGCCTACGATCGCTACGGCAAAGCCGCCTTCCAAGGCGGAGGCCCAGGCGCCGGCGGCTTCCACGGCGCTGGCGCGGCCGACTTCTCAGATCTGTTCAACGAGATCTTCGGCGGCGGCTTTGAGGACATGTTCGCGCGCGGCGGCGGCAGAGGCGGACCGCGCAACGGTCCCGGCCGAGGCGCGGATCTTCGCTACGACGTCGAGATCACACTCGAACAAGCCTTCCGCGGCAACGAACGCGAAATCGTTGTTCCGCGCGCGCAAGCGTGTGAGCCGTGCAAAGGCTCAGGCTCGGAAGGCAACGCGCCACTCGACACATGCACGATGTGCCAAGGCGCCGGCCAAGTGCGCACGCAGCAAGGCATGTTCCGCATGGTGCGCACCTGCCCTGCATGCCATGGCCGCGGTCAATCGATCAAAACGCCGTGCCGCTCCTGCGGCGGTCGCGGACAAGTTCAAAAAGAGCGCACGCTCTCTGTGAAAATCCCCGCTGGCGTTGAAGATGGCACGCGTATCCGTCTCTCCGGCGAAGGCGATGCCGGCGCGCGCGGTGGCCCGCCTGGCGATCTTTATCTCTTTCTCTCCGTGAAACCGCATGCGCTCTTCGAACGCGAAGGGCCGGATCTCTACTGCCGCGCGCCTGCGCCAATGGTGAAAGCCGCGCTAGGCGGCGAGATGGAAATTCCAACCATCGACGGCGAACGCGCCAAGATCACGATCCCGGCCGGCGCACAGACCGGCCGCCGCTTCCGCGTCAAAGGCAAAGGCATGACGCACCTGCGCGGCAAGGATCGCGGCGACCTGCACGTTGAGCTTTTGGTCGAAACGCCGGTGAACCTCACCGCGAAGCAAAAGAAGCTGCTCGAAGAATTCTCTAAGGATTGCGGCGAAGAATGCCACACGCAAACCCAGGGCTTCTTCGACAACGTAAAGAGCTTCTTCGACACCAACAGCGAACCGCCGACGCGCTAAGCTTGCCAGCGCTAACGGTGCGGCTCACAACACCCGCATGACGCTTTCCATTGCCATCGCTGGCGCTGGCGGCCGCATGGGCCGCGCGCTTGTTCGCGCCGCATCGAACGATCCGCGCTTTCACGTCTGCGGCGGCACCGAGCACAGCGAAGGCCAATTCCTCGGCATCGATCTGGGCGCCCTCGCCGGCATGGCGCCTTTGATGATGAACACATCCGAGACCGCGAACCTCGCCGCCGACAAGGCGGAAGTCTGGATCGATTTCACCGCACCCGCTGCAACCATCGATGCACTCGATGCGCTCGTCGGCACGCCGGTGAAGGCCGCCATTATCGGCACGACTGGGCTGAGCGAGGCTCAGGAAGCGCAAGTCGCCGAACACGGCGAACGCATCGCCATTGTGCGCTCCGGCAATTTTAGCCTCGGCGTCAATCTCCTCGCCGCGCTCGTCGAACAAGCCGCCCAACGCCTCGGCCCCGAGTGGGACATTGAGATCACTGAGGCGCATCACCGGCGCAAGGTCGACGCACCCTCAGGCACAGCCCTCCTCCTCGGCGAAGCCGCTGCAGCCGGCCGCAACGTGAAACTGAACGACGCCCGACTCAAGCCACACGACGGCATCACCGGTCCACGCAAAGAGGGCGGCATCGGATTTTCCGCCATTCGCGGCGGCGGCATCGTTGGCGACCATGACGTCCGCTTCATCGCCGAGCGCGAAACGGTGACGCTCTCGCATCACGCCTCAGATCGCGCTGTATTCGCCGACGGAGCGCTAGCTGCTGCGCTCTGGGTCGCAAGCAAACCGCCCGGCCTCTATTCGATGCGCGACGTGCTGGGGCTGTAGCCGCGCTTCGCCTTGCTCAACGCCAAGCTCAGCGCCGATGCAAAGCCATCGCACTCCTTCGGCGACAGAAACGCGCCTAGCCGCATCTGCCCTTCGCGCTCCCGGATCAGCACGCCGCGCCCATCGCGCATCACCCGCGCCCAGACCGGATTGAGCACCCAATGCGTCGCCGTGCCGTTCTTATCAACGGCGGCCACGTGCACCGCGCCCGGCGCGATCCGCACGCACTCTGCCGCCTGCCCCGAGCGATAATTCCACCGGAACGCCAACCACAAGGCCAGCACATCGAGCCCTAAAAACCCAGCGACAGGAAACGCGCCCTGCATCCAAAAGAAAATCGCCACCGCGACGTTCACCGCGATAACCGCGAGCAACATCAGCTTGAAGGCTTTGAGACTAAAGCTCCGATGCGGACGCAGCACAGCGTCCATCAGAAGCGGCTCATCCAGAACCGGCGCGTCGGGCGAGCGTTCCCAGTGCGGCGTCATGCGCTAAGCTTAAGCCCGCCGCTTCGGCTGCCAAGGGACGACAACACGTGGCCAAGCGCCTGACCAAAGCCAAAGCGGAAGAACTCTACGCCCGCCTCGCCCACGTGCGGCCCGATCCGAAGACGGAGCTGGAATACACGAGCCCCTACACACTGCTCATCGCGGTGGTTCTTTCCGCCCAAGCCACAGACAAAGGTGTCAACCGCGCCACCGGTGCGCTGTTTCAGCTCGCCGATACGCCGAAGAAAATGCTGAAGCTCGGCGAAGAGAAAGTCGCCGATCACATCAAGACGATCGGCCTCTGGCGCAACAAAGCCAAGAACGTCATCGCGCTCTCACAAGCTTTGATCGACCAGCACGACGGCGAAGTCCCGCACGATCGCGAAGCGCTGGAAGCGCTCCCCGGCGTCGGACGCAAAACTGCGAACGTCGTGCTGATGGAAATCTTCGGTGAAGGCACCATCGCGGTCGACACCCACGTTTTTCGCGTCGCCAACCGCACCGGGCTCGCTGATGGGAAAAATCCCGCTGAAGTCGAAGAACAACTCATGCGCATCACGCCGGAGAAATATCTCCACGGCGCACATCACTGGCTGATCCTGCACGGCCGCTACACGTGCCTGGCGCGCAAGCCTGAATGCCCGCGCTGCGTGATCGCCGATATTTGCCTTTACGCGCCCAAGACGCGCGCGATTGCGCCAACGAAAACGTCCGCGCCTTCAGGTGCGAAATCCAAGAAAAGATAAGGCTCGATCGCCTCGATCTCGATCACGCGCCAAGCACCATCGTCGCCAAGCACAAGATCGATCCGCACATAGAGCAGATCCTGCGGCGCTCTGGCCCGCGCCGCTTCCGCAGCTTCAATCGCAGCCGGCGGCGGCGTCTCCGCAACAAAGCGCGCGCCAGAGACGTTGGCCAACCAATCGCCCGCGGCCGGCACCTTGCGCACCGCGTGCGAATATTCGCCGCCAAACCAAAAGAGCGAACGCTCCCCTTCTGTCTCGATCGCGCGCAAATACGGCTGGATCATCGCCGGCCCAATCGGCCCATCGATCAAATCCGCTTCGCTCCACGCATTGCGTCTCAGCCGCACCGTCCGCACCGAGCCCGCGCCAACCTGCGGCTTCAGCACCACTTCCGCCGCATCAAGCGCATCGAACGCCTGCGAGACCGTGTGCGCATCCGGCTTGTCCGTCCAAACCGTCTCAATCGCCGACGGCCCAAGCTCCTGCAGATACGTCTTGCGCATATTCCAGCGCACGACCTGCGATGGATTGCAGACACGCAGCCCATTGCGCTCATGCGATTCAAGCGCCCTCAGAAATTGATCCGCGCGCTCAGTGTAATCCCAGGTCGTCCGGATCACGGCGAGATCGAAGCCCCGCTGCGGCAGATCCAGCTCGTCCCAATAGACGATCTCAAACTCAACGCCGCGCTTCTTGCCTGCTGCAAGAATAAGATCGCGACTCTTCTCTTCAAGCTGCGGCACAGCGCCAGGGCCAAGCGGCGTTCCACGATACGTGCGGCCCGTTAGATACGCGACGCGCGCCATCTACGAACGGCGCGCCGCAGCAGCTTCGGCCGCGCACTGATCCAAGCTCGGCGCTGCGGCACCAGCGTGACGTGCACTCGGATGGGCTTCCTGCAAACGCATGGCGTTGTGGCTATCGGCGGCGAACAGCAGCAGCAGTGCGCACGTCTCGTACCGATACGTCACTGCAGCGCCCGCGCCTTCGCGACGAACAATGTCCGCCGTGCCGAACAAGCGCTCGACGTCCTGCAGAGATGGCGCTTGCCCGCCGCCGGCAGCACGAAGTGCTTGCGCTTGGCGCGACGAAGCCACGGAAGGCGTCGTCGCCGCTGGTGAAGTTGCGCCAGTTGCTGGCCCCGTTGGAGCGGCGGTGGCGCAGGCGGAGAGCAGCAGCAAAGCCGCCAGAGAGGCTGTGAATCGCATGCGCGCGAATGTGCCGCCGCCCGCGCTCGCCCGCAATGCTTGCCACGCTCTGCCCACGCGCTTAAACGCCACAACTCCAGGGATTATTTCATGACCAACTCGACCTACGATGTTGTCGCCGTCGGCAACGCCATTATTGACGTTCTGAAACCCGTTTCCGACGGGTTCCTCACCGAGGAAGGCATCACCAAAGGCGCAATGACTCTGATCGACGAAGCGCGCGCAGAACATCTGACCGCGCGCTTGGCCGATCCCGTGGTCGCAGCAGGCGGCTCAGCCGCCAACACCGTGACGGGCATTGCCAGCTTTGGCGGCAAGACAGCTTACATCGGCAAGGTCGCAGACGACGCGCTTGGGGTGCGTTTCACCAAGGAATTCCGCGCTGCCGGCGTCGTCTTCAACACACCGCCCCGCTCGGGCACACCGAGCACAGCGCGCTCGCTCATCGTCGTGACCTCTGACGGCCAGCGTTCAATGAACACCTATCTCGGCGCCTCGACTCTGCTCGGCGCTGAAGACATCGACGCCGATCTCATCCGCTCCGGCGAAACGCTTTTCCTTGAAGGCTACCTCTTCGATCGCGACGAAGCCAAGGCCGCGTTCGTTCGCGCCGCTGAGATCGCACGCGCTGCTGGCCGCAAGGTTTCGCTGACACTTTCCGACACCTTCTGCGTCGATCGCCACCGCGACAGCTTCCGCCAATTGGTTAGCGGTCATATCGACATCTTGTTCTGCAACGAGTCCGAGATCCTCTCGCTTTATCAAAGCACCGACCTCGGCGACGCCCTCGCGCAAGCGCGCAAGGTCTGCCCTCTCGTCGCGGTGACGCGCTCGGAGCACGGCTCTCTTGTCGCTTCGGCGGATGAAACCGTCGAAGTGAAAGCGTTCCCTGTCTCGAAGATCGTCGACTCAACCGGCGCCGGCGACCAGTACGCGGCGGGCTTCCTCTTCGGTTACGCACGCAAGAAATCGCTCGCGGAATGCGGCGCGCTCGCCTCGCTTGCGGCAGCGGAGGTGATTTCGCACATGGGCCCGCGCCCGGAAGTGAACCTTCGCGACTTGGCGCAGAAGCACGGTCTCAGCGTCTAAAGGATGAAGCGGCTCAGATCGGCGTTCTTCGCGAGATTGCCGACATTAGCCTTCACGTACTCAGCATCGATGCGCACGGTCTCGCCGTTTCGGTCGGGCGCCGAATAGCTGATTTCGTCGAGCATTCGCTCCATCACCGTTTGCAGCCGCCGCGCGCCGATATTTTCGACGGTACTGTTTACGTCTGCCGCAATACCGGCGATCGCCTCGACCGCATCGTCCGTGATGTCGAGCGTAACGCCCTCAGTTTTCAGCAGCGCCTTATATTGCGTCACGAGGCTCGCTTCCGGCTCAGTCAAAATGCGACGGAAGTCATCGCGTGTGAGTGCTTGCAGCTCGACCCGGATTGGCAGTCGACCTTGCAATTCGGGCAGCAAATCCGACGGCTTCGACACGTGAAAGGCGCCCGACGCTATGAAGAGGATGTGGTCAGTCTTCACCTGGCCGTGCTTCGTCGTAACGATTGTGCCCTCGATCAACGGCAGCAAATCACGCTGCACGCCTTCGCGGCTAACATCGCCGCCGCCGACACGTTCCGAGCGTGACGCAATCTTGTCGATCTCATCGATGAACACGATGCCGTCTTCAGCGGTGAGCGCGAGCGCCTCTTTCACCAGCGTATCTTGGTCGATGAGCTTGTCGCCCTCCTCACGGATCAGCGGCTCGTACGCCTCGTCCACTGTCATGCGGACACGCTTCGTGCGCTTGCCAAAGGCTTTGCCGAAAATCTCGCCGATATTCACGACACCGACATTCGGCTGACCCGGAATATCGAGACCACCCATCGGATTGGCATTGTCTTCCACGTCGATTTCGACCGCTGAAGCACCCAGCTCGCTGTTGCGTAATTTCTTTCGGAAAGACTCTCGCGTCGCGGCGCTCGCGCCCTGCCCCACAAGTGCGTCAAGTACTCGCTCTTCGGCCGCAGACTCGGCGCGCGCACGGACTTCCCGGCGGCGGCGCTCCCGCACAATATTAAGCGCCACCTCTACAAGGTCGCGAATGATCTGCTCAACGTCTCGGCCCACATAGCCGACTTCCGTGAACTTCGTAGCCTCGACCTTCAGAAACGGTGCGCCAGCCAATTTCGCCAAACGTCTCGCGATCTCGGTTTTGCCGACGCCGGTAGGACCGATCATCAAGATGTTCTTCGGCGTGACCTCTTCGCGGAGATTTTCCGGCAATTGCTTCCTGCGCCAGCGGTTGCGTAGCGCGATCGCAACAGCGCGCTTGGCATCGTTTTGACCAACGATGAAACGATCGAGTTCAGAGACAATTTCGCGGGGCGAGAAATGGGTCATGAGTCGCTTGATTTAGGGGTGCTAACGCGCCGCATGAAGTGCGGCGTCTCGTCGGCCGCGCCCTAGGCTCCCAGCTTTTCAACCGTGAGTTTGCCGTTCGTATAAACGCAAATCTCCGCGGCGATCTTCATGGCCTCGCGCGCGATGTCCTCAGGATCGCTGACATGCTCGTAGAGCGCGCGGGCAGCGGCCAACGCATAATTGCCGCCCGATCCGACTGCGACCACCTGATGCTCCGGTTCCAACACATCACCGGCGCCGGTGAGGAGCAACGTCTCATCCTTATCCGCCACAATCAGCATCGCATCGAGGCGGCGCAAGGCGCGATCGGTGCGCCAGTCCTTCGCGAGCTCCACGCACGCGCGCGCCAGCTGCTTCGGAAAACGCTCCAATTTCTGCTCAAGCCGCTCAAACAACGCGAACGCATCCGCCGTCGCCCCAGCAAATCCAACGATCACCGAGCCGTCGCCAAGCGCGCGCACTTTGCGTGCATTGCCCTTGAGAATAGTGGGACCCGCCGAGACTTGTCCGTCGCCGGCAATCACGACTTTGCCGTTCTTGCGCACGGCCACGATCGTCGTGCCATGCCAACCTGGTTGATCTGTCATGGGCCTGATGTGGCGGAGCGCGCGCCGCCGTTCAAGCGGCGTCTTCGGCGCCTACGTCTTCACCGTCTTGACGGCGCAGCAATTCGGCGAACTCTGGCGCGGAGACCGCCGCGCCGAAGAGGAAGCCTTGGATCCAGTGGCACCCGCGCGCCGCCATGAATTCCATATCCTCGCGACGCTCGATTCCTTCGGCGACGACTTCCATGTTCAAGGTGCGCGCGAACGCCAGGATAATCTCGACAATCTCGGCGGATCGCGGTTCGCCCCGTTCCAGCGCGCGCACGAATTGCTGGTCGATTTTGATGACATCAAACGGCAGCTTAGTCAGTGATGACAGGCTTGAATGGCCGCAACCGAAATCGTCGATCGCCAAACGGATGCCGGCGTCACGCAATGGCTTGATAATCCGCAGCGCCCGCTCCGGATCGGCCATGATGACCGACTCGGTGATCTCAAGTTCTAAATTCTCAGGCGCGAGGCCCGCATGAGCGACAACGCGCAGAACGTTGTCCGAGAACTTATCGCTGCGGAACTGTAGCGCAGACACGTTGACCGCAACCTTCGTCGGCCGCCCTGCCCGGGCCCACGACGCGGCTTTCCAACACGCTTCGCGCATGATCGCATCAGAGAGGGCGCCGATCAGGCCGCTCTCTTCTGCGACCGGGATGAACCGGCCAGGGCTGATGATGGTGCGATCCGGCCTAATCCAACGCGCCAGCGCTTCGCACGCCTCGATACGACCAGTCTTCAGATTGATCTTCGGCTGAAAGTAGGCGCGAAACTCGTTGCGTTCCAACGCGCCGCGCATTTCGCGCTCAAGCGTCAAGCGCGCGACCGCCTCGCGATCCAGCGACGGCGTGTAAACTTTAACGCGCGCCGGCGCCGCATGCGCCGCTGCCATCGCCATGCGAGCGTGACGAATAGCGGCGTCAGCGTCTTGCCCGTCGCGCGGCGCCAGCGATACGCCGCAGCACGCGCCAAGAGTGAGCTTGTGACCGCGCCAATCGAACGGCTGGTCCAGCGCCGCATTGAGATGCTGAGCGAAACGCGCGGCATCAGCCGCCGAGGACAAATCCGGCGCCAAAACGCCGAACTCCGAGGCACTAAGGCGTGACGGTACGGCTTGCCGATCTCCTTGCGTCCGTACGCGGACAACGCGGTCCACGGTGCGCACAGCAGTCACGAAGCGGTCAGCGACAACACGCAAAAACTCGCGCGCGGCGTCTGGATCAAGCGTCTGCATCAGCCGCGGCAAGCGCGTCAGTTCAATAACGATCACCGCTGCCGTCGATTGGCCGGTATTGTTCTGCAGAATGAAATAGTCGAGCTCGCGAGTGAAACGATCCTGGTTCGGCAGACGCGTTACCGGATCGACGAAAGCGATCTCCTGGATCTGGCGCATCGATGCATCGAGCCGGCCGGTCATGTTGTTGAAGGCATTTGCGAGCGTCTCAAACTCGTCGCCCGTACGCATCGTGATCGGCGCAGCCTGTCCGCGCTCCCCTACCTGTTCGGCGTAACGCGCGAGCTCGTCCAGCGGTGCAATAGCGCGCCGCACGGCGAGCGCGGTCAGCGGAATAGCTGCGAAAGCAAGACATGCAACGATGAGAAGGAATGGCGTCAGCGACGGAAATGCGTCGAACTTGTAAGCGCTCGCTTCCCACATCCGCAGCGCAACGCCGATAACCTGGCCTTGGCGGACAATCGGCGCCGCTACAGTAACAGCGCCATCGCGACCACGGCTGTACACCACAGCCCGATCGGCCAGCGCTCGCGCTGACAATTGCGTCATGACGACATTGTCGGCTTCCGTGCCACCCGTCTGGGCAAGCACAGTATTGCTCGCATCGCGGATCGAAATGGCGCGCACGTTGCGCTGTTGCGTTGAGCCCTGGATCATCATTTCGAGCACGCGCGTATTGCCGTGCGCCATCACATCGCCAGCGCGTGATGCCAAGTGCTCGGTGAGATCATGCGCGATGCTGATTTGCTGACGTTCACCCTCAGTCTGCGCGCCGAAGATGAGAATCGCGGCGGAGACGGCAGCGGTCAGCGCCATCAGGGCGCTGGTGAAAATCACCGCGCGCGCCTGCAAACCGCGAGGACGGCTGAAGCCCGAGAACTTCGGCAGGCGCAATTTCATCGTCGCTCCAGGCGCGCAAACAAGCACGCGCGCGAGCGACACTTCACCCGTTTTGGTTAGCGCCGCCTAAAAAAGCCGTCTTTTTACAGTGGTTTGCGCGCGTTTTTGTCAACGCTTCGGTCACTTGGCTTAAGCAGACGTTTCAATCGGCGCGCTTGATGAAGACATAGAACGCGCCAGCGCCGCCATGCGCGCGATGGGCCGGCGCGAAACCCGAGACGTATGCGCGAAGGTCGCGCTCTACGATCCATTCGGGAAAGCGGCGCTTTAAGATGCCCTCCCCGCCGCGGCCAACACCGGTGATGATGATCACCGTGCGATCGCCGCGCGCCTGCGCCGAACGTAAGAACCGCGCGAGCGCAGCGCGCCCGCTGTCCTGCGTATGGCCATGCAGATCGAGCTTGCCGCCGATCTCCAGCTTGCCACGACGCACGCGTTTTTCATTGCCTCGATCCTGTGGGCGCGGCGCAGGTTTAGGCGCTACTGGATTGGCTATCGCCTTGGGCGTAGGCGCCAGTGGGCGTTTCGGCGCCTGGCGCTCCTCCGGTTCGTCGGCATCAGCCGCCGGCAACGGACGGCGCGTCTTCACGCTTGCGGCGACGCGCCGCCACAGCTTTTTTTCGTCAACAGTCAGATCGCGGTTTTTCTTGCTCACGCCGCCTGAACGCGTGACAGCAGCCAATTAGGATCGGATGAACGCACGTTGCGCTCGAACGTCCAACGCTCGCGTGCATCGCGCACGCCAGTCGCGCCCTCGGCCAATTCCGCCTCGAATTTAACGACGACCTGCGCGGTGTCGCCATTCATGCCTGCGTCCGCGATCTCGACGCTCTTTAAGCGCACAATCTCTGGACCAACACCGCCCTGCGCTTCGCGCGCTTCGATGGCTGCAACGTATGACTCATAAACACGTGGCGTCAGCAATCCGCGCAGCGCTTCGCGATCACCCTTGGCGAAGGCGCCAACGATTAGATCGTACGCGGCGCGCGCGCCTTGCAGAAAATAGCCAGGTTCAAAATTCGGATCAGCGCGTTCGACTGCCGCAATGCCCGCTACACCTGCAGACGCCAGCGGCGCCGCTGGCGTGTGCGCTGGTGCGCGCGGCATCTCGCCCTGCGCAGGCGCAGGCTCTTGAGCTTCCTCACCAGTACGTTTGCCCAACGTCGTGTAGAGGCGAAACAGAACGATGCCGGCGATAAACGCCAAGACTAGGATTTGAATGGTGTCCTGTTGCAAAGATCGCCGCTCCGGAAGGTGCGAGGTGGTATGTGAGGATTTAAGATAATGCCAACAGGCAGGTTGTGCCAGCGCGGTTGCCTTGGCCGGGTTGCCGCAGCATGTTAACCGCCGATTTTTCGGCCCCCCAGCACGAGTTTCTGGCGCATGAACACGCAAAACGATGGCGCTCCGCCAGCCGATTCCCCTCACCTGCGCGTTTTGGCGCAATACGTGAAGGACCTGTCATTTCAGAACGCGATGGGCGCGGTGGTCTCCGCTTACG
Organism: Alphaproteobacteria bacterium; assembly: GCA_026400735.1. Taxonomy (GTDB): domain Bacteria; phylum Pseudomonadota; class Alphaproteobacteria; order Caulobacterales; family Aquidulcibacteraceae; genus Vitreimonas. The sequence continues at coordinate 16,732 of JAPLOL010000071.1, read as the reverse complement.
AGATTCAGCCCACCATCGACATGGGTGTCGAAGTCAAATCCCGCCCAGTCGGAGAAGGTGAAGCGACTGAGGTCGATCTCTGCATCAACGTCCAAGCCAAGCGTGGCGACCAGCCGATGTTCGCCGCGAACCTCGTCTATTCCGGCGTCTTCCAATTCGTGAACGTGCGTTCGGATGATGTGGAGCCGCTGATCTGGATCGAATGCCCTCGCCTGCTGTTTCCGTTCAGCCGCCAGATCCTCGCCGAAGTCACACGCGAGGGTGGCTACCCTCCGCTGCTGATCAACCCGATCGATTTTACGCCGCTCTACTGGCAAGAATTGCGCGACCGCCAGGGTCGCAGCGATGTGCCGCTCGCCGCCGCGCGCAACGGCTAACTCGCCTTAAGCCAAAGCGCGTTCGGACCAAGCTTCTCGATAAAAGCTGCATGCGCCGCTTGCTCTTCGGCCGTCAGCAATGATTGCAAGGGCGCGGGACGCGGTGCGCGCCGCACGAACTCCACTGCACGCAACACGGCCGCGTCGTCGGCCATCGCCGTGCCTGCATCAAATGACAGAGTCTGCTCGCGCCCGCCTTTGAGATGCAGATAAACCTCCGCAAGAATGCGGGAGTCTACAAGAGCGCCGTGACCGCCCGCGCCCTTACGCGAAGCAAGGTCGAAACCATACCGGTCGAGTTGGAAGCGACGAGCCAGCGCATCGAGTGAGTTTGAAGCGCCAGGAAACTTTTTGCGAGCAATCGCGAGCGTGTCGATGAATCGATCGTCGCCCAATTGCGCCAAACCACAGCGGCGCAGTTCTGCATTGATGAAGCCCTGGTCGAAACCAGCATTGTGAGCGACGAGCGGCGCGTCACCGACAAATTCCAAAAATTCCTGCGCAATTTGCGCAAAACGCTTGTGATTGATCAAAAACTCGCGGCGCAACCCGTGCACGCGCACAACCTCTTCCGGCACATCGCGATCGGGATTGAGGTAAACGTGATACTCCCGGCCGGTACGCTCGAGGTTGAACACTTCCACACAGCCGATCTCGACGATGCGGTCGCGCAGTTTCTCGTCCCCGTGATCTGGGAACACCCCCGTAGTTTCCGTGTCAAACAGGATTTCGCGCATGAATCCGGCTAACTCTGTTCGCGGAGCGCGTCCAGCACGGTGCGGACCTGAGCGCGCGTATCGTCAAGCGAGACGCCTGTATCAACAACAAAATCCGCGCGCGCGCGCTTCTCCGCGTCCGGCATTTGCAGCGCCAAGATCGCCTCAAATTTCTCCACGCTCATGCCGGGCCGCGCAAGAACGCGCGCGCGCTGGACGTCTGCGGGTGCGGACACCACCACGGTCTTGTCTACAAACTTCGCGCCCCCGCCCTCGAAGAGGAGCGGGATATCGAGCACAACAACTTCCGCGCCGGCGTCACGCTGTTCTTGAAGGAAAACCATCTGCGCTTGGCGCACCAGCGGGTGAACGATGGCTTCGAGCCGCTTGATCGCTTCTGGATTGCCAACAACTCGCGCTGAAAGCGCCGCACGATCGATAGCAGCGTGTTTCGTAACGCCCGGAAACGCAGCCTCAACTGGCGCCACACCCGCGCCGCCAGCCGCGTAAAGCTGATGCACCGCATCATCGGAGTTGAACCCCGGCGCGCCCTCCTCCGCAAACATCTGGGCGACCGTGGATTTTCCCATCCCGATAGAACCAGTGAGCCCGACGATGATCATGCGAGCGCCGCCAACAAACGCTGTCGCGCCTTCGCCGCATCGGGTTTGATTCCGAACCAAAGCTCGAACGAGCGCGCGCCTTGATGAATCAGCATGCCGAGGCCGTCGATTGCGGTCAGCTGCCGGGCGCGGGCTGCCGCCAATAGCGGCGTTTCAAGCGGCCGATAGACAATGTCGGCGATAATTGCGTTCGGCCTGCATAACGATACCGGCCATTCCATCTCCGGTTGGTCGGCCATGCCCAGTGTCGTTGTTTGCACGATGAGATCCGCGTGCCCAAAGGCACGTTCGAGATCGTCCCATCGCGTCGTGCGGCCATTGGGAACAGCTGCTGCCGTTTTTTCGGCGCGCTCAGCCGTGCGATTGGCGAAATGAATGGTGTCGACGAAGGGCGAAAGTGCTCGACCGATGCCGAGAGCGCCTCCGCCCGCGCCAAGAATCAAAACGCGGCGCGCGCGCGTTCGCCAATCTGGCGCGGCTTCGGCGAGTGAGTCCAAAAAACCCAGGCCATCCGTGTTAAAGCCGGAAAACGTTCCATCGTCCTCGCGCCGCAATACGTTGGCGACGACAGCTTCACTGCGCGCCGCGGCCTTCGCCGCTGCTTCCTTATGCGGCACCGTTACGTTAAGCCCGGCGAACCCGCTCAGGGCCTTGATTGCGGCGACAGGATCATCGCTCTTCAGTGGCAGCGCCACATACACCGCATCCAAGCTGTGATCAGCAATCCAGCCATTGTGCATCACCGGCGAGAGCGAATGGCTCACCGGATTGCCTACAACACCGTACACTTTCGTTGCGGCCGTAATGCTCATGATTGCGCAATACCGTGTTCACGCAAGAATGCGAGCAGCGGCAGCAGCGGCAGGCCAAGCACTGAGAAGTAGTCGCCCTCGACACGTTCAAACAATTGCGCACCAAGACCTTCTAGTTGGTACGCGCCAACAGAGCGCAACACTTGCTCCCCTGCTCGGCCCATATAGTCATCGAGAAACGCGTCACTGAATGCGCGCATCTTCAACTTCGGTGTATCGATATGCCGCCAAATGATTGCGCCTTCGCGCGCAACAACGACAGCTGTGATCAGTTGATGTGTTTGCCCACGCAGGCGCGAAAGATGCTGACGAGCCTCCCTTACATCCTTCGGCTTGTCGAAGATCTCGCCTCCAAGCGCGAGCATCTGATCGGCGCCAATCACAAGGTCTGGCCGCCCTCGTGAAACACTGAGGGCCTTGAGTTCAGCGAGCGCGTCCGCTTGATCGCGAGGCTTCATACCTGCAGCGCGCAAGCTCGCCTTCGCCGCCTCTTCATCCATGCGCGGCGCATCGACTTCAAACGTCAAACCAGCCGCTTCAAGCAACTGTCGGCGCGCGGCGCTTCCGGAAGCAAGGATCAGTTTCACGCTTGGCGATCCGCCAGCAGATTGAGCACAGATGCCGCCGTTTCTTCGATCGAGCGCCGCGACACGTCAATTGTCGGCCACCCTTCACGCTCGAACAATTTCTGCGCGTCCATTACTTCGCGGCGAACCGCGTCTTCGTCCGTGTAAGAGCCAGCGCGCGTCTCCTTCATCGAAGCCAAACGGTTGCGGCGGATGTGAATGAGACGATCGGCAGAGATAAGGAGGCCCACAACAAGCGGGCCGTCTTTCAAAAACACTTCCGGCGGCAACGGCACACCAGGCACCATCGGCACGTTCGCGGCCTTCACACCTCGGTGCGCGAGATAAACACTGGTCGGCGTTTTGGAAGTACGGCTCACACCAACCAAGATCACGTCTGCATTGGCCAAATCAACGTGCTGCTGGCCGTCATCATGATACATCGCGAAATCGAGCGCATCGATGCGCTTGAAATACTCGGCGTTGAGTTTGCGCGGGTTGCCGACCCGATGATTTAGCTCCACCCCCAAATACCGGGAAGTAGTGTCCAGCACCGGATCGAGCACGGCCACTGCCGGCATGTTCATCTGCGCGCACGCATCTTCCAGCTGCGCCCGGTGTTCCAAATTCGAGAGCGTGAACATCACCACGCCCGGCGCGGCTTCAATTTCCGAGATCACCCGCTCCAGCTGCCGGGCCGATCGCACCAGAAAGTACGAGTGTTCCACAGGCATGATGTTGTCGAACTGAGCGCAAGTTGCGCGCAAAACACCCGCTAGCGTCTCCCCTGTTGAGTCGGAGACAAGGTGGAAGTTCGCGAAGATGCCGAGCCGTTCTGTCGCCATGGGTCACATATCAGCTGAGTTAGGAGTGTGGACAAGCTGTTGGGTGAGGCACGGGATAACCCCGCAAACAGAACGAACTGCCACCCCAACCCGGATTCCACTTCTCCTCCCGGGCGATTCCTCCAAACCTTGCTCACAGCGCGACATTATGGACTCAAAGGAATCGGAGGCGACTCGCGCACCCCTCAAGCCATTCGCGACAAAGACAATTCCGTCGCATCGCGCGAAGGACAAGTCAGGGGATAAGCTGTGGACAGGAATCTTGTCCCGCAAACAAAGTCCCATCAACAACGAGTCCTCATTAAATCGGGATTCAAATTAGAAGTTGGGAAGAGGCAAATGTCCGATCGGGAGAGAGTTCCCGGACTGCTGCGTGTTTTGAGCGGAGAGAGGATCGATCCTCCTCCGGTTTGGATTATGCGTCAGGCTGGCCGCTATTTGCCGGAGTACCGTGAGCTCCGGACTCGGTCTAAGAGCTTCCTGGATTTCTGCTATTCCCCTGCTCTGGCGACAGAAGCTGTGATGCAGCCTCTGCGGCGGTTTCCGTTAGATGCGGCGATCCTCTTCTCAGATATTTTAGTCGTACCTGACGCGCTTGGTCGGAAGGTCTGGTTTGTCGAAGGCGAAGGCCCGCGGCTCAATCCGTTGATTGAGGAAGAAACCTGGCGCTTCGATGATGTACAGCGCGGACTGCAAAGATTGGCGCCGGTCTACGAAGCGGTTGAGCGGATTAAGTCTGCAATCCCGAACGACATTGCTTTGATCGGTTTTTGCGGCGGACCGTGGACTGTCGCAACCTACATGCTGCAGGGCCAAGGTGGCGAAAAAGAACGCGCACGCCGCGCGGTCTATGAACGGCCCGCCGATGTTGATGCATTGCTGGAAACGCTCGTTGAGATGAGCGCCCAGCACTTGGCTGCGCAGGTGAAGGCCGGCGCGGATTGCTTGCAGATATTCGAGAGTTGGTCGGAAGGGCTCTCCCCCGCGCAGTTCCAACGCGTCATCATTGGGCCAACGAAGAAACTCGTGAAACGCCTGCGTGAGCTTGGCGTTACGGTTCCGATTATTGGTTTCCCGCGCGGATCCGGAGCGCAGCTTGGCGCCTACGCACATGAAACAGGCGTGACCGCGCTCGGCATCGACACTCAGACGCCGGCGGCCGCAGCGATTGCAGCGGCGCCGAAGGGAATGCCGTTGCAAGGCAACCTCGATCCCCTTGCTCTTGTTGTTGGCGGTGAAGCGCTCGAGCGCGCAGCACGTGATGTGATCGAAGCGTTCAAAGACGTTCCGCACATCTTCAATCTCGGTCATGGCATTACGCCGGATGCGACACCTGAAAACATGGCGCGACTGATCCAAGTGGTAAAAGGCGGCGTATGACCGCCGTGCTGTCCGAAGACCCGTCCACCCCGCAACCAGATAAGGGACCCGGCTTGCGGGCGATGACCTCACGCCGCGTCGCAATCATTCTCTTCAATCTGGGCGGGCCTGACAAACAAGAGTCGGTGCGCCCCTTCCTCTTCAATCTCTTCAACGACAAAGCCATTATCGGCCTGCCGCAACCGCTTCGCTTTTTGCTAGCTAAGCTCATCTCTGGTTCACGTGAGAAGCTGGCAAAAGCGAACTACGCCATGATGGGCGGCGGCTCGCCAATCTTGCCCGAGACACTGAAACAAGCAGATGCGCTCGAAGCCGCGATCGCTACGCGCGTCAGCAATGTCACGTTCAAATGCTTCCCGGCGATGCGCTATTGGAAACCATTCACGAAAGAAGCCGCGAAAGCGGCTGAAGCGTGGGGCGCGACAGACGCAGTCTTGCTACCGCTCTATCCGCAATTTTCCACGACGACGACGGCGTCGTCATTGGCCGAGTGGCGCAAGTCCTCCAGCCTGCCCGTATCGACGATCTGCTGTTACCCAGCCGGCGCGCAATTCGCACAGGCGCACGCTGACGCCATTCTGAAGGCCTGGCGCGATGCTGGCTCACCCGAACGCCCTCGCCTGCTCTTCTCCGCGCACGGCCTGCCGCAGCAGGTCGTCGATCGCGGCGATCCCTATCAGTGGCAAGTCGAGCAAACCTTCGCGGCGGTGTGGAAGCTATTGCCGGCGGATTGGGAATACCGCGTTTGCTACCAATCTCGCGTCGGTCCGATGAAATGGATCGGACCTTCTACGGAAGAAGAAATCCATAGCGCTGCGGCGGACGGCGTAGGCGTCATCATCTCGCCGATCGCGTTTGTCTCCGAGCATGTCGAAACGTTGGTCGAACTTGACATCGAGTACGGCCAACTTGCGAAGAGCTTGCAGCTTCCGTTTTATCTTCGCGCGCCGGCTCTCGGTCCAGACCCGCGCTTCATCGACGCGCTAGCGGATTTGGTGGAGCGCGCTCTTGCAGCGCCGGGTAAGGTGCAGTCGGAAGCCGGGGGCAAGCTCTGCCCCGCCGCGTACGGATTGTGCGCGCAGGCATCGAGGGACGCGCGCTGATGGAACATGTGATCGGCTACGATCTCGCACGCGGACTTCACATCATTGCGGTGATCGCGTGGATTTCCGGCCTGCTGATGCTGCCACGCTTCTACGCCTACATCATTTCGTCCCAGCCTGGCGGCGAGCTTGAACAGACGATGCTGAAGGCCGCGCGCAATCTGCGCATGATCATCCTGACGCCCAGCATCATCCTCGCCTGGGCGTTCGGGATCTTCCTGTTTTCGACCTACATGGTTTCTGACTGGCGGCAGCCATTCGGGCAGGTGGTGGCCTCGGTGCCTCACTGGTTCTGGGGCAAACTTATCCTTGTGTTAGGCTTGTCGGGCTACCACGGCTTCCTATCTGCAGAGGGTCGAAAGCTTGCCTCCGGGCAACGTCGGCACTCCGAACGCTACTGGCGGCTGATGAGCGAGATCCCGTTTCTCGTGGCCATTGCAGTGGTTCTTCTGGCGACACTGGAACCCTAAGCGACGCTCAGTACGTTCAGCAGCTTGACGCTCTCCGCGCGGTGTGGTGTGGCTGTCCTTGCGTGCTTCGGCATGCCTGCGACGGCGGCGCAAGCCAACTTATCCTAACCGCCGGATCTCCTTCCATCCTTAGTCCCTCCCCGCGCCACACGTGCGCCTGGGATCCAGGGACACCCCCGAGAAAATTATGACTGACGAACAAGCACTCGAAGAGCTCACCTCACTCACGCTGCAAGAGCTCAAGCGTAAGCCGCCATCTGAATTGTTGGCGCTCGCTGAATCCCTTGAGATCGAGGGCGCGAACACGCTGCGCAGCCAAGACATGATGTTTGCGATCCTGAAGACTGTCGCTGAGCGCGGCGTTGAGATCGGCGGCGCGGGCGTCTGCGAAATTCTGCCGGACGGCTTCGGCTTCCTACGCTCGCCGCAATCCAATTACCTTTCAGGTCCAGATGACATTTACATTTCGCCGCAACAGATCCGTAAATTCGGTCTGCGCACCGGCGACACCGTCGAAGGCCAGATCAAAGCGCCGAAAGATGGCGAACGTTATTTCGCGCTCACGAAGGTCAACTCCGTCAACTTCGAAGATCCGGATCAAGTCCGTCACAAAGTCCACTTCGACAATTTGACGCCGCTCTACCCGACCGAGCGTCTGAAGATGGAGTTGGACGATCCAACCATCAAAGACAAAACCGGCCGCATCATCGACATCGTCGCGCCGATCGGCAAAGGCCAGCGCTCGCTCATCGTCGCGCAGCCACGGACGGGTAAAACCGTCATCATGCAGAACATCGCGAAAGCGATCGAAGCCAACCACCCGGAAGTGTTTCTGATCGTTCTCTTGATCGATGAACGTCCGGAAGAAGTTACCGACATGCAGCGCAGTGTGAAGGGCGAAGTCGTCGCTTCCACGTTCGACGAGCCGGCCACGCGCCACGTCGCTGTTGCTGAAATGGTCATCGAGAAAGCCAAGCGCCTCGCCGAACACGGCAAGGACGTCGTGATCTTGCTCGACTCCGTCACGCGTCTCGGCCGCGCTTACAACACCGTTGTGCCCTCCTCGGGCAAGGTGCTGACCGGCGGTGTCGATGCCAACGCTCTGCAACGTCCGAAGCGCTTCTTCGGCGCCGCGCGTAATCTCGAAGAAGGCGGCTCGCTCACGATCATCGCGACGGCCCTCATCGACACCGGCTCGCGGATGGACGAAGTCATCTTCGAAGAGTTCAAGGGCACGGGTAACAGCGAACTCCAGCTCGACCGCAAGGTCGCGGACCGCCGTATCTTCCCGGCCATCGATGTGCTCAAGTCTGGCACGCGTAAGGACGAACTCATCACGCCGAAGGAACACCTGCAGAAGATGTACGTGCTCCGCCGCATCCTCAGCCCGATGGGCACGCAGGACGCGATCGAATTCCTGCTCGATAAGCTCAAGGGCTCGAAGAACAACGACGACTTCTTCCAGTCGATGAATACGTAACGTCACCTACGATCGGTGATGTGAAGAGGCGCGGCGCAAGTCGCGCCTCTTTCATTTTGCGCTCCGCCTTCGGGGTGCTAAAGCGCCGCCACCGGAGGGACGCTCATGCTCAAAGTCTATCACTCACAAGGCGCACGCTCGCTGCGCGTGCTTTGGCTCTGCGAAGAGATGGGCGTGCCCTACGAGACGGCGGAAGCCTCATTCTTCAAGCCGAGTGATGAGTTCAAAGCCATCAATCCGTTGCGCACAGTGCCTGCCATGCAAGATGGCGATGTGCGCATGATCGAGTCCGTCGCGATGATGATCTACATCATGTCGAAGTACGGCCCGACCGATCTCGAAGTGAAGCCGAACGAGCCGGGCTACGGCAGCTATCTGCAATTCCTGTTGTTCGGCGAAGCGGGTGTCGCGGCCTATGGCAATCCCCTCGTCGCCACGCGCTTCATGGCGCCCGATGATCAAAAGCAAAACTGGACCGCCGGCTATCTCAAGTCCGCGATTCTGAAGCGCTTGGAATTCGTCGGCCAATGCCTCGATGGCAAGCCCTACATCGCCGCCGATCGCTTCACCGCCGCCGACATCTCAGTCTCGTACATCGTCACCGGCGCGAAGTTCGCTGGCATCGAAGCCGATATCCCCGCGCCCGTACGCACCTATGTCGACAATTTATGGCAACGCCCCGCCTTCCAACGCGCCGCAGCCGTGAAGTGAATGCGTGGCGTCGTGCTTCGACAAGCTTAGCATGACGCCAATTCAGTCACCGGCGTTTAGTTCGTCACCCTGAGCCTGTCGAAGAGCGACGTCTCAGCCCGATCACGGCACAAGCACCAAACTACCCGTCGTCTTGCGTGCTTCCAAATCACGATGCGCTTGCGCGGCATCAGCGAGTGGGTAACGCGTTGGCGGTGCGATCTTCACGGCGCCCTTCGCGATCACGTCAAATAGATCCGCCGCCGTCTCATCCAATTGCTCGACCGTCGCGGTGTAACTGAACATCGTTGGCCGCGTGAGAAAGAGCGAACCCTTCTGAGAAAGCAGCAACGGATTTATGTCTGGCGGCGGGCCCGATGCGTTGCCGAACGAGACCATCATGCCGAGCGGTCGCAGCGCATCAATCGACGCGAGGAACGTATCTTTGCCAACGCTATCGTACACAACATGCGCGCCAACGCCGGTGATCTCACGCACGCGTTTTGCGATGTCATCGCGTGACGTGACGATCGTGTGATCAGCCCCAAGCGCTTTCGCGATCTCTGCTTTCGCATCGCTTCCAACAACGGCGATGACATTCGCGCCGAGATGCTTTGCCCATTGCACCGCGATCTGACCAACGCCGCCGGCTGCTGCGTGGATCACAACGTCATGGCCACGTTCCACGCGAAACGTCTTACGCAAAAGAAAACGCGCGGTCATACCCTTGAGCAAAGACGCGGCTGCGATGTCATACGGAATTGCATCCGGCAGCTTCACCGCCTGCGCTGCCTTCACAACGTTTGCTTCCGCGTACGCGCCAAGCGGACCGCTCGCATAGACGATACGATCGCCAACTTTGAAGCGCGTGACGCCCTCGCCAATCGCATCGACGACACCCGCCGCTTCCAATCCCAGCGGACTAGGCAACGCGATCTTGTAGAGGCCCGATCGCTGATACGTGTCGATGAAGTTTACGCCGACCGCATGATGCTTCACCCGCACTTCGCCGGCGCCCGGCTCGCGCAATTCAACATCGGCGAGGGTGATGACTTCGGGCCCGCCATTGGCGGCGATGCGTACGGCTTTCATGGGAGGTCTCCGCTCAGGAGCCTGACTTAGGTACGCACCAGGCTTTCGTCATCGGGCGCATTGAGTTGCGGCGTATCCATCCCGTCCGTCGGCGGCATCGATGGCGCGATAGGCGGCTTCTGGGTCATTGACTGACACGCTTTGCACGCCCGCGGACATCGCGGCAGCGAAGTCGGGATAGCGCTCAAACAAGCCTTGGCGCGCCTCCACGCCGCGTGCGTTTAACATAGTCGCCAGACCATCATCCAGCGCCCCGTCGCCAAGCCAAGCCACGATGTTTGAAAGCTCAGCGCCACGCCGCTCCAACGTGTCGAGATCGTGGACGCTACGAACCGTCGTGTAGATCATCGCGTGCGGCGCGATGCTGGCGATCCGTGAGGCCCCGTCGACGCTGTAGGTGATGAAGATCACCCGATCCATTGCGCCCGCAGCTTCGACTTCGCGCGCGACATCCTCATACGAAACGCCCCGCTTCACGTCGAGTTCAAGTACGGTCTTACCATCGGCCCAATCGAGCGCCTGGCGCAAAGTCGGCGGCGAAGTTGCGAGCACGTTGCCCTGATAGTCACGCAACCGGAGCGCTTGAAACTGCGCCGCAGTCATCGACGAGACATCGCCAGAACCGTTCGTCGTGCGATCCACCGTGTCGTCATGCATGAGCACAAGCACGCCGTCGCGTGTGCGTCCGATGTCAGTTTCCATAAAGGCAGGCGTGTGCGCCAACGTCGCTTCGAAGTTCTCGATCGAGTTTTCCGTGAGCCCATCATGTCGCCCGCCGCGGTGCGCGGAGATCAGCGTTGCATTTTGCTCGCGCAGGCAATCGAAGAACGCGGGCAAGTTCGCCGGCGTCAGCGTTGCGGGATCACCAGGTCGGCCGCCGCCGACATCGACGATTGCGTCGTTGGGCGGCGCATCGCACGCCGCTAACATCAAAGCTGCTGCAAGCAGGACCCGCTTCATGCGAGCGCCTTGTTCAAGAACTCGATTGTGCGCCCATCGGCGAGTTGCTTGGCCGCTTCATCGTAGTGCGCGCCACCTTCGCGCGTGAACGCGTGATCTTGCTCGGCGTACTCGCACACGGTGACGAGCGGATTAGAGCTCAACGTCTCGCGGATCGTGTCCAGCGCCTCGCGCGGGATGAAGCCGTCCTTCATGGGGTTGTGGAGCATCACCGGCTTCTTGATGCCGCCAGCTTCACCGAGCGCCGTGTGGATTCCGCCGCCGTGGTAGCAGACCGTCGCGTCCGTATCCGTCCGGCACGCCGCCAGGAACGCAATGTAGCCGCCCATGCAATAGCCCAGCGCACCCGCTTTGCTGACGCCTTGGCTGCGCGCCCAAGTCAGCGTGGCCTGCACGTCGCGAACGCTGGCGTTCTTGTCGAGCTGATTCATGTAGTCGAGCGCCTGCTTCCACTCAGCCTCAGACTGGTCCGTCAGATCGATGCCCGGCTTGATCCGCCAGAAGAGATCCGGCGACACCGCCAGGAAGCCCTCACGCGCCAGCCAATCGGCTTTGCCGCGCATCACCGCGTTGACGCCGAAGATCTCCTGGATCGCCACGACCGCGCCCTTGGGCGTTCCCGATGGCCGCGCGACGTACGCCTTGAACGCCCCGTCCGGACCCTGGACTTCAACCCATTCACCCATAGCTCGCTCCTTGGCTTTTGGCGCCTTATAGACCCGGTATGCGCAGATCGCGCGAAGGATTTGGACCGATGAAGTTCACCGTCAATGTCGAGTGCTCGCCCGAGGAAGCCCGCCGCTTCATGGGCCTGCCGGATGTCACGCCGATCAACGAAGCGCTGGTCCAAGAGATGACCACGCGCATGCAGAAGAACCTCTCGCTGATGAGCGGCGAGTCGATGATGAGCTCGTGGATGAGTGTCGGCACGCAGGCGCAAGACGCCTTCGTGAAGCTCATGACCTCGGGCGTGGGCGCCGCAACCAGTGCCGCCGCTTCACGTGAAAAGCCCTAATCGCGCCTTAGCTGTTTTCACATGAAACCGGACACCATCGCAGCGCTCGCGACCGGCGCTGGCCGCGCCGGCGTCGCTGTGATCCGGCTCTCCGGACCGGCCGCTGGCGCAACGCTGAGCGCCCTGACGGCCCGCGATCTGCCCAAGCCACGCGCGGCGACGCGCGAGGCGTTCTGCGACCCACGCACTGGCGTCTCACTGGATGACGGCCTGGCGCTCTGGTTTCCTGGTCCGCACAGCTTCACGGGCGAAGATGTCGTCGAACTCCACATCCACGGCGGCCCAGCCGTCATTGCGGCGGTCGTCGATGCGGCGCTGAGCCAGCCCGGCGTGCGCCCAGCCGAGCCCGGCGAATACACCCGCCGCGCCTTCGAGAACGGCAAGCTCGACCTGGCCGAAGCCGAGGGCCTCGCCGACCTCGTAGACGCCGAAACCGAAGGCCAACGCCGCCAAGCACTCCGCCAGCGCCGAGGGGCTCTGAGCGCCGTCTACGAGGGCTGGCGGGCCCGCCTTATCGAAGCGGCGGCCCTGATCGAAGCAGAGATCGATTTCCCGGACGAGGACCTGCCAGGCGCGTTGGCGCAGCGCGCTGGGCCGATCCTCCAAACCCTGGCTGACGACATGGGCCAGCACCTCAACGACGCCCACCGCGGCGAGCGCATCCGGGACGGCTTCCGCATCGCCATTTTGGGCGAACCCAATGTCGGCAAGTCGAGCCTGCTGAACGCGCTGGCCCAGCGCGAGGCGGCGATCGTCAGCGACATTCCCGGCACAACGCGGGACATCGTCGAGACCCGCCGCGTCATGGCCGGCTTCCCAGTCTGGATCGCCGACACGGCAGGGCTCCGCGAGGCGGCCGACGCGATCGAAGCCGAAGGCATCCGCAGGGCGCTAGAGCGGGCCGAGGAGGCTGATCTCCGCATCGTGCTGGTCGAGGCTGACAACGCCACCGTACCGGCCCTGCTGACCGCGCTGGGCGACGGCGACTTGGTGGTGAAGTCGAAGGCTGACCTTACTGGCGACAGCGGCCACCTGACGGTGTCGACTAAGACAGGCCAAGGCATCCCCGAACTGGAAGCGGTGATCGCAGCAAAAGTCACCGAAGCACTTGGCCGCGAAGAGGCGCCGGTGCTGACGCGAGCGCGGCATCGGCGATTGGTGGAAGAGGCGCGCGCGGCGCTGCTGCGCGCTATCCCAGCGCTCAATGTTGGCCCCGAGTTGGCCGCCGAAGACGTGCGCGTTGCGGCCGATCAGATCGGGCGTTTGACGGGACGCATCGATGTCGAAGATCTGCTCAGCGAGATCTTCTCGAGCTTCTGCATCGGCAAATGAGATCGCGCGAAAACCCGCATGGAATGCGGCGTTTCACGCGAAACTCGTGAACCGAAATTAGCGGGTTGCACGTGAAATTTGATCTTGGCCGCACACTCTATTGCATCACTCTTGCCGCGCTGATTTGCATTGGCGCACTCTGCTTTTTGCTTGCGCTTGGAGCCGTTGGTTCTCCTGGGGCGGAAGGCGCGCCGTGGTGGGCCGCGCCCGCCACGCTGCTGATCGCTGTGTCGATTGCGTTCGTTGGCGCCTACATCGCCGCGCTCAGTCTCGGAACCCGGCCCATCCTGCGGCTCGCGATCTGCGCCGGTCCGATCGTCCTGACGATTGCATTCATCGCGATCACGTTCGCTGCATTTCCGCACGGCTACTAGCAGGCCGCATCGCAGTGACGCCGGATCGCGCGTCCTATATGAACCCCCAGCACATGAGCTCTGAGCGCACATACGACGTCATCGTCATCGGCGGCGGCCATGCCGGCTGCGAGGCCGCGGCGGCTTCCGCGCGCCTGGGCGCTAGCACGCTGCTGCTGACCCACAAGCTCGAGACCATCGGCGAGATGAGCTGCAACCCGGCCATTGGCGGCCTCGGGAAGGGCCACCTCGTTCGCGAGATCGACGCCCTCGATGGCGTCATGGGCCGGGTGGCCGACGCCGCCGGCATCCAGTTCCGGCTGCTCAACCGCTCCAAGGGACCCGCCGTTCGCGGCCCCCGCGCCCAGTCCGACCGCAAGCTCTATCGCGAGGCTATGCAGGCAGCCCTCGCGGCCCAGCAGGGGCTGACCATCGAGGCGGCTGCCGTCGAGGATCTGGTCCTCGCTGACGGCGCTGTGGTTGGCGTGACAACCGCCGACGGCCGCCAGTTCAACGCCCCCCGCATCGTGCTCACCACCGGGACGTTCCTGAAGGGCGTCATCCATATCGGCGACAAGCGCATCCCTGCCGGCCGCCATGGCGAGGCGCCTGCAATCGGCCTCTCGGATCGCTTGTACGGCGCGGGTTTCGCGCTGGGGCGGCTCAAGACCGGCACGCCGGCGCGGCTCCAATCCAGCTCGATCGATTGGGCCTCGCTGGAGAAGCAATACGCCGACGAAGAGCCGGTGCCGTTCTCGTTCCTGACCGACAAGATCACCAACCCGCAGGTCGCGTGCGGCGTCACTTACACGACGGCGGAAACGCACAAGATCATCGAAGAGTCGCTCTCGAAGAGCGCCGTCTATTCCGGCGCGATCAGCGGGCGAGGGCCGCGCTATTGTCCGTCGATCGAAGACAAGGTCGTGCGCTTCGCCGAGAAGAACGCGCACCAGATCTTTCTCGAGCCCGAAGGCATCGACGACGACACCGTCTATCCGAACGGCATCAGCACATCGCTGCCGGAGGACCTGCAGGAGCGTTTCATCCGCACCATCCCGGGGCTCGAGAACGTCGTCATCAAACGCCACGCCTATGCGATCGAATACGACTACGTCGATCCGCGCGAACTGATGCCGACGCTGGAGACCAAGCGCATTCGCGGCCTCTATCTCGCCGGCCAGATCAACGGCACCACCGGCTACGAAGAAGCCGCCGCACAAGGTCTAGTCGCCGGCCTCAATGCAGCACGCGCAGCTTCTGGAGCAGGGCCGTTCGAGGTCACGCGCGCCGAAGGTTATATCGGCGTGATGATCGATGACCTCGTGACGCGAGGCGTCACCGAGCCCTATCGTATGTTCACCTCTCGCGCTGAGTATCGCTTAAGCCTCCGCGCCGACAACGCCGACCAACGCCTCACACCGAAGGGCATTGAGCTTGGTTGCGTGGGCTCTGAGCGCACGCGCAAATTCGCCGATAAAATGCGGGAAATCGAAGCGGCGCGCGAAATGGCGAAGGCGCTCGAAATGACGCCGGCCCAGGCGCAAGCGCAGGGTCTCAAAGTAAATCAGGACGGCGTGCGCCGGGATGTCCCGGCGCTGCTAGCGTATCCCTCGATCAGCTTCGATCAGCTCGCCGGCATCTGGCCTGAGCTGAACGCGCTCAGCCGCCAAGCGCGCGAGCAACTTGAGATTGACGCGATGTATTCGGGCTATCTCGAACGCCAAGCGCTCGATGTCGAAGCGTTCAAGCGCGACGAGGATCTACGCATCTCGCCCGATCTTGATTACGCCGCTGTCGGTGGTCTCTCCAACGAGGTGCGCGAGAAGCTCACCAACGCCCGACCGGTCACGCTTGGCCAAGCGTCGCGCATCGAAGGCGTGACGCCAGGCGCGCTCACCGCATTGCTGGCGCATGTGAAGCGCGAACAGAGGAAACGTGCATGAGCTTGAGCCGCGATACGCTCTTCATCATCAAAGCGCCGTTCGAAGACGCCGCGATGGATGGCACGTGGTTCTGCACGTCGTGCGCAACCATGGAAGGTGCGCTGCTCGCCAATCCGCATTGGGCCAATCGCATCGATGTGAAGCGCAGCGACTTTCCGCGCCCGCGCCGCGAGATCATCAATCTGATCGGCGACGAGAACCAATCGATGCCGGTGCTGGTGCTCGCTGACGGCGCCACGCCGCCGGCCGATGCCAAGGAATACGAGGGCCGCTACTTCCTCGACGAACCCAAGCCCATCACCCGCTATCTCGCCGCCACCTACGGCGGAGCAGGGCCGCATCCGTGACGCTCGGTGCTCGTAGGTTGGAGCGCGCGGCCTCCGGCCGCGCATCTGTCCCCGGAGGCGCCGTGCTCAAATATTCACCCCCCGGTATCCCATGACCTACGGCCCTGACGAGTTCCAGAGGGACCTTGGTTTCACCGTTCCACGTGAAACAATCGCCCGCCTGGAAACCCACCATAGGATTCTGGCCGAGTGGTCCGAGCATACAAACCTCGTTGGTCCGAAGGAGCTCGACCTTTTCTGGTCCCGCCACGCCCTGGACAGCGCCCAGCTCATTAAATTCGCCTCACAGGCGAAAAGGTGGGTGGACCTGGGATCAGGCGCCGGGTTCCCAGCCTTAGTGGTCGCGGCCTTCATTGCCGATCAACCCGATACCGCCGTCCATCTGGTCGAATCCACTGGAAAGAAAGCCGCTTTTCTCCGCGCGGTGGGCGAGGAGGCGGGGCTCCCGATCAAGGTCTTCAACCAGCGGATTGAAGAGTTTGGGGCCGGCGAAGGGCCGTATGACGTGGTTACCGCCCGTGCGTTGGCTCCCTTGAACCGACTCATACCCTATGCGAAGCCGATTCTAGATCGCGGCGCGCAAGGTCTCTTCCATAAAGGCGCTGACTTAGACGCCGAGCTGGCCGCC
>JAPLOL010000110.1 GCA_026400735.1 Alphaproteobacteria bacterium | reverse complement strand
GAACAGTAAATGCGTTAACGAAACGTTAACGCGACCGCATGCGAAACAAATAAATTTACGTTCTGTTTACTTGCCGATCTGCGCCCGCAGATACGCCATGACGGCGCGTGAGTACGCAAGCTGTGACTCACTTGGATATTTCCGCAACATCTCCGAGGTCGACGTATCGGTCAACGTCGAGATGAAGCGCTGGCTTTCCTGATCGAGTGCGACGACGACTTTGTCAGGCGTAAGTTCGCTACGCTGCGCGGCCGCATGTTCTGCGATCCGGCGGTTGGCCGCTTCAGCGGCCGGACCGGGCTCTGTGTTCGCCACTCGAAGTGAACGTGGCTCTGGAGCCGGCTGGGGAGGAGTGATGGAGGCCATAACTCATGCCCGCTCGAAATCGGCGGGGAGCCGAAGCTCCCCGCCTCTTTCGTGTTCCGTTATTAGCGGAAGAAGGACAGCACGATCGACGGCGCCGAGTTGGCGATCGACAAGGCTTGCGCGCCGAGTTGCTGCTTAACTTGCAGCGACTGCAGGCGGGCCGATTCCTTGGCGAGGTCAGCGTCAACCAGGTTGCCGATACCAGCTTCGATCGAGTCAGACAGCTTGCCCAAGAACGTCTTTTGAACGTCGAGAGCCTTCGACTGCGCGCCCATCGTCGCGAGATCGCGGTTCAGAGCGGTCAGCGCGGTGTCGATCGCGGTCACAGCAGACGACGCGCCGTTGGCGGTCGAGATGTTGAGAGCCGAGGTCACCGTGTTGAGGGCTTGGCCCGACGCGCCGCCGAGGCGGAAGTCGAAGCCGGAAACCGTCAGGCTGTTCGAGCCAGAGCCCGGCGCAACCGCAACAGCCATCGTGCCAGCGGCGACGCCAGCGCCGGCGTCGAGGGTGCCGCCGTCGTCAGCAGCAGCCGAACCGTCCGTGTATGTCACGGTGAAGGCTTCAGCAGCCGAGTACGTGATGCGGCCGGTTTGGTCGTTGTAGGCAGCCGTCACGCGGCCGTCAGAGGCGGAGGCGACGCGCGAAACGAAGTTCGCGATCGTGTCGGTAGCTTCCACGTCGATCGTGAAGGTCGTCGTTTCGTTGCCGTTGGTGATCGAGAATTCGAGAGCGTCGTTCGCACCAACGGTGATGCCCGTCGCAGTGTCGAGTTGCGCAGCTGAGGAGAATGGGTTGCCCGCGCCATCGTTGAACGCCGTGCCTTGCAGGGTGTAACGGCCGCCGCCACCGCCCGCGCCATCAGACGTCAGAACGTTGAACTGCGAAGCGCCGCCCGTGAGGTTGCCGCCGTTGACGAGGTTCGAACCGTTGAACGTCGCGGCGTTGGCGATTTGGTCGACTTGGTTGCGAAGCGCGTTGAAGTCAGCCTGCAGCGCGGCGCGCTGGTCGGTCGAGAGGTCGGTCGCTTGAGCGGCGACGGCCTTTTCCTTCAATTGCTTCAGAATGTCGCCGATCGCTTCACCAGCCGACAGACCAACGTCGATAACCGACGTGGCGCGATCGATACCGTCCTTCACAGCGCTGATCGAGGCGACGCGTGAACGTTGGCCTTCAGCGATAGCGAACACAGCGCCGTTGTCCTTCGCGGATGCGACCTTCAGGCCGGTGTTCACGCGGTTCTGGACTTGGCTCAGTTCTTTGGTGGTTTGGTTGAGCGATTGGAGCGCGACGAGGGCGCCGTAGTTGGTATTGACGCTAGCCATTTCAGTGTCCTTCTGGACTTGAGTGAACCGGCCATTTTGGCCAGTTGGACGTTGCCGTCCGGTGCCGCACGGAAGATCCGCACGCCCTTCCCCGCCTAAGGGTCAGACGCTTTGCGTTGCGATTGGTTGTAGAAGCTGAGGGTTAATAACGCGTCAGCGCCGAAATGATTCTACAGAGGCAAAAATTGCCTAGCTCAACGTGGCGCTAGGCCTTCCATCATGCTGCGGTTGATGTCGATTAACGGTTCGACATCGGCGCCCTCACGCAGAACTTCACTGGAATAGCGCGCGACCCACATAGCCAGAGAGATAATCTGGCCACGCAGTGTGATTGGCAGCTGGTTTTCGGGCGTAGCGCAATCGGCCGACAGCATATTCCAAAGCCGGCGGTTCGCATCGATCACCTCCAGCAGGACGGGCAACGGCGGCCGCTCTTCTTTCACACGAACGAGGCCCGCCGTGACTTGGCCAAAGGCCCGGTACTCAAGGTCGCGCGGTTGATCACCCTGCGTGGCCGCGCGCTGGTACGCTTTGATCGACATTGTGCCCCAGTCCCAAGCGCTCGGCCTCATAAGTGATGAGTTTCCGGCAGCGCATCAACGCTCGGTAGTATTCACCGCCCATTACTTCTTTGGAAACGCCTATGCATTCAGCCAAGACCACGGGGTCCCTTACAGCACCCATGAACTCGGCCAGGCGCGAGGCGAATTCCGCATAAGCCTTCTCCCGCCCTTGCTCATCCAGATACATGAGCATGATCGGGAAATAGATGCGTTTGGCCGGCGTATCCGCCTCATCCTGCTGCATGATGTCCTTCTCACGCAGCACCGAGGCTTTGTTCTGCAGCACGAGCGCAGCGCGCCGATCGCCGTTTTGTACAACGGCGCCGTTCACGACGAACTTCTCGCCCGGCCGCAAAGACAGTTTCAGCGGCATGTGCCCTCTCCTCCCGATTCTGGGAGTCCATCGGCGTTAACACTCGTCGCAGATGGTTAACGGGGTGTTGCAACCGGTCCGCACGCGCGCGTCGTTTCGGCGGCGAGTTGCAGTGTGCACGCTGCGCGCGATGATCGTGTTGGTTGGGTCGCACTGCCTGAGTTTCAACTTTCGCTCGATTGATCGGTTCGTCACAGAAACGTAAATATCCCTCGCCGTCGGGTTGGGGGTCGATCGGGGCGGCAAGCAGAAAATTTGGAAAACGGAGCTTCTGGCTCCGCGTGCTGGCGCGCACGTCGCGCCTCCACGACAGGAGAAATGCGTCTGGAATTTTATCCCGCCCCGGCGGGAAGAAGGAGAACCTCTTGACCAACGCCATCGATATCAAGGCCCTTCGCGGGCTCGCCAAACGCGCAAGCGAGCGCATTGACAACCCGATCATCGCCGAGCGCTACGAGGCGCTCGCCATGACGCGGCTTCTGAAAGATCCGCGCAATTTCCGCCCTGCGCGCAACACCGACATCACCCACGCGCCGCAATGGGCAAAGGATGCGCATGACCGCGGCGATCCACTCCACGTGGTCCGCGTCAACCGCGCAAGCGCCGCGCGCATTCACACCGTTGCGCTTCGGCTTGCGAAAACCTGCAAAGTCGCCGCGACAGATCCGATGGGACGCCCCGACGATCTCGACACCATCACCGCCGCGCGCAAATTCCTGCGCAAGATCGACAACGCCAATTTCGACATCGTCGCACGCAAAACGCTCCAGTATTCACGCACACTCGATCGTTGGGAGGAACTCTCTGAGTTGCTTGCCGTGTGTCCGGAGCGGTCCATCGTCCTGCTCGGCGGGCGCATCTGGCACCGGATCACATCCGTCGCGGCGCTGCGTCTCATCGGCGCTGAGTTTGGCAATTGCCTCGCCCGCTCCACGCGCACCAGCGCGTACGGCGCACTGCTCATGAACGGCCGCGCTCAATTTTGGGTGCTGCGCACCGTTGCAGGCGCTGGCCTGATGGTGGCGATGGCCTCCACGCACACGCCTGTGCAGTTCACCGAAGTCAAAGGCCCGCGCAACGCGCCAGTCCGCGCCGACGATCCCAATCTTGTCCAACTCGGCATCGCGATTGGCGTGCCGGCGCCGCCGCCGATACCTGATCCGCCTATCCCGCCTGGCATCGCCGCAGCCGTGCTCGTGGCGCGCGCACCTTGCATGTGCCGACTCTGCCAGCCGCGCCTCTTGCGTTCACGGCGCACAGCGATTTAGCTGCGCGCGAGGGAGATGAGCATGAAAAACGCATTGGTCGCGATGGCTGTCGCCGTCGCGCTCGCCGGCTGCGGCACGACACAATCGAGCAGCGACTATTCCATCATGACGGGCGGGCGATCACCCAACGCCAACGTCGAGCGCATGGCTGCCGCAGCCGCGCGCTACCCGCTCGGCAGCCAACAAAACCCAATCCGCGTGAACATGCCGCCGGGCGAGCGCGCCTATCTCGGGCGCCTGCGCTGCACTGATGGCGCAGCGCCTACCTTCGAACGCCAAGGCAATGGCGGCATCGGCGCATTCGGCTCCATCGTCGACATCTACGCCGTCGTCTGCGCCAACGGCGAACCGCGCCAGAGCACCATCTGGATGGATATGTATCACCCGCAGCATAACGAGACCGCAGCCCCGCCGGGCTTCACCATCGTCGCTCAGTGACACAGCGCTTGCGCGCACGCGCGCGATCAATACGGTGCGAGCCTCTTCGCTAAGGGGCTCGCATGCGTTTTGAAGGCACGAAAGACTATGTCGCTACGGAAGACCTGAAGGTTGCCGTCAATGCGGCGATCACGCTCGAGCGCCCGCTCCTGATCAAAGGCGAACCCGGCACCGGCAAGACCATGCTGGCGATTGAAGTCGCCAAGGCGCTCAACATGCCGCTGATCGAGTGGCACATCAAATCGACCACCAAAGCCGTGCAAGGCCTCTACGAGTACGACGCGGTCATGCGTCTGCGCGATTCACAACTCGGCGACAGCCGCTCCAGCGACATCGCGAATTACATTAAGCGCGGCAAACTTTGGGAAGCCTTCGAAAGCGAAGTGCGCCCAATCCTGCTCATCGACGAAATCGACAAAGCCGACATCGAATTCCCGAACGACCTTCTCCAAGAGCTCGATCGCATGGAATTCTACGTCTACGAGCTCGATCGCACGGTGAAGGCAAAAGTCCGCCCGATCATCCTCATCACCTCGAACAACGAGAAGGAATTGCCGGACGCCTTCCTGCGTCGCTGCTTCTTCCACTACATCCGCTTCCCCGACGAAGAGACGATGCGCGCCATCGTCGAAGCCCACTACCCCGGCGTTAAAACCCGCCTCGTCAACGAAGCCCTCAAAATCTTCTACGACATGCGCAAAGTGCCGGGCCTCAAGAAGAAGCCCAGCACCAGCGAACTCATCGACTGGCTAAAACTTCTCCTTACCGACGACGTCGATCCCGAAACGCTGAAGCAGCGCGATCCCTCCAAGCTGATCCCGCCCCTCGCCGGCGCGCTTCTCAAAAACGAAGCCGATGTCATGCTCTTCGAACGCCTCGCCTTCCTGGCGCGTCGTGAACAGCGCGGCGGGACGAGCTAACATCGTGCGCGCTTGGCTTTGCGCATTCGCGCTGGTGGCCAGCGCAAGCGATGCGGTCGCTCAGCAGGACGCATTAATCGCGCAAGGATGGTCGGTCGGTTCTGTCGAAGAAATCGCCGCCGCGGATACGGACGTTTGGTCTTATGTCGCAGAACGTGACGCGCTACGCAGCAATGTGTCAGGCATGATCTGCCCGCAAGATCTGTCGGACGTCCGGCTAGCCGGAGCCAAAGGAAGCGCGCTCGTTGCAGAGTGCTGGTATCCAAGCGGCGCGCGCGAAGGACTGTGGGCCGTCTCCTTCGACGGCGCTGAAGATGCCCGGCGACGGCAAGGGCAAAACTACGCCAGCTTACCTTCGAATCCAGATTTTGAATTGGCGCTGCTCGAGACGTCCGTCATCGGCGTTTGCAGCTTGGAAATCCGGCGAATGAGGAACGTGCACGGCTACTGGATCACTCTTCGCGACCTCTACACCCCCACCGCGCTCCACCAATTCCGTACAATAACACACGAGGGCGCCCATCGAGGCAGGATGGATGCGCTCGCGCAACAGCTCCTGGACATCTCGCTTGCAACCAGATGCGCGGGCTCCTCATAACTCCCCTGTTTCGGGGCATCGACAGCAACCTCACGCCGCCGTGATTTCCCGCGCGGGAGGACGCATCAAAATGCGCCGACTGCTGCTTTCTCTAGCGTTCGCATCGATGTCATGCTCTCCGAACGCCTCGCCTTCCTAGCGCGTCGTGAACAGCGCGGCGGGACCAGCTAACACGGCGCTAGACGCCCTCCCACCGCCAGCTATCATCCCTCTCTATTGAGTGGGGGCGAGGCATGCGGATCATCTGGTCGACTGTTCTTGTAAGTGCAGCCATTGCGTCCGCAGCAATGGCGCAAACCCCATCGCCGAGTTACCCGCCTGAACAAATCGCCGCGCGCGCAAACGACATTGTCACCACCGCCAACGCGGCGGATTTTTTCGTCCACGAACCGCACGGACGCGCCATACTTCTGCGCCACGTCCGCAGCGGTATGCTCTGCCGCTTCGCCTTTGTTGAGCGAGGCGGCATCGAAGTCGTGGCGAGTGAATCTCTCGGTATCGGGCGCGGTGACGATGTCTCGTGCACCGAAGATACAACGCTGGGCGCCTTCAACATCTCCGCTACGCGGCGTCCAGAAGGCGCGAACCTCGATGAGGCGTTTTCTGGCGCGGTCGGAGCGATCCGCGCGCAATACACGCGCGTGCGTGCAGTCGACCTATCGCGGCTTCAAGCGAGCGCAGATGACCTGATACCGATCGCGCCCGTAGAGTCGCGCACCGCCGCCTTCAGAGGACGCCTCAACGGAGAAACCATTTTCACGCGCGTGTCCGTGTTCGTCGCCGATGGCTGGGAATACAAGATGCGCTTCACGACAACGGAAGAGCGCCACAACATACTCGGCGAAGTGCTTTGGCGCGCGATGGTCAATGACGTTGCGAGATACACCCCGCCCGCAGCTACGGGACTTGGCAATTGATGCGCCAAAAATCCTTTCTCGCGCTCTTTCTTGCACTGACTGCCTTGGCGCTCAGCGCGGTGCAGACCCATGCGCAAGAAGCGCCGCCAACGCCCTTCCAGAATTCTCAGGCGCTGATCGAGCGTTTCGAGATGAGCGATCTCTTCGTACCGATCGAAAGCGATTCCGTGGGTGTCCGGCACAGCGCCAGCGGCCTCGTGTGCCATTTCTTCGGCACGTCAACGCGGAGCGAACTTCTCGTCTTTGAAGGCGCTCCGCGCGGAGAAGATGTCGGTTGCCTCAGCACGTTCGACGGCAAAGTCATCACGCTCTACGCCACGCGCTATTCGCCACCGATCAGCGTCGACGAAGCGCTTCAACACGGCATCGCCGGCATCCGCCATAGCTTCCCGGGCGCGCAACCAACACCCGCCACGCTTAGCTTCTCCAGCGAAGGCGCGCCAACCGCTCTCGTGGCGCACTTTGTTGCGACGAGGGACAGCGAGCGCTGGTTCACCAGTGTGATGGTCGCCGAGTCCAACGGCTGGATTTACAAGCTCCGCTACAGCGCGTTGGCGCCTGAATCGGAGCAGCTCGTGAGCCACGAGCTTGAAGCTGGGGCGGTCTTCGCGCTCGCGCTTGCGGAGCTCTCGCGCGCACCCTCGCCCTAACTCCCCTGTTTCAGGGCATCGACAGCTTCCTCAGCGCGCCGTAATTTCAGCGCGGGAGGACGCTTTACATGCGCCGGTTGCTGCTTTCGCTTGTGCTCGCTTTGAGCGCCGCGCCCGCGTTCGCTCAGGGCACGGAAGACGAGCCGCAAGCGGCTCCCGGCTCCATTGCCACCGGCATGATCGAGCAAGTCGACGGCGACGGCATTTTCGATCTTGTCCACGACGGCGGCGTGACCGTGCGCCACACCCGCAGCGGCCTCACTTGCCACTTCCTGCGCAACGGCGATGGCGGGCGCCTGCTCATCTTCACGCCACAACCCGATCCAGCTCACCCGACCGACGCGCCCGCCATCGCGCGTGGCGACGACGTGGCCTGCGAAATGGCCGAAGGCGGCACGCTCGCCCGCTACTTCGCCACGCGTTACCCGTTCGGCTCGACGCTCGAAGAACAAATCACTGGTGTCGAAGCCGCCATTCGCCGCCGCAATCCCGACGCCGCGCGCTATCCCGGCGACGCGACGCGCAACACCGATGACGGCCTGCCGCTCCGCCGCACCACGCGCTTCATCGTCATGCAAGACGGCGCGCGCACCTACACGCGCGCCAGCGTCGCACGCATCGGCGATTGGATCTTAAAGCTCCGTTATTCCGCGCCCGCGCCTAACGACGCTGCCGCCGCGCAAGCCGACGCGGCAGCAGATCTCCTCTTCGACGGCGCCCTCGACGAAATCATCAACCCACGCCGCTAACCCTCGTACAAAGGCGCTCTCAAGGTTGCCCGCCGGTGCGCATGCGTACGGATAGGCTGATGAAGCGCGCCACAAAATCGTCCTCAGCCTGCAGCGCAGAGGTCCACATATAATTAGCCGTGTCGCAGACCTTATCTGGCGAGGCGCCATAAATGTCCGAAGAGCCAATTGCTTCGAGCACCGCCGTGTCGCCGCCAAGCTGCTCGAACCGATTCACCCACGCCAAAGCCTGCGCCTGCGTCGGGGCGGGATGAACAGTCGGCGTGCGCTTGCCCGATGCAATGCCGTCGAGCATGGCAAGCGTGATCCCCATGAAAGCGTCTTGCGTCGGCTCCGACATCGTGTCGACGTTCATGTTGAACCCGCCGCCCGACCGGAACATCTCACCACACGCCGTGGGATTTTCCGCACGCAACGCGTGCGTGCCCGCTGCGATTGCTCGCGTCAGGTCTACTAGCGCGGGCCCCTCGGCCAAGGCGACATAGCGTTGATTGTCTTCAATGAAGCTACGCATGTAGCTCTCACCCAATTGACGGGCCTGCGCCTCGGTGCCGCGGCGACGGCGCAGCGTTACGATGGAGTTCAACAACTCGTTGTAGTCGGCGGGAAATAGCGCCTCAAACTTCGTGAAGAAAGCATCCGCCCGCGCGTCGGTTCGGAGTTCATCACGCATACGCTCGCGCAGCACGGCGTCTGTCGTCCACTCATCCGGCAAATATTGCGGCGCATAGGTGCGCACGCTGTAAGCCCCGCCGGCGATCAAGCCGATCAGCGCCAAGATAATCAAAAACCCCCGCATTCTCCCCTCCCGCGCAGACCCTCATGCTCAGAGCGATCCCCGGGATTTGTCAAACGTAACCTGCGCCAAAGGCCCGGAGCGAGTTGGGTCTGATGGAGAGGCAAGGAAGCACCCAGCTGACAACGTGCGAAAATTCACACGCACGATCCAAGGGACAACTTGTACGAAGCGACTGCAAAGGCGCGAACACCCGATTGCAACCTCGCCAGGGGCGCGATTGCAGGTTTGCTTCGCGCCGCCGCATGCGCAAATAGTGGGTCATACGTTCGCCGAGAGCTAGGGGGGCCCGTGGACGAGCAGAATGAATTGCCTTTGCCCGCAACGGACGAAGGTCCACCGCCCAATTTGGCAGTTCGGCGCTTGCCCGTTCCGGTTGAAGCGCCAGCGCTGACGCGCTCGGTTTTGTTTCGCCCGATATTGGGACGCGACCCGATCGCCGCGCCGACGGAAGAAATTCATGCCGACCGCGTGAATCAGAGAACGGCTGACATCAATGACTTCCTGAGATGCATATCCGAAACTGCCACCTACCAGACGTTTAGCGGCCGCTTCAAATCTGACACCCCCACGCGAGGCCGCACGGACGGCCTGAGCACCCAGCAAACATTCTACCAGCGCATTTCCAAAGACGATCCCGGTCTTTTCCACATCGACCTAATTGTCGAACTGTACGCCGAGGCCATTGCGATCACGTTTCAAGCGCACCGCAACGAGCGCAATTTCTATTCGGAGCCACCCGTCCCAAATGCGGTGGCGTCTGCTGACAGCATTCACGCTCGAACCGGCGCGGCCCTACGCCTTCTGATCGACGAAGACAAAGGTAACGACGATCACGAACTCGCGGAAATGTCGTTCACGCAAGTCGATACAATTCTCGACGTGCTGTACGAGCAATTTTGGACCGAGGTCGACCACACGCTCAAGAATGCATGGCGCGTGATGGGGTATGGCGAAACGAGCGGCAACTATCAGGTCATTTCCGAATTTCGCGGCGTTTGCGTCACGACCTTGCCGATGGAGGCGCTAAAAAAGCGCGCTGACCGTCGCATCCAGACACAAGAGCGATATGGCGTCGCCGCACTCACCAATCCGATGGCAAAGTCGAAGCGCAACGACACTCCGCGAGACGCGCTTATATTCATCAATCGGCGGCGCGGCTATTTCGCGTGATTTTTGGGTTACTCTAGCGACGTCGCGAAAACCAACAGAGCTCCAGAGGGCGCCAACGCGGTTATGTGCGGAATGCTTGATGGCTTGGCCGTCTACGCCGCGGTATTCCGCCCTGAAGGCGCCCTCCCGGAGCAGAAGCGCCCCAATTACGTCCGATATAAAGTGGTTTTCACGGCCGTCAGCTCGAACCAATTCGGGCGACTGGTGCTACGCCTGCACCGAAGCGGGATCAGCCGCGTCTGCGCGCTGCTAGATTCTCCGAAAATTGATCGATGCAGTCACGAGATACGCCGGATCGGCCTAGCGATTGGCGGTTCGTCCCATGCAAGCGCGAGCCACCCCCCCGAAACGCGCGAAGTGCGCAGAAGCAAGATCCAACAAGCGAACGCTAGACTACGGGCCGCGTTAAACGCTTGCCGTGGCGGGCTGCGATTTCGGATCGCGCAGTCGCGCTACTATACCAGCCGGCTCGCGCACACGATCAAGGATCTGCGGATCACGCGCATCGGCGGCTGGCAAACATACGACGATTTTCTGAAACGCCACCTGTTTGGACAGCTCGAGAAAATCGACAGGCTCGGCTATCGCCTCGACGATCTCAGCCGTCGCATTGATCAAGAACAATCCGAGTTGCTGTCCGAAGATCTGATCGCGCTGAATGAGAGCACCTCCAAGCACACGCTCGCAATGGTGGAGGCTAATGAGAAAGTCGCAACAGCTACAAATGAGATTTCGGTGGCCAACCGCGAGTTGGTGGAACTGCAATTCACCGCCGAAATCTTCGCATTCGTTGCAGCGGAATATTACCTATCCAGCAGCATTGCCGCCGCGTTCAAACTTCACGACGACGGCAAACAATGCGTCTTTGCGATAACCGGCATCATCCTGTTGCTGGCATTTTTGCTCCGCAATCAAGAGAGCCTCCGCAAATGGATTCGCTCGGTGGCTTCGCAACTCGGAGAAACCACGATCCGGTTTTTGCGCAATCGAGGTCACAAGAACGATTAGGCGCCGCGGTCGCGAAATCTGCGGCGCGGGCGAGGCCCGCACTGGCGCAACCTCCGCCGCGCCCCTATCATCAGAGCATGGTTCAGCCTCTCCGCACACTCTGCGCTGTCGCGATCGCTATAATTGCTGGCGCGTGGTCTCATCCCGCAGTGGCGCAAGAAATCACGGGTGGCGCCACGCAACAACTCGATCCCAACCGGCAAGCGCCGCCCTCACCGGCCCCCGACTACCCACACTTCACGCGCGAGCAGGCTGAAGCGCTACTCGCGACCTGGGAAGCGGCCGAGCAATTTGAAGTCGCCGCGCTTGAGGACAATAGGTTTGGTCTGCGTCACCGCGGCAGCGGCATGATTTGTCGCTTCGCCCCTGACTTCCAAAACCGCATCAACCTCCGGCGCCCTGGACAGCCCAACAGCGACGTCGGTTGTGTCTCCGGTCCGTGGCCTGAAACGATGTTGGCCGCGGCGCGCAACAATCTCCCTCCGGCCACTTTCATCGCGACGATGGAGCAAAGCTTCCGCGAACAGCATCCGAACGCATTGCCTTTCCAGGCGAACCAATTCTGGCCGGCCCCTACGCGCGACGCAGTTTATCTTCATCTGGTTTCTCAGAACGCAGCTGGCGAAAGGAGCGTCATCCACGCGGTCGCCTTTCGGCATGGCCGTTGGACGATTTTTAGCCGCATGAGTTACACCGCCTCGGGCGATCTTCCGATCATGGCCGCCGAACTCGCAGCGGCGGCGCACTTTGGATCCATCATCGCCGACCTGGAAGAAGACTAAGCCTACATGTTCCAACGCTTCTTCACCGAACTACGCGCCGCGCGCGTGCCCGTCACGCTCAAGGAATACCTCGTGCTTGTCGAAGCGCTCGACAAAGAGGCGATCGATATCAACGTCCAGGATTTCTATTACCTCTCACGCACGGCCCTGGTGAAAGACGAGCGCCACCTCGACAAATTCGACCGCGTCTTCGGCCAGGTCTTCAAAGGGCTCGATCCCAGCGGCGACGCCGTCAACGCCGAAATCCCGGCCGAGTGGCTGCAAGCGCTCACGCAAAAATTCCTGACTGACGAAGAGAAAGCGCAAATCGAAGCGCTCGGCGGCTGGGACAAATTGATGGAGACGCTGAAGGAGCGCCTCGAAGAACAAAAGAAGCGCCACGAAGGCGGCAACAAATGGATCGGCACCGGCGGCACTTCGCCGTTCGGCAATAACGGCTTCAATCCAGAGGGCATCCGCATCGGCGGCGAAGGCGGCCAGCGCAAAGCGGTGAAGGTCTGGGACAAGCGGGAATATAAAAACCTCGACGACAGCGTCGAACTCGGCGTCCGCAACATCAAAGTCGCGCTCCGGCGCTTGCGTAAATTCGCCCGCACCGGCGCCGCTGACGAACTTGATCTTCCCGGCACGATCGATAAGAGCGCCAAGGAAGGCTATCTCGACATCGTCCTTCGGCCCGAGCGCCGCAACGCCGTGAAGGTTTTGCTGCTGCTCGACATCGGCGGTTCGATGGATTCACACATCAAGCTTTGCGAGGAGCTGTTCAGCGCCGCGCGCACCGAATTCAAGAGCCTCGAATTCTTCTACTTCCACA
>JAPLOL010000061.1 GCA_026400735.1 Alphaproteobacteria bacterium | reverse complement strand
TGCCGCGCGTGCCGATGGAAAATACAACGATCGGAATGCCGTTGTCGCGCATGAGGCTAACGGCCGAAGCGTCCATGACCTTCAAATCGCGCGCGAGCACCTCGTGATACGAAAGCTTGTCATAGCGCGTCGCGGTTTTGTCCTTCTTCGGATCGGCCGTGTAGACGCCGTCGACTTGCGTGCCCTTCAGCAACGCGTCGCAACCCATCTCGGCCGCGCGCAACGCAGCGCCTGTGTCGGTCGTGAAAAACGGATTGCCGGTGCCGGCGGCGAAAATAACGATGCGCCCCTTCTCCATGTGGCGCATCGCGCGCCGGCGGATGTACGGCTCGCACACAGTGACCATTGGAATGGCGGAAAGCACGCGCGCCTGGCCGCCGAGGCTCTCGATCGCGTTCTGCATCGCGAGCGCGTTCATCACAGTCGCCAGCATGCCCATGTAATCGGCGCTGGCGCGCTCCATGCCTTTGGCTGCGCCTTGAACGCCGCGGAAGATGTTGCCGCCCCCGATGACCAAGCACAGCTCCGCGCCCGACGCCGATGCGTCGAGCACGGCCTTGGCGATGTGTTCGCAGACGGCGGTGTCGATGCCGTACTGGCCATCGCCCATCAGCGCCTCACCGGAGATTTTGAGGAGGACGCGCTTGTAGCGCAGCCCGCTTGGGCTGGGTCGGGTTTCGGCAAGGCTCATGAGACAGAATCTATAAACTACCGGAGGCCGCAGAGTCAGCCCGCAGTTCCAGGGAACTGCGCACAAAAGCAAAGGGCGCGGACCTCACGGCCCGCGCCCTAATTTTCGCCTCCTGAGGAGACTAGTTCTTGGCGCCCGACATCGCTGCCACTTCGGCAGCGAAATCATCAGTGCGCTTCTCAACGCCTTCGCCGACTCCAAAGCGGACAAAGCCCTTGATCGCGATCGGCGCACCGACGTCCTTCTCGGCGCCCTTCAGGGCCGCTTCGACGGTCTCGTCGGGGTTCATCACGAACGCCTGCTTTGTCAGCACGGATTCTTCGAAGAACTTGCGCATCCGGCCTTCGAGCATCTTATCCAGCACCTGCTGGGGCTTGCCGACGGCCTTCGGGTCTTCCTTGATCTGATCGAGTAGAACCGACTTTTCACGCTCAACGCGATCAGCCGGAATGTCCGCTTCGTTCAGCGCCAGTGGGTTAGCCGAAGCGATGTGCATCGCGATCTTCTTGCCGACCGCTTCGAGCTTCGCCTTGTCGCCCGTCGATTCCAGCGCAACCAAAACCGCGATGCGGCCTAGGTTGTCCGCGCCGTCGACTTTGGCGTGAACGTACGAAGCAATCGCGCCGTTGCCGACGCTGAGCTTCTGCGAACGGCGCAGCGTAATGTTCTCACCAATCGTGGCGATGAGGTTCGTCACCGAATCAGAAACTTTGCCGCCGCCATGGGAAGCGTTGAGCAAAGCGTCGTGATCGCCGGCTTTCAGCGCGAGCTTAGCGAAATCGCCAGCGGCCTTCTGGAAGTCGGCATTGCGAGCGACGAAGTCGGTTTCCGAGTTCAATTCAACCACAGCAGCTTGAGCGCCATCAATCGCTACCGCGACTATGCCTTCGGCGGCGGCGCGATCAGCCTTCTTGGCGGCCTTCGAGAGGCCCTTTGCACGCAGCCAATCGATGGATGCTTCCAGGTCGCCGTTATTCTCGGCGAGCGCCTTCTTGCAATCCATCATGCCAACGCCGGTTTTTTCGCGCAGGTCTTTGACCAGCGCAGCGGTGATTTCCGCCATGTTTTGCTCCTCGAGACTTCTCTCGTCAGTTACTTAGTAATTCGCGCC
>JAPLOL010000129.1 GCA_026400735.1 Alphaproteobacteria bacterium | reverse complement strand
TGCGGCTACTGCCAGGAAGCGTGCCCGGTCGATGCGATCGTGGAAGGTCCGAACTTCGAGTTCGCGACCGAGACACGCGAAGAGCTTTACTACGACAAGGAGCGTCTGCTCGCGAACGGCGATCGCTGGGAGCGGGAGATTGCGAAGAATTTGGAGCTGGACGCGCCTTACCGATAGGGCGGGTCATTCTCGGGGGCCGCCTGGCAAAACGCCGGGCGCCGTTTCGAATTGGGAGAGCGTAACGGATGTTGGCGTCGATCGCCTTCTACGTGCTGAGTGCGATTGCGGTAATCTCCGCGCTCGCGGTCATCACTGTGCGCAACCCGGTTCACTCCGTGCTGTTTCTGATCCTGACGTTCTTCACGTCGGCGGGCCTGTTCGTGCTCTTGGGCGCCGAGTTCCTCGCGATGCTGCTGGTCGTTGTCTATGTTGGCGCGGTCGCGGTGCTGTTCCTTTTCGTCGTGATGATGCTCGACGTGGATTTCGCTGAGCTAAAGCAGGGCTTTCTCTCTTACATGCCGATCGGTGCGATCATCGCGCTGGCGCTGTTCTCTGAACTCGCGCTCGTCGCGAGCGCATCAATGTCGGCCCAAGGCGCGCCGATCGCGATTGCGCCTGAGCACGCGAACGAGATCACCAACGCCGAAGCCATCGGCCAGGTGCTCTACACCGACTATCTGCTCGTCTTCCAAATGGCGGGGCTGGTTCTCTTCGTCGCCATGATCGGTGCGATCGTGTTGACGCTGCGCCATCGGCCGGGCGTCAAGAAGCAAGACATCGCCGCGCAGGTCGGCCGCAAACGATCGGAGGGTGTCGAGCTTAAAGACATCCGTCCGGGGCAGGGGCTGGGCTAATGGAAATCACGCTCGCCCATTATTTGTTCGTCGCGGCCGCTCTCTTCACGATCGGCGTGTTCGGCATTTTCGTGAACCGGAAGAACGTCATCATTATTCTGATGTCGATCGAGCTGGTCTTGCTCTCGGTGAACATCAACCTCGTGGCGTTCTCGGCCCACCTGCAGAACCTGCAGGGCCAAATCTTCGCAATGATGGTTCTGACGGTCGCAGCGGCGGAAGCGGCCGTGGGCCTTGCCATCTTGGTCACCTACTTCCGCAACCGCGGCAATATCGCAGTTGAAGACATCAATCAGATGAGGGGCTGAGACAGTGCAATTCTCCCCCGAAGTCCTAATCGTCCTTGGGCCGCTGATCGCGGCTGCGTTCGCGGGGCTCCTGCAACGCTATATCGGCGACCGCGTCGCCATGATCATCACGACGGCCTCGATTGGCGTGTCGCTCGCGCTTTCGTGGCCGATCTTCCTCGATTTCGTCTACGGCGAGGGCCACGAGAAGTTGATCGAGATCATGCCGTTCATCCATGTCGGCGACTTCCAGTCGACGTGGAGCGTACGCATCGACACGATGTCGGCGATCATGCTCGTGGTCGTGAACACGGTCTCTTTCCTGGTTCACCTCTATTCATGGGGCTACATGAGCGAGGACCCGCATAAGGCGCGGTTCTTCTCGTACCTCTCGTTCTTCACATTCGCGATGCTCGCGCTGGTGACGGCGAATGACTTCCTTCAGCTCTTCTTCGGCTGGGAAGGCGTCGGCGTCGCCTCCTATTTGCTGATCGGCTTCTGGTATCAAAAGCGCAGCGCCAACGACGCCGCCATCAAAGCCTTCGTCGTCAACCGAATCGGCGATTTCGGCTTTGCCCTTGGCATCATGGCCGTGTTCTTCCTGCTCGGCACAATCCAGTTCTTCCCGAGCAACGCCGAACACGCCGCGCTCTTTTCTGGCGTCGTGAACGGCGTCGAAGTGCCGGGTGTGCTGCATCACCTCGAAAGCTTCAATCTGACGATCGGCTCGCTCTCGGTTCAGGCCGCCGAACTCTGCGCGGTGCTGCTCTTCATTGGCGCGATGGGTAAGTCAGCGCAGTTCTTCCTGCACGTCTGGTTGCCGGACGCGATGGAAGGCCCAACGCCGGTCACCGCACTCATCCACGCCGCGACGATGGTTACCGCCGGCGTGTTCATGGTTTGCCGCCTGGGCGAACTTTATCACATGGCTCCAATCGCCAGCGGCATCGTCACCATCGTTGGCGCGACGACAGCGCTGTTCGCTGCCACGGTTGGCTTGGCTCAGAACGACATCAAACGCGTCGTCGCGTACTCAACGTGCTCGCAGCTCGGCTACATGTTCTTCGCGGCAGGCGTGGGCGCCTACAACGCGGCGATGTTCCATCTCTTCACTCACGCCTTCTTCAAAGCGCTACTCTTCCTCGGCGCCGGTTCGGTGATCCACGGCCTGCATCACGAGCAGGACATGCGCTACATGGGCGGCGTCCGTAAGCCGATGATGATCACCTGGGCGATGATGACGATCGGCACGTTCGCGTTGATCGGCTTTGGCATTCCAGGTCTCGGCGGGTTCGCCGGCTTCTATTCGAAGGACGCGATCATTGAAGCGGCATACGGCAGCACCGGCATCGGTGCGCAGTTCGCGTTCTGGTGCGGCGTCACTGCCGCGTTGTTGACCAGCTTCTACTCATGGCGCCTCGCGTTCATGACCTTCGAAGGCAAGTATCGCGGCAACCCTGATGCTCATCACCACGACGATCACGCACACGGTGATGCCCACGCGCATGACGATCATGATCATGGTCATGGCCATGACGCACACGCGAAGCCGGCAGACGGGACCGCGCCTGCGCATGAGTCACCTTTGGTAATGCTGATCCCGCTGTTCGTTCTAGCGGCTGGCGCTGTCGCGGCGGGCGTGGTCTTCGCGCCGTACTTCTTGGGCGAGCACGCCACCGAGTTCTGGAATCACGTCGTGCCGTTGGCGCATGCCGAGGGTGGTCACCACGAATTCCCAGCGTGGGTGATCTGGGCGCCGCTGACGGTTACGGTCACCGGATTCATCTTCGCGGTGCTGTTCTATCTGTGGAAGCCAGGCGCGGCGAAAGCGATGGCGGGCGGACCGGTTTGGGCCTTCCTCTACAACAAGTGGTACTTCGACGAGATTTACAACTTCATCTTCGTCAAAGGCGCACGTGCGCTCGGGGATCTCTTCTGGAAGGTGGGGGATAAGCGTCTGATCGACGGCCTCGGCCCTGATGGATTTGCCGCAGCGACGAACTTCTTCTCGCGCAATCTGCGCCGTGTGCAGACGGGCTTTGTCTATCACTACAGCTTCATCATGCTGATCGCAGCGGTGGCGTTCGGCGCCTACGCGATCCTCGCAGGCATCGGAGGCGGCCGATGAGCGAGCTAGTGGCCGGCTGGCCCATACTTTCGATCGTAACGTTCCTGCCGGCGGCGGGCGCGTTGCTGATCCTGCTCGCCCGCGTTTCGGCGCGCGGCGAGAACGTCGGCTACGACAATGGAGTCAAGCTGCTAACGCTGCTGATTACGCTGGCGACGTTTGTTGCGTCGCTGTTTGCGTTCTTCGCGTTCGATTTCCGCAATCCGGACTACCAGCTCCAAGAGAGCGTCCCGTGGGCGTTTGGCGCGTCCTATGCGATGGGCGTTGACACACTGGCGATGTCGCTCGTCATGCTGACGACGTTCCTCACGCCGATCTGCATCTTGGCGAGCTGGGTGATTGAGAAGCAGGTCAGCTCCTACATGGTGCTGTTCTTGATCCTGGAGTCGCTGATGATCGGCGTCTTCTGCGCGCAGGACATCATCCTCTTCTACATCTTCTTCGAAGCCGGCCTCATTCCGATGTTTATCCTCATCGGCGTGTGGGGCGGTGAGCGGCGCGTCTATGCGGCGTTCAAGTTCTTCCTCTACACGTTGCTGGGCTCGCTGCTGATGCTGGTCGCGATCATCTACATGATCGCAGTCGCGGGCACATCGAACATCCCGGCGCTCACCGCGTTCGCGCAAGGTGGTGGCTTTAGCCCTGACGTTCAGATTTGGCTCTGGCTCGCCTTCTTCGCCTCGTTTGCGGTGAAGATGCCGATGTGGCCGGTTCACACCTGGTTGCCGGACGCGCACGTCGAGGCGCCGACGGCGGCTTCAGTTGTGCTGGCGGCGATCCTGCTGAAGATGGGCGGTTACGGCTTCTTGCGCTTCTCGCTGCCGATGTTCCCGGACGCCTCGCACTACTTCCAACCGTTCGTGTTCGTGTTGAGCGTTATCGCAATCGTTTGGGCCTCGCTGGTCGCGTTCCGCCAAGTCGATATGAAGAAGCTCATCGCGTACTCGTCAGTGGCGCACATGGGCTTTGTCACCATGGGCATCTTCTCGGGCAACGAGCAGGGCATCCAAGGCGCGATCTTCCAGATGCTCTCGCACGGCATCATTTCCGGCGCGCTCTTCCTCTGCGTCGGCGTTGTTTACGACCGGATGCACACGCGTGAGATTGCGTTCTACGGTGGTCTCGTGAACCGCATGCCGGTGTACGCCGCCGTGTTCATGCTCTTCACGATGGGCAACGTGGGCCTGCCGGGCACCTCGGGCTTCCCGGGTGAAATCCTCACCATGGTCGGCGCTTTCCAAGTGAACGCCTGGATCGCGGCAGCCGCTGCGCTCGGGGTCATCTTCTCGGCGGCTTACGCGCTGACGCTCTATCGCAAGGTCGCGCTCGGCAATATCGAGAACCCGAAGCTCGACAAGATCGCCGATCTCGATGCGCGCGAGTGGGTGCAGTTCGTACCGCTGATCATCGCGACTTTGATCATGGGCCTCGCGCCCAGCTACGTATTCGAATTTACCGCGAACTCCGCGCAGACGATCATCTCGCAGTTCGCCGGAGCAGCGCAATGAACCCGGTGATCGATCTCAGCCGCGATTTGCCGTTGGCGCGTCCAGAGCTTCTGCTCGTGGCGTTCGCGCTAATCGGCGCGGTGCTCGGCGCCTGGTTCAAGGATCGCATCTTCGCCGCGCTCTCGACGCTGGGCGTGATCGCGATCTTGTCTGCCGGTCTCTTGGCCGTTGCTCTGAACCCCGGCGCCGCCGTTCAAATCTTCCAGGGCGCCATGGTCGTTGACGGCATGGGCGCCTTTGCCAAGGCGCTCATCGCGATTGCCGCCGCCGCGACTTTGGCGCTAGGCGCTGATCACTTCACGACGACCAAAGAGCAACGTTTCGAATTCCCGATCCTCGTCGCACTGGCGACGCTTGGCATGTTCGTGATGGTCTCGTCGCAAGACCTAATCAGTCTTTACGTGGGCGTCGAGCTCCAGTCGCTTGCCGCTTATGTGTTGGCCGCTTGGCGCCGCGACGACGCTCGTTCGTCGGAGTCAGGCCTCAAGTATTTCGTGCTGAGCGCCATCTCGTCGGGTCTGCTGCTGTTCGGCTCATCGTTCGTCTACGGCTTCACGGGCTCGATCCACTTCGACGCCATCTCTGCCGCGATCGGAGAGGGCGCCGGTGGCATTGGTCTGATCTTTGGCCTGGTGCTGATGCTCTGCGCCCTCGGCTTCAAAATGTCCGCCGCGCCGTTCCACATGTGGACACCCGACGTCTACGAAGGCGCGCCAACACCGATCACGGCGTTCTTCGCGGCCGCGCCGAAGGTTGCCGCCGTGGCGTTGATGGCGCGACTGCTCTACGGCCCGTTTGCGGACATTACGGCGCAGTGGCAGCAAGTTGTTGCGGCTCTCGCGGCGATCTCGATGGTCTGGGGCTCGGTCGCCGCGCTCATCCAAACCAATTTGAAGCGGCTGATGGCGTATTCTTCGATTGGGAACATGGGCTTTGCGCTCATGGGGCTCGCGGCCGGCACAGATCTGGGTCCGTCGTCGGCGCTGATCTATCTTTCGCTCTATCTGCCATCGACGATCGGCATGTTCGCGCTGATCCTTGCGATGCGCCGGGACGGTGAGCCGGCCGAAACAGTCGCGGATCTCGCAGGTCTTGCGCGCAAGCGCCCGTGGATGGCGGCGCTGTTCACGATGCTGCTGTTCTCAGTGGCCGGCATTCCGCCATTCGCGGGCTTCATCGGCAAGTTGGCCGTCTTCACCGCAACGATAGACGGCCACCTCTATTGGCTCGCCGTCGTTGGCGGTCTCGCCGCCGTCGTCGCCGCCGCATACTATCTGCGTTTGATCGCCTCGATCTGGTTCGCACCGCCGGCCGCGCAGTTGCAGTCGCCGAGCGGCACGATCATGGTGACGGCGCTGGCTTCGGCGGCGTTGAGCTTCCCCGTCTTGGTGTTGCTGCTTGGCGCTCTTCAAAGCGCAGCCGAGAACGCGGTGCGGATGAGCTTTTTTTGAGAAAGCAGGCTCGATGATCGACGGGCAAGCGCCGGTCGAAGTCTTCGACGAAATTGACTCCACCATTCTGGAGGCGCGCCGCCGCGCCGAACGTAACGAAGTCAGTCCAGTGTGGCTGATCGCGAAGAGTCAAACGGCCGGTCGTGGCCGCCGGGGCCGGGCCTGGACCTCGCACAGCGGAAACCTCATGGCGACGTTGCTGTTCACGACGGATCAGCCACCGCAACAGATTGCGCTGCTTGGGTTCGCCACTGGTGTCGCGCTTGCCGAAACCATCGACGCCATTATCGGCGCGGGCTCAGCGCAGCTGAAATGGCCCAACGACGTCTTCTTAAACGGCGCTAAAGCTTCAGGCATTATGCTGGACTCCGGCGCGATCGGGTCGGGCCAAACGTGGGTGGCGCTCGCGTTCGGCGTGAACTTGGCCGATGCGCCAGATAACATTGATCAGAAGACCATTTGCATTCGCGACCTGCTGCCGCCTGACGCGCCCACGCCAGAGCCGCTCGCATTTCTCGCAGCGCTGCGTCCAAGGCTAGAAGGCTGGTCTGCACGTGTGCTCAGCGAGGGCTTTGAGCCTTTGCGCCTTGCGTGGCTTCAGCGCGCTTATGGCCTCGGACAGGAGGCGCGCGTGGTGCAAGGCGAGCAGACGTTGGAGGGACGTATGGCCGGCCTTTCACCGCGCGGTGAACTCGAACTCAATACAACAACCGGTCGCCGCCTAATCGCGGCTGGCGATGTCTTTTTGCCCAAGGCGACCTGATCATGCTTCTCGCCATCGACGTCGGCAACACGAACACAAAGTTCGCGATTTGGGATGGCCAATCCTGGCGCGCTCAATGGCGCGCTTCGACCGACACCACGCGTACGGCTGACGAGTACGCGCCATGGCTTCAGCAAGTGATGTCGCTTAGTGGCCTCAGCTTCGCGGATATAAGCGATTGCATCATTTCGACTGTGGTGCCTCAGGCGCTCTTCAACCTGCGCAATTTATCGCGCCGCTACATTGGCAAGGTGCCGATGGTGATCGGCGAAGACGATCTGAAGCTCGGTATCGAAGTGCGCATCGACAAGCCGAACGAAGCCGGCGCCGATCGTCTCGTGAATGCTGTCGGCGCCTACATCCTATACGGCGGACCCTCCATCGTGATCGATAGTGGCACCGCCACCACGTTTGATATCGTCGCCGCTGACGGCGCGTTCGAAGGTGGCATTATCCTGCCGGGGATCAACCTCTCGCTCCAGGCGTTACACGAACACGCGGCGCGGTTGCCGCG
The DNA here is from genome assembly GCA_026400735.1 of Alphaproteobacteria bacterium. Taxonomy (GTDB): domain Bacteria; phylum Pseudomonadota; class Alphaproteobacteria; order Caulobacterales; family Aquidulcibacteraceae; genus Vitreimonas. The sequence continues at coordinate 13,652 of JAPLOL010000129.1, read as the reverse complement.
CGTTGAAATCCGCGATCCAGGCCGCGTTATTGGCAAGGATACGGTGTCGGCTATGCAATCTGGCATCTATTGGGGGTCTATCGAGATGATCGAAGGCCTATGCCGGCGCATCCGCGAAGAGTACGGCAAGCCGATGAAAACAATTGCCACCGGCGGCGTCGCGTCTTTGTTTGAAGGCGCATTCCCGACCATCGATCACTTCGATCAAGATTTGACCTCTCGCGGTTTGCTCGAAATTTTCCGCAGGAACGGCGGCAAGCTTTGAAAAAGCCCGAAGCTAGCGACGAACTCGTCTTTCTGCCGCTAGGCGGCTCGGGCGAGATTGGCATGAATTTGAACGCTTACGGCTACGGCCCGCCGGAGGCGCGCAAGTGGATCATCGTCGATATCGGAGTCACCTTCGGTCGTGAGGACACGACACCAGGCGTCGATCTCATTCTGCCGGATCCGGCTTACCTAGAAGAGCACAAGGACGACATCATCGCGATCGTGCTGACGCATGCGCATGAGGATCACATTGGCGCTCTGGGTTGGCTTTGGCCGCGCTTTCCCGTTCCGGTTTACGCGACGCCGTTCACCGCTGCGCTCGTCCGCGAAAAATTGCGTGAGCGCGGGCTGCTTGAAAAAGTCCCGCTCACTGAAATCCCGCTCAAAGGTCAGCTTACGCTTGGCCCGTTCGAGATCGATTTCGTCACGCTGACGCACTCAATCCCTGAGCCAAACGGTCTCGCCATCCGCACGCCGCTTGGACTCATCTGGCACACGGGCGACTGGAAAATCGATCCTGATCCTTTGATCGGCGAAAGCACCGACGAAGCCAAACTGCGTGCCATGGCCGATGAAGGCGTGCTCGCAATGGTGTGCGACAGCACCAACGTGTTTGTCGAAGGCACGACCGGCTCGGAGGCCGAAGTGCGTGTGAAGCTCACCGAGGTGATCAAGAATTGCACTGGCAAAGTGGCGGTGACTGCGTTCGCATCGAACGTTGCGCGCGTTGAGACCGCGCTGAAAGCTGCGCGCGCGGCGGGACGTACGCCCTGCCTAGTAGGCCGCTCCATGCATCGTATTTACGCGGCTGCGCAAAGCGTCGGCCTCCTGCAAGATGTGCCGCAGGTGATCGACGAAGACGAAGCACGTGAGCTGCCGGATGAGAACGTGCTATATCTCTGCACCGGCAGTCAGGGCGAGCAGCGCGCCGCGCTTTCACGCATTGCACGCGGCGAACACCGCAACGTTGTGCTGCGCCATGGCGACACGGTGATCTTCTCGTCGCGCGTTATCCCCGGAAACGAGACAGCGATCCATCAGCTCTACGACCAATTCTTAGAGCGTGGCGTCGAACTCATAACGGCTGACACCGAGCACCTTATTCATGTGTCTGGACACCCAGCGCGCGATGAGCTGGCGCAGATGTATGCGTGGGCGCGTCCGAAGATCGCGGTGCCGGTGCACGGAGAAATCCGGCATATCCGCGAGCATGTGAAGCTCGCGCAATCGCTTCAAATTCCCGAGACTGTTGCGCCAAAGAACGGCGACATGATCCGCCTGGCGCCCGGGCGAGCTGAGGTGATTGACGAGGTGCCGTCTGGGCGCCTCTACGTCGACGGCAGCGTGATTGTTGAAACCGAGGATGATGCGATCCGTGATCGTAAGCGGTTGGCAGCGGAAGGGGCGGTCAATATTGCCTTCGCGCTCACCGCCAAGAATGCCATTGCCGCTGGCCCCACGGTATCGGTGCGTGGTCTCACGATGCCTGACGAGGAGGATTTCGAACTCGCCCTTGAAGAGCTTGAGGACACCGCCAAGGCCGCCTTCACCAAGCTCAACCATGGCGAACGCGACGACGATGACGCGATCGAGGCAAGTGTTGTCCGTGCGGTACGCAAAGCCGCAGAGAGGCTTTGGAAGAAGAGACCGCTTGTCGACGTTTCCGTTCTGCGCCTCTAAGTTGGCCGCGGGAGACGGAGTAGGGCCATGATTGGCAGGTTGAATCACGTGGGCGTCGCTGTGCCCTCCATTGAGGCGGCGAAGAAGACCTATCGCGATCTCTATGGCGTGCCTGAAAGCGCGATTACCGAAACGCGTGAGCTACCGGCGCAGGGCGTTAAGTTCGCGTTCGTCAATATCGCCAACAGCCAGATCGAGCTTATCGAGCCTCTTGGCGCCGATAGTCCAATTGGGAGGTTCATCGAGAAGAACCCACGCGGCGGTCAGCACCACATCTGCTTCGAGGTTGAGAACATCTACGCTGCGCGTGACGAGATGGTTGTACGCGGTGCCAAAGTATTGAACGAGCCGCGCATTGGCGCGCATGGCACGCCGATCATCTTTATCGACCCGAAGAATTCTGACGGCGTGCTGATCGAACTCATGGAAACGCCAAAGGCGGCGCACGGATGAACATCTTTCTCGGCATCGCGATCTACGTGATTGCGTGGTGGCTTTCGTTTTTCTTGATGCTGCCGATGGGCGCCCAGAGCCATCACGAGGCCGATGAGGCCACGGTGCCCGGCACCGAGCGGGGCGCCCCACGGGTGCACAACCTCCGCAAGAAGGCGCTCTACGCGGCGGGGATCGCGGCCATAGTTTGGCTTGGCGTTGCCTGGGGCATTTCGACCGATATTTGGCACATGCGCGGGCCGTAAGGCCGCGTTGCGGGGAGCCCCGGCGCAGTCTATCCAGACGCCCGAAAGGAATTCCCCGAGATGCATGCGCTAAAAGTCACGCGCGCCGAAGATTTTCCCGAATGGTACCAGGCCGTCGTCCGCGATGCGGATTTGGCGGAGCTGTCGCCAACGCGCGGGTGCATGATCATCAAGCCATGGGGCTATGGCATTTGGGAGCGCATCCAGGGCGAACTCGACCGCCGTATCAAAGAGAGCGGTCACGACAACTATTACTTCCCGCTGCTCATCCCCTTGAGCTTCATCGCCAAGGAAGCCGATCACGTCGAAGGCTTCGCCAAGGAGATGGCTGTCGTCACGCACCATCGCTTGAAGAAGATCGACGGCACGCTGAAGCCCGATCCTGAAGCGGAGCTGGCGGAGCCGTTCATCATCCGTCCGACATCCGAGACGATTATCGGCGATGCGTTCAGTCGCTGGGTGAAATCGTATCGTGATCTGCCGCTGAAGTTGAACCAGTGGGCCAACGTGATGCGATGGGAAATGCGCACGCGCATGTTCCTGCGCACGGCCGAATTCCTCTGGCAGGAGGGGCACACCGCGCACGTCGATGAAGCCGACGCGATGGACGAGACGATGCTAGCTCTCGAAATCTATCGCAGCTTCTCGGAAGACTTTCTGGCGCTGCCGGTTGTCGCTGGCGAGAAGCCGGAAAACGAACGTTTCCCTGGCGCCGAGCGCACGTATTCGATCGAAGCGATGATGCAGGACGGCAAGGCGCTGCAAGCCGGCACCTCGCACTATCTCGGCACACACTTCGCTGAAGCGCAGAACATCCGTTATCAAGACAAGGAAGGTGGGCAGACGCTCGCCCACACGACGTCTTGGGGCGTTTCTACGCGGATGATCGGCGGCGTGATCATGACGCATGGTGACGATGACGGTCTGCGTACGCCGCCGGCGATCGCGCCACGCCAGATCGTGGTTGTGCCGATGCTGCGCGGTAAGCCGGAAGACGAAGAGCTGAAGGTGTACTGCGCTTCGCTGGTCGCCGAGCTAAACAAGCTGACCGCGTTCGGCTTCCCGGTTCGTGCCTACGTCGACACGAAGGATGCCAAGCCCTCCGACAAACGCTGGGATTGGGTTCGCCGTGGTGCGCCGTTGATCTGTGAAATTGGTCCGCGCGACGCCGCTGGCGGCAACGTGACATTCATCAAGCGCAACGCGCTGCGCGAAGGCGAGAAGATCAAGTCGCACACGCTGGAGAAGGCTGATTTCGTTGCGCAAGCGGCCGGGTTGTTGGAAGCCACGCAGAAAGAGCTGTTCGACGAGGCCAAAGCGCGGCTCGACGGCAATATCCGTGGCGATTTGGCGACCTTCGCCGACATAGAAAAGTACTACGGAACCGAGGACAAAGAGGGCGAGTTCAAGGGTTGGACGCGCGTGCAATGGTCACGCCCGACCGGTGCTGCGCTGGAAGAAGTGGGGAAACGCCTGAAAGCCTTGAAGCTGACCATTCGGAATGCGCCGATGGCGCAGCCGTCTTCCTTCGGCGCTTGCATCTTTTCCGGCGCTCCAGCCGTAGAAGAAATTCTGATCGCACGGTCCTACTGATGAGCAACGGAAGAAGCGCGCCTTTTGGCCTGTTCGAGCGCATGCTCGCAGGCCGTTATCTCCGCGCCAAGCGCGCACACGGCGGTGTCGCGCTTATCTCGGTTATCTCCGTTGTCGCGATCACTCTCGCGGTTATGGCCCTCATTATCACGATGTCGGTGATGAACGGTTTCCGGGAAACATTGCTCTCGAGAATCCTGGGTGTGAATGGCCACGTTTACATCGACGTCCACAATATGCCCGACAGCGAGATTCAGCGTTTGGCGGCGCTCTCGCGTGAGGCGCCCGATGTGCTGCACGTCGCGCCGATTATCAACGCACAGGCGCTTGCAACCTCGCCTGACGGCGCGGCTGCGGGCGTTATCGTGCGCGGGATCGTGCGAGCAGATCTCGAAGCGTTGCCGATCGTCGCCAACAGCATTCGCAGCGGCGGTAGTTTCCAAAACTTTGAAGGCATCGAGTCGCCCAGCATTCTTGTCGGCGATCGCTTGGCGGCTTCGCTCGGCGCCACGGAAAACATGGCAATCTCGATTCTATCGCCGCAGGGAGCGGCCACGCCGTTCGGCCTGACGCCGCGCAGAAAGTCGTTCCTCATCGGCGGTGTTTTCAGCGTCGGGATGGCCGAATTTGACTCGGCGCTTGTCTATATGCCGATCGAGCAGGCGCGGATCATGTTCAGCCGCGGCGACGGCGCCGACGAGCTTGAAATTCGCATCCGAGATCCCGATCGCTCGGCGCAGATCATGATGGATCTGCGCTCGCGACTGGGGCCCGACATTTATGTCTACGATTGGCGAGCCAAGAGCCAAGGCCTCTCCGATGCACTGGTTGTGGAGCGCAACGTTATGCGGCTCATTTTGATGATCCTCGTCGCGATCGCCGCGCTCAACATTGTCAGCGGTCTCATCATGCTGGTGAAGAACAAGAGCCGTGACATCGCCATTCTACGCACGATGGGCGCCACGAAGGGCGCGATCATGCGTGTGTTCTTCATGGCGAGCGCCAGTCTCGGTATTCTCGGTCTCAGTCTCGGCTTGCTGCTCGGGATCGGGTTCTGCCTCAACATCGAAGCCATTCAGAACTTCATCCAAGCGGTGACAGGCTTCGATATATTCCCGGGCACGGTCTATTCGCTGGAGACTCTACCTGCGCGAGTGGAGTGGACGGAAGTGCTAGGCATCTCCATCTTCACGATCCTTGTGACCTTCTCGGCGACGTTGCTGACCTCGTGGTGGGCGTCGCGGTTCGATCCGGTGGAGGCGCTGCGCTATGAGTGACGTTCCGCACGCCGTGCAATCGATCCTGCGTCTAGACAATGTCAGTCGCGTTTACACTTCAGGCAGCAGCGAGCTCACCGTGCTCGACGGCGTCAATCTCGACATCGTGCCCGGAGAGATTGTCGGTCTCATCGGGCCTTCTGGCTCCGGCAAGTCGTCGCTATTGCACGCCGCAGGAATGCTCGAACGCCCGAGTGCTGGTGACGTTTGGATCGACGGCCAATCGGGTTGGGACTTGGGCGACGGCGAGAGGACCAGCATCCGTCGCAACCGCATAGGTTTCGTCTACCAATTCCACCATCTGCTGCCTGAGTTCGACGCGGTTCATAACGTCGCGCTCCCGGCGCTCATTGCCGGTCGCAAACGCAAAGAAGCGATGGATGAGGCGGAGCGTTTGTTGGGCGTGATGGGTTTGCAAGACCGCATCTACCACCAGCCCGCCCAGCTCTCGGGCGGCGAGCAGCAGCGAGTCGCAATTGCGCGCGCCATGATCAACAACCCGATCTTGATCCTGGCCGATGAACCCACAGGCAACTTGGATCCCGACACCTCAACGGTGGTTTTCGGCGCCCTCTCCGATCTCGTCCGTAACGAGGGCGCGGCGGCGCTGATCGCTACTCACAACCTGGAACTGGCGAAATTCATGGACCGGGTGATGGCTTTGGATCACGCAAAGCTCGTCCAGCGCAGCTAACAGGGGTTCGGGCGAGCCTCGCGAGCGCCTATCTTTGGGCCAGAGAATCACATGGCCCAGCCCTTTATCCACCTTCGCGCGCGCTCGGCGTATTCGCTGTTGCAGAGCGCTATTCAGGTCAAATCGCTGGCCAAGATCGCCGCGAAATACGACGGGTGAGCACGGCCTCGCTGGAACGCTCGCACTGATTGCGCAGAACGAGGCTGGTTACTCCAACCTCATGAAACTATCGAGCGCCGCTTATCTCGATGCCGAGTCACACGACGACCCAAACGTGCCCCTCGCACGCGTGCTGCAACACGCGGACGGCCTCATCGCACTGACTGGAGGCGGTGACGGCGCGTTGGCGTCGCTTATCGCTGCAGGCAAGGGCGATGAAGCAATTCAAACGCTGAAGCAACTCGGCGTCGCGTTTCCTAATCGGCTTTATGTCGAGCTTCAGCGCCACAGCGAAGTGATAGAAGCGGACACCGAAGGCGCGTTGCTTGAGATGGCCTACGATCTGGGCCTTCCAATCGTCGCTACCAACGATATCCGTTTCCAGAAGAAGTCAGATCACGGCGCGCATGATGCGCTTATGTGCATTGCCGCGTCTTCCTATCTTGGTGAGGAAGATCGTCCGCGAGTCACGAACCAGCATTACTTCCGTTCCGCCGAAGAGATGGCCGAACTCTTCTCCGATCTGCCGGAGGCGATTCAGAACACGGTCGAGATTGCGCGCCGCACCGCCTTCAAAGTGGAAAAGCGCAAGCCGATTTTGCCGCGCTTCGACACCAAGCGTGGCCGCGATGAAGCGGCGGAACTGAAGGCGCAGGCGGAAACGGGCCTCAAAGAGCGTTTGAAGGCGCTTGGGGACAATCTCGCCGCGTCTGTTGAGGACTACGAGAAACGGCTCGCGTTCGAACTGCAAGTCATCACGCAAATGCAGTTTCCGGGCTACTTCTTGATCGTGTCGGACTTCATCAAGTGGGCGAAGTCGCACGGCATTCCGGTTGGACCAGGCCGTGGCTCCGGCGCAGGCTCCGTCGTGGCGTGGGCGCTGACGATCACCGATCTCGATCCGTTGCGGTGGGGTCTGCTGTTCGAACGCTTTCTCAATCCCGAACGCGTTTCGATGCCCGACTTCGATATCGATTTCTGCCAGGAACGTCGCGGCGAAGTCATCGAGTACGTGAAAAACAAATACGGCGAAGATCGCGTCGCCCACATCATTACCTTTGGTACGCTGCAAGCGCGCGCTGTGTTGCGTGACGTTGGCCGTGTGATGCAATTGCCGTTTGGCCAGGTCGATAAGCTCGCCAAATTGGTGCCGGCAAACCCAGCGAACCCCGTAACGCTTGCGCAAGCGATGGAGATCGAGCCGAAGCTGCAGGAGGCCAAGCGTAACGAAGCTGAGGTGCGCAATCTCATCGACACTGCACTGCAGTTGGAAGGGCTCTATCGCAACGCGTCAACACACGCCGCCGGTATCGTGATCGGTGATCGGCCGTTAAGCGAACTGGTTCCGTTGTATCGCGATCCGCGTGCGCACCTGCCGGCCACTCAGTTCAACATGAAGTGGGTCGAGGCTGCAGGCCTCGTGAAATTCGACTTCCTTGGCCTCAAGACTCTCACGGTAATCGACCGCGCCGTAAAGTTCATCCGCGCGCGCGGCGAAAGGATTGATCTCGAAACTGGCGACTACGGCGACGAGAAGACCTACGAGCTGCTACGCTCAGGCCTGACATTCGGTGTCTTCCAGCTCGAAGGTCAGGGCATGCGCGATACGCTGCGCAAAGTGAAGCCGACGTCGCTTGAAGACGTTATCGCGCTGATCTCACTCTATCGGCCCGGCCCGATGCAGAACATTGATCGCTTCGCGAACGTAAAGCACGGCCGCGAGGCCCCCGACTATCTGCACGATACGCTGAAGCCGATCCTCGAAGAGACCTACGGCGTCATCGTCTACCAAGAGCAAGTGATGCAGATCGCCCAAGTGCTGTCGGGCTACAGCCTCGGCGAAGCCGATTTGCTCCGCCGCGCCATGGGTAAGAAACAGCCCGCAGAAATGGCGAAACAGAAAACACGCTTTATCGACGGGGCCAAAGAGCGCGGCGTAAGTGAGGGCAAGGCGGCTCACATCTTCGACCTCGTCGAAGAATTTGCCGGCTACGGGTTCAACAAATCTCACGCCGCCGCTTACGCCGTGGTCGCGTATCAAACCGCTTATCTCAAGGCACACTATCCGGTCGATTTCATCGCGGCGTCGATGAGCCTTGATCTCTCAAACTCCGACAAGCTCGCGAGCTTCGTGCAAGACGCGAAGCGAGTGAACGTTGCAATGCTGCCGCCGGACCTCAACGCGTCGGAGGCCGACTTCAATGTGGAAAAAACAGAAGACGGAGTGGCCGTGCGCTACGCGCTTGGGGCCGTGCGCAACGTAGGCTTGGCGGCGATGGAAAGCGTAGTCGCTGAGCGCAAACGCGGCGGCAAGTTCAAAGCGCTCTACGATTTTTCAGAGCGTATCGACTCCAAGGCGATCAACAAACGTCAGCTCGAAAATCTCGCCAAGTCGGGTGCGTTCGACACCATGGAGCCCGATCGCGCCCGTGCGCTGGCTGCATGCGAGATCATCGCCGCCTATGCCCAGCGCGTTGCTGAAGAGCGCGCAAGTTCACAAGCCAGTCTGTTTGGCGCTGAGGAGCCGAGCGCGCGTCCGGCCTTCCCGAAAGCGCCTGCTTGGTCAGCACAGGATCGCCTAGATGCCGAGCGCGAAAGCGTCGGCTTCTACCTCTCGGGCCATCCTCTCTCAGATTTTTTTATAGATGCGGGTGATCGTTACTCGAGTTACGCCGACATCGTCGAAGAAGGCGAAACGGAACCACGCGCGTACATGATGGCTGGCGTCGTGCGGCGTGTTCAGTATCGGCCAGCTATGTCCGGCGGCACGTTGGCCTTCGTCTCGATGTCTGATCCGACAGGCGATTTTGAAGGCATGATTATGCCGGAGAATGTCCAGGCTGCGCGCGATGTTATAGAGGTCGGGAAGGCATTCGGATTTCGCGGTCGTGTTCGTTGGCGCGATGGCGATCTGAAGCTCGCGGCGGATTCATTTGAGCCCGTGGAGGCGGCCGAAGCCCGCATCGGTGACGATCTGCGCATTGTCCTCAAGGAGGGCGCGCCGCTCGATTTGTTGGCGCAGACGCTTGCCGCGCTTCCGAAGGCCCAGTCGGGCGAGGCGCGTCCATTGCATCTCGTGCTTCGCCTGAAGGACGGGCGCGAGATTGAGCTCAACACCAAGCGCCTGGCCTCAGGGAGCCCATCCGCACGCGCGGCTTTGAAAGCCGCTCGAGGCGTCGAACGCGTGATCTGAGGCGCCAGCTGCGCCTCGTCGAAGAATTCTCCCGAAACGCGCGCAAAGCCTTGTCCGGCTTGCCCGAAGCCCCTCAGATACCGCCCGCTCCAGAGGGGAGGGCACATGCGCCTGAATTTGCGTTCCGCCATTGCGTTCGTTGCAATGCTGAGCCTTGCGGCTTGCGCGACGACCAGCACGGACACCACTGCCGATGACGGTCCGGTCCCGTTCGCGTCAACTTACACGCCGCGTCCGTCGACACCGACTTTGATCCGCAATGCCACGGTGTTTGATGGCAACGGCGCTGAACTCGCGAATAGCGATGTGCTGATGCGCGACGGCCGGATCGTCGCGGTCGGGCAGAATTTGAGCGCAGACGGCGCTACGGTCATCGACGGCACGGGCAAGTTCGTAACGCCCGGCATCATCGATGCGCACTCGCACCTGGGTGTTTATCCATCGCCATCTATTGAAGCGACCTCTGACGGCAACGAACTCACGCAGCCTAACACAGCCGAAGTGTGGGCTGAGCACTCAGTGTGGCCGCAAGATCCGGGTTTCTTGCGCGCCGTCGCCGGCGGGATCACGACGCTGCATGTGTTGCCAGGCTCCGGCAATCTCTTCGGCGGCCGCGGTGTCACGCTGCGCCCCGTATTGGGCGCCACGACTGTCCAAGAGATGAAATTCCCGGGAGCGCCGCAAAGCTTAAAAATGGCGTGCGGGGAAAATCCCTCGCGTGTTTACGGTTCGCGCAACCAATCGCCGGCCACGGGCATGGGCAATGTCGCCGGCTATCGGCAGGCCTTCGCTGACGCGACGCGCTACGCTCGTCGTGTTGAAGCTGCTGCTAACGGCGAAGGCGATCCGCCGGATCGCGATCTTGAAATGGAGACACTCGCGGGTGTCCTTAGCGGGGACATCATTCTCCAGTGGCACTGTTACCGAGCCGACGAAATGGCCAATGCCATTCAAGTCGCGCATGAGTTCCACTTCGAAATCGCTGCTTTCCACCACGCGGTTGAAGCCTACAAAATTGCTGACCTCCTGCGCGAGGAGGGCATCTGCTCGGCAATGTGGGCCGATTGGTGGGGCTTCAAACTCGAAGCCTATGACGGCATCCGCGAGAACATCGCCTTTGTCGACGCGGCAGGAGCCTGCGCCATTGTCCATTCGGATAGTGAAGTCGGCATCCAGCGGCTCAATCAGGAAGCCGCCAAAGCCATGGCCGACGGTAGACGCGCGGGCATAGAGATCACGCGTGCGCAAGCGTGGACGTGGCTCTCTCGCAACCCGGCGCGCGCGCTGCACATCCAGGATGAAACCGGTACGCTTGAGCCAGGTCGTCGCGCCGACGTGGTGATCTGGTCCGCTGACCCGTTATCCAGTTATGCCGTCGCCGAACGTGTCTTCATTGATGGCGCGGTGATGTACGAGCGCGGCGCTGAGCGCGATCCGCCGTCGGACTTCGAACTTGGCCAAACCTATTCGCGGGAGCGCGCCCAATGAGAACGCTAGCTGCTCTGCTTCTCGCTGCGGCGATCGCTACGCCGGCGGCGGCCGAAACCATTCTCATCAATAATGGCCGCGTTGTCACCAACGGTCCGGGGGGAATTATCGAGAACGGTGATGTGCTGATCGTCGACGGCCGGATCAGCGCGGTCGGCGCCAATATCAATGCACCGCGAGGCGCGCGCATTGTCGAGGCAAATGGCAGCTTCGTGACGTCTGGCGCATTCGCCGCCATGAGTGAAGTGGGTTTGAGCGAGATTTCCGGCTCAGGGGCGCCGAACGACGCCGACATCGAAGGCAACCTGATCTCCGCGGCCGCCGACGCCGGCAATGCATTCAACCCTGACGTTACCGCGATCCCAGTGACGCGCATCGAAGGCGTCACCCGCGCCGCGATCGCGCCGACAGCAAACGGCAGCATCTTTGATGGTCGTGGCGCACTCGTCTCCATGAGCGGCGATCCCGAGAGCGTCTTCCGCGACCGCGCGTTCATGGTCGTTGAACTCGGCGAAGCCGGAGCTGGTCGTACGGGTGGATCTCGCGCGGCCCTTTGGCCAGCGTTCGAAGCTGCGCTTCGCGATGCGCGCGAATACCCGACTCGCTATCGCAGCGGTCAGGGTGGCGCGGTGTTGAATGAAATCGATGCGCAAGCGTTGCAGCCTTTCGCGCGCGGGCAAGGCTTCTTCTTGGTGCACATCGAAAGCGCCACCGATATTCGACGCCTCATTCGCTACAAACGCGCAAATCCGAGCTTGCGCTTCGTCATCCATGGTGGTGCTGAAGCGTGGCAGGTGGCCGACGAACTGGCGCAGTCGGGCATCCCGGTGATCCTCGATCCGCTGGTGAATTTGCCGTCGAGCTTCGAGCGTCTTTCGGCGCGCCTCGACAATGCCGTGTTGCTGAACCGCGCGGGCGTTCGCTTCGCCATTGCGCCGGGCCCTGGCAGCGTCGATGCGCACCAAGCGCGGCTTGTCCTGCAACTCGCAGGCAATGCCGTAGCAAACGGCCTGCCGTGGGATGTGGCGTTCGCCGCGGTCACCCGCGGGCCCGCCGAGATTTTCGGCGTCAGCAATCTTGGCCGCCTCGAACGCAATTATCTCGCGGACGTGGTGATCTGGGATGGTGATCCGCTGCAGGTGACCTCGGCGCCGACCGCCGTGTTCATCGAAGGCGTGCAGCAATCGCTGACCTCACGCCAAACGCAGCTGCGCGATCGTTACAATCCACGCAACCGCCGCCGCTAATCCGTCTCGTCCCGGCCGACCAACATGTCGGCCGGGTCGCGATCATAACCGAGCAGGTCGCCAGGCGTGCAGCCGAGCACGAAGCAGAGTTTCGACATCGTCGAAAATCTAAGACCACGCACTTTGCCAGAGCGAAACTGCGAGAGTTGCGTTTCGCTTATGCCGATCTGCTCGGCGATAGACTTCGCCGTCACACCGCGCGCATGCAGCACCGCGTCGAGGGTGATCTTCATCGGCATGTCAGATGAAGTCTTCCAATACCGCCTGCAGGGACACAGCTTTCGCTTCCACTTGGGCGGCGCGCCGGATCATGCTGGCAATGGCAATCAATGCCAATCCAACGACGCCCAACGTCAGCGCAGGCGCATTCAAAATTGCGAAGCGTCCGACAATGGGCGGTCCCAATGAAATCACGAACGGCATGGCGAGGATCGACACCAGGGTCCCGAGCGTCAGCGCCCAGCCGACATGCGTAAGTGCGCGTGCGATCGCATCGTGGAACGCAAAGCCCTTTTTGGAGAGCGCGGCGAACAAGCCGCGCACCGCCCAAAGCGCCCAGACATAAAAGACAGCGGGCGCCCATGCCAAAGCAAGTTGTTGCAACGTCATCGTGCGCATCGTCGCGCCCTTGAGCACGACCACGATAATCGTCAGCGCCACAACCATCAGCGCCGCGATCAACGCCAGAGTGGCGAGCCAGTAGAACTGACGATTGCGTTTGCGGAAGCGAACCTGCTCAGCTTCCAGAGTTGCGGTTGCTTTCATCGCTCACGCCTCCCTGCGGCTGAGATGGACAATCATAGCCAGCAACGTGATCACGCCGCCCGCAAGACCCATCTGCAAAGCGGGCAGAGCGTTTACGCCATCGCCGCCAACAATGCTCACTGGCATTGCCCACGGCACGAACATCGCCTCGCGTGCATTGAAGGCTGCGACCGCGATGAAGGTGCCAGCCAGACCAATCGTCAGCGGCGCGACGAAGCTGCGGAAGCGCAACGCCACCCACAATTGGATCATCGCCATGAGTAGCGAAGCCACCCACATCTGCCCCAGCAATTTCGCGGCGAGCGCCCACGGAAACGGCCCTTGTGGCGCGCCTTCCGGCGCAATCATCACCAACAGCCAACCGGCGAGCCGGGTCTCAATGGCAAGCAGCGCCGACATGACGCCGATAACCGTCATCAGGATGATCGCCTTCGCGGCGAACATGCGCCAGCGATGAATCGGCAGCGCCAGCATGTGATCCCACGCGCGTGGACCGTGTTCGATGTGCGCCATCAGTGCGCTGATTGCCGTCACAGTCATCGGCAAGACAAAGAACGCCCAGAGTCCAGTCGTGCCGGTGAACACGAACTC
>JAPLOL010000036.1 GCA_026400735.1 Alphaproteobacteria bacterium | reverse complement strand
CACTTCAAATCGTTCGCCCTGATCCAGCCGTCTTTTGGCCTGATCCGCGGCTTCACGTGTTGGGAACACGATCTGACGGAGATGGACTTCCTCGCCTTGACCCAACCGGTTGACGTTCTCGCGGTAGAGCCGCTCGATCGCCGCAGGATCGGTCGCGCGCGCATCGATCTCGTCATAGATGGAATTGGCGAGCACGCGCTCGCGGGCGTTCTCGACTTGCCGACGCACATCGGCGCGACGGTCAAAGCCACGCGCTTCGGCTTCCATAGCGAACAGACGCACTTGAATCAGCTCTTCGAGAGCCAGGTAAAAGGCGTCGGAATTGGCGTCCAAGTCTTCAGTTTCACGCAGCCAGCCGCGCGCGACCGCATGAGCGCGAACGTCTTCGATAAAGATCGGCCGACCGTTTACGGTTGCGGCGACGATGGGGTCAGTACCACCCTCGCCGTCAGCGCCGGAATCGCGGCCCAGACCGCAGCCGACAAGCGTCAAAGCCGCCGCGAAAAGGATGGCTGGGAGGAGGGCGCGCTTCAGCGTGGCCATGCGTTCTGCTTTCCTGATCGTGCTGTGTGCAAGGCTTGCGCCTGTAACCGCGTTCTGTGGGTCGCATTGACACGCCCAAGGGGCGCTCTTAAGTCTCGCCAACGCACGTGTCGAGGGTGTTTTCGCACGCGCGCGCGCCTCGGTGGGTCAATAAAAAGCCAATTAACTCAACGTTTTAGACGCTCTCTTTCGCGCTTCCTCCCAAGCGGCGCCTTAACCATTAGAACGTGCAAATGCTGAACCTCGCCAAGCAGATTTTCGGCTCCGTCAACGAGCGCAAGGTGCGCCATCTGCGGCCGACGGTGCAGCGGATTAACGCTCTCGAGCCGACCTTCGAGGCGCTGTCTGACGAGGCGCTCCGGAACAAGACAAGCGAGTATCGCCATCGCCTCGCGCGCGGCGGCAAGATTGACGACGTGCTTCCGGAAGCCTTTGCGACGGTTCGTGAGGCGTCCAAGCGCGTGCTCGGCATGCGCCACTTCGACGTCCAAATGATGGGCGGCATCATGCTGCACAACGGCAAGATCGCCGAAATGCGCACTGGCGAAGGCAAGACGCTGGTTGCGACGCTGCCGACGTATCTCAACGCGCTCGAGAGCCGTGGCGTCCACGTCATTACGGTGAACGACTATCTCGCCAAGCGCGACAGCGATTGGATGGGCCAAGTCTATCGCTTCCTTGGCCTCTCGGTCGGCGTCATCGTTCACGGCCTCTATGACAACGAGCGCCGCCAAGCTTACGCATCGGATGTCACGTACGGCACGAACAACGAGTTCGGCTTCGACTATCTGCGCGACAACATGAAATATTCGCTGGGCGAGATGGTTCAGCGCGGTCACCGCTACGCGATCGTCGACGAAGTTGACTCCATTCTGATCGACGAAGCACGCACGCCGCTAATCATCTCCGGCCCAACGGAAGATCGCAGCGAGTTCTACAAGTCGATCGACACGCTCATTCCGCTGCTCCGTCCTGAGCACTACGAGCACGACGAAAAACAGCGTTCGGTAGTTTACACCGAGGCTGGCTCCGAGCGCATGGAAGAGATGCTTGCCGAGCGCGGTCTGCTGCAGGGCTCGCTTTATGAGCCGTCCAATATCACGCTCGTGCACCACGCCAACCAAGCGTTACGTGCGCACAAGCTTTTCCATCGCGACAAAGATTACATCGTGAAGGACAGCGAAATCGTCCTGATCGACGAGTTCACCGGCCGCATGATGGCGGGCCGTCGTTTGTCGGAAGGTCTGCACCAAGCAATCGAAGCCAAGGAAGGCGTGCAGGTTCAGCCGGAAAACCAGACGCTCGCGTCGATCACGTTCCAGAACTATTTCCGCCTCTACGACAAGCTCGGCGGCATGACCGGTACCGCGTCCACCGAAGCGGCAGAGTTCGGCGATATCTACAAGTTGGACGTCGTCGAAGTGCCGACGAACCGCCCGGTGAAGCGCCTCGACTCTGACGACGAAGTCTATCGGACCGCGAAAGAGAAATACAAAGCCGTCATCACCGACATCGAAGAGACGCACCGCAAGCAACAGCCTGTGCTCGTCGGCACTGTGTCGATCGAGAAGTCTGAATTCCTCTCGAACATGCTGAAGCAACGCGGCATTCCGCACCAAGTGTTGAACGCGCGCTACCACGAACAAGAAGCGCAGATTGTGGCGCAAGCCGGTGTGCCAGGCGCGGTGACCATCGCCACCAACATGGCTGGCCGCGGCACCGACATTCAGCTCGGCGGCAATATCGACATGCGCATGAAAGCAGCGTTGAAGGGCGATGAAACGCCTGATCAAATCGCGCAGCTGAAGCGACAAATCACCGTGGACGTCGAGCAAAAGAAGCGCGTCGCGCTCGAAGCTGGCGGTCTCTACGTGCTTGGCACTGAGCGCCACGAAAGCCGCCGCATCGACAACCAGCTGCGCGGCCGTACCGGTCGGCAGGGCGACCCGGGCAAGTCGAAGTTCTACATCTGCTTGGAGGACGATCTGCTGCGCATCTTCGCAGCTGAGCGCTTGGACGCGATCATGCGCGGCCTCGGCATCCAAGAGGGCGAAGCCATCGTCCACCCGTGGATGAACAAGGCGCTTGAAACTTCGCAGCGCCGCGTCGAGCAACGCAACTTCGAAATTCGTAAGAACCTTCTGAAGTACGACGACGTCATCAACGATCAACGCAAGGCGATCTTCGAGCAGCGCATCGAGTTCATGCGCACGGCCGACGTCGCGCCGATCGTGAAGGACATGCGTCACGACGTGGTCGAAAAGCTCGTCTGGCGGCACATGCCGGAGAAGGCGTATCCAGAGCAATGGAACACGCCGGAGCTGATCGTCGAGGCTGAAGAAATCTTTGGATTTCACTCACCGGTCGACAAATGGGCTGCTGAAGAAGGCATCGCTCAGCACGAGATCATCGAGCGTCTGACGCGCGAAGTTGATCAAGCTTATGCGCAGAAAGCCGCCATGCTTGGGCCGGAGCGGCTGCGTGCGGTTGAGAAGCAAGTTCTGCTCAGCGTCGTCGATATGCGCTGGCGCGAGCACTTGTCGTTCTTGGATCACCTTCGTTCCGTCATCCACTTGCGCGGCTATGCGCAGCGCGATCCGCTGAACGAGTTCAAGACCGAAGCATTCACGTTGTTTGAGCGCATGCTCCTGGATCTGCGCACGACGATCACGCGCATGTTGCTGCGTCTGCAAATCGGTCAGGCCGAAGAGCAATTGCCGAAGCCGCAAATGCCGGCGACGACGTACGAGATCCACCAGAACCCCGACACCGGCGAGAACGAAATGGCGCGCTCAGACGCGCCACCGCTCGCGCCAGAGGGCTTCGATCGTCACAACCCGACGACATGGGGCAAGGTCTCGCGCAACGCACCGTGCCCCTGCGGATCAGGCAAGAAGTTCAAGTACTGCCACGGCCAAGAAGCCGCGACGGCTTAAGGCTAGCGCCGGGCACCGTTGGTGATCGCGATCGGTTGATCGGTCGCGAAGCCATTGATGACGCGATAGGTCAGCGTGCCTGCGCTCAACGATTGCAGTTCAATTTGCGCGCCGCTTAGCGTGATCGTGCGCGGCGTGTTTGCCGCAATCGTCGTCACGCGTTGATCATTGATTGGAGCGCTTGCGTCGCCTTCGCGCGAGCGGAGATCGATGGTTGCGACCTCGCCGACAATGCGTGCGGTGATCTCAATCGTGACTGGCGCGATGCGGTGTTGCTGCAGCGGCGTAAACGGAACGGGCGAGGGGATCGGCGCAGTCGCGAGCGTGACCGCGCCGCCGCTGACGTGAGGCACGGGCGGTGTTTCCCACGCGCCCGCCACGTTTCGCGTCGGTGTCACGTTGATTTGCATGTAGCCCATGTAGTCGAAAATGCGATCGCCATTGGTGTCCGCGAGGCAGGTGCGCGTAACAAGAGGCGGTCGTAGTGGCGTTAGCACCGTGACGTCGGTGGCAACGGTGCAGAAGAGGCGTACCTCGCGCCGTTGCTGCAGCACGACCGGGAAGAGCTCTGTCCCTGGCGCGAGTTGAAGTGCAAGCGAAGCGTTGCCCACCGCGATTGATCCCGCGACAGGCGCGTCTACGCGCACAACGCCGATTATATTAGCTTGCTGCGAAAGAAGGACCGCAGTGCCTGTCGCCGTTTGCGGATCGGCGGGGAAGTCCACGGCCTGGGCCTCGAATACGGGCGCGCCATTGTCGGTGATGCTTGTTGGTGGCGCGGTTTGCGCCATCAGCAGCGGAGCGACCAGCAGTGCTGCGAGTAAGGCCGTGCGCTGCATCACTGGGGTCCTGTGAGGCTCGTAAGCAATAGGCGCCAGTGCGTGAGCCCGTTGTAGAAACTGTCGACTGGCACGCGCTCGTTCAGCCCGTGGGCGAAATCATCATTGTCTCCAATAAAAATTGCGCCGACGCCGTAGGTTGGAATGCCCGCGGCGCGGAAGAAAAGGCCGTCGGTTGCGCCTGCGGACATGTAGGGCGAGATGACCGCATCGGGATAAGTGGCATGAACCGCACGCGCCGTTGCTTGCATCACATCAGCGCGCAAGGGTGAAGCTTCGCTGGAGTTTGAAGGGCCGAGCGGCTCGACGGTTACTTTGGAGCCGGCGATCGCGCGCAGCTCCGAGAGTACATCGGCCACCGGCACGCCCGGGAAGATGCGGCAGTTTACAGTCGCACTCGCGCTTTGCGGCAGAGCATTTTCCGCGTGACCACCGGTCAGCATGGTGGCCACGCAAGTGGTGCGCATCATCGATGAAAGCGAGACGTTGCGAGAAAGCGTGCGCGCAGCGACGCGATCACCGGGATGCTCGGCGAAGCGCCGAAGAGCCGTGCCCTCGGGGCCTGTGACAACGCCGGCTGCATTTCGGAAGCTCTCGATAGTCGTATCGTTCCACATCACCGGAAACTGGAAGGCGCGTAGACGCGCCAGCGCATCACCGAGATCATAAATCGCGTTGTCGTCTCGCGGCTGTGAGGAGTGGCCGCCCGGGTTGCGCGCTGTGAATGTGAAGCTCGCGTACGTCTTTTCGGCGGTTTGAAGAACATAGGCGATGCCGCGATTGCGCCCATCGAGTTGGCCGCCGCCTGCATCGGAGTTAAGCGCGAATTCTGCGTCGCCAAGGAGATCCCGATGTTGCGCGAGGAGGTTCTCCGTGGTCGCGCCGCTCGTTTCCTCGTCACCCGAGAACCAGATGATGAGATCGCGCGCTGGCGTAAAACCTTCAGCGCGGAGCGTGAGAAACGTTGAGGTCAGGTGTGCGATGCCGCCCTTGTTGTCGATCGTTCCGCGACCGAAGAAGAAATTGTTCTCCTCCACCAAGACAAACGGATCGCGTTCCCAGTCGCTGCGCAAGGCGGGCACAACGTCCATATGCGCGAGCAACACGATCGGTCGTCCACCGGAGCCGTTGCCGCGATAGCGTACGAGGAGCCCGGCAGTGCCATTCAACGGCAGGACGTGGATGTCTTCGGCAGGGAAGCCAGCGTCGCGGAAGAGACCGGCGAGATAGGCGGCCATGGCCGGCGTTTGTGCGCCGTCGACGGAGGTGTTGAACGCAATGATGCGCTGATAGATATCGCGCACCTGCGTGCGTTGTGCCTCGCTCGGCGCCTGCGCCGACGCCACAGAGCTAAGGCCGCACGCAAAAACAGCGCTCAACAGCAGCGCACGCACCCAACCGCCCATGAAAATCCCCAATCGTTTCAGGCATGCTGGCGATGGGTTAGCGCTTTGGCAAGGGATTGAGCGCAGGGCTAGGCAGATGTCTCTCGCGCATGCGCCCGCAAGCTCTGCCGCGCCCACTTTCGCGCGTTGGGAACCCTTGGCTGCCGCTTTGTGCTTGGCGCAGTTTTCCGAGCCGCTTTTTGCTGCGATCGCGCAAAGCCAGGGACTGACCGAGCCGCCTGAGTATGCGCGGATTTTCTTTCTGCCGGTCTACGCGTTTCTGGCCTGGGTGCTGTGGCGCGATCGTTCGCGAGCTTTAAGCGCCGCACGTGCGGTGCCGTTGTTGATCGGATTGCTCGCGCTCGCCGCCTTATCGACGCTCTGGTCGATCGACAGCGGCGCGACTTTGCGGCGGGCCGTGTGGCTTGGGCTGTCGATGGCCTTCGGGCTCTACCTGGCTTGGCGCAACGACTGGAAGTCGCTGCTGAACATTTTGGCGGGCGGCTTTGTCGTGCTGATTGCGGGATCATTCGCGCTCGGCATTCTGGCGCCCAGTATTGGGCGCATGACAGCTGAGCATCCCGGCGCTTGGTCGGGTTTGTGGACGCACAAAAACACCCTCGGCGGCATCATGGCGCTCGGTGTTGCGATTTGCGCGGGCGCGGCGATCGTCACGCGAGAGCGGCGCAAGCTCTGGATTGCGTGCTCTCTGGCGGCGTTCGCGCTTGTGCTGCTCTCGACGTCCAAGACCGCGCTCATCGCTTCGATGCTCGGCGTTGGCATGATCGCGCTTGGCATGTTTATGCGTCGCGGACCTGTGCATATGGTCACCGCACTTGCGGCAGTGAGCGTTGGGATAGTGACCATCGCCGGCGTTGTTCTGCTTGCGCCAGATCTACTCGTCGCGGCCCTCGGCCGCGATCTCACGCTCACCGGCCGGACTGATATTTGGGAAGCGGCTTCGCGGTTCGTCGAGGCCAAGCCATGGCTTGGCTATGGCTATTATGCGTTTTGGCTGCCGGAGAACGGCCCCGCCTATTGGGTGCGCGAGGCCGTCGCGTGGCAAGTCGCGTCAGCGCACTCAAGCTGGCTCGAGCTGGCGCTTGGACTCGGGCGGCTGGGTATCTTTGTGTTCGCGTTTCAATTGGCGGTGACGCTTTCGCGCGGGGCAGGCGTGACGCTGCAGCGTGAGGCGGGGCTTTGGGCGCCGGCTTTCTTGGCTACGTTTGCGCTCTACACGTTGAGTGAAAGTCACGCGCTTCAGGCCAATAACATCTTCTGGATCATCTACGTAGCAGTCGCGGCGCGACTTGCACTCGATGCGAGGCAACGCGCATGACGGCAATCCTTATCCTCGGCGTTGACCCAGGCTTGAACAAATGCGGCTGGGGCCTTGTTGCGAGCGAAGGCTCGCGGCTGAGTCACGTCGCGCATGGCGTGATCAAACCCGTGCAAACGCAGCAGCTCGCTTCGCGCTTGCATGACGTGTTCGAAGGTTTGTCCGAAGTGATCGAACGCTATCAACCGCATGAGGCGGCTGTTGAGGAGACGTTCGTCAACTCGAACGCGCGCGCTGCGTTGGTGCTTGGACAGGCGCGGGGCGTTGCGCTCGCGGCTGCGGCGCGGCGTGGACTGGTTGTGGCAGAGTATGCGCCGACCACGATCAAAAAGGCTGTCGTTGGCTCTGGCGCAGCTGACAAGACCCAGATCTCGTTTATGGTCCAGCGCCTGTTGCCCACAGCGGGCCCAGTCACAGCGGATGCCGCCGACGCGCTGGGCGTCGCTCTTTGCCACGCCGCCCATGGAGGGTTTCGGCGTCGGGCAGGGAACCGTTCCTGACTGCGTAGCGTTACGGTACGCCGGGAGCTGCAGGTCCCGGCGCGAACGGGCGGTCGATGGCGGACGACACAACCAATTCTGACCCCGCGCCTGAGGACTTATTGGCCTCATTGCGCATCAGCGAAGCGCGTCTGCGCGGCGTGCTTGATAGCATTTCCGACGGCTTTTACGCCGTCGACCGCAATTGGCGGCTAACCGAGTTCAATGCGGCCGCTGAACGTTATTTCGCTCTCGAGCGCGAGAACCTGCTCGGCGCGGATTACTGGACGCTGATCGAGAAGGCTAGCGACGAGTTCAAAGCGCTGCTGCGCGCCGCTATGGATGGCGCGCCGATGGTCGTTCTCGAAACCCAATCGCTCTACCGGCCTGGCCATCAAGTCGAACTTCGCATCGCGCCCACAGAGGAAGGCATCTGCGTTGCGCTGACCGACATCACCGATCGTTTGCAGACGCGCGCCAAACTCGAAGCCGCGGTGGCTGAGCGCACAGCCGCGCTGCAGGCCAGTGAAAGCCGCGTGCGCGCCATGGTGGAGACGAGCCATCTGTTCCAAGGGTTGATGGAACTCGACGGCTCGCTGGTCGATTGCAATGCGGCTTCTCTCGCCGCCATCAAGGCACGGAAGGAAGATGTGGTTGGCGCCAAGTTTTGGGAGACGCCTTGGTTTAGCGGCACACAGGGCGCGCGCGATCTTATTAAAGACGGTGTCGCGCGCGTGGTCGGTGGAGAGATCGTCACCAATTCCGCGTTGTCGTTGAGTTTGCCGACCGGCGTCCGGGTTTTTGATTTCGCGCTAAGGCCTGTCAGAAACGAAAGTGGATCCGTCACCGCGATCGTATCGGAAGCCAACGAAATAACCGCGCGCGTAAAGGTCGAAGAGGAATTGCGGCAGGCGCAAAAACTTGAGGCGGTGGGGCAACTGACAGGCGGTGTCGCGCACGACTTCAACAATCTGCTGATGGTGATTTCCGGTGGTCTCAATATGCTGGCGCGTTCTCCCGATGAGGAGAAGCGCGACATGCTGATGATGCGCATGCGCGAAGCCGTCGATCGTGGCGCCAATCTTACCAAACAATTGCTCGCGTTCTCACGCCGGCACCAGCTCAGCCCCGAGTCAATCTCTTTGCCAGACTATTTCGCGCGCATGAGCGATCTTTTGAATCGCAGTCTCGGCGTCAACGTTCGCGTGGCTGTCGATGTGTCAGCGGATGTGGCCCCGGTGTTCGCAGATCCAAACGCGCTGCAACTCGCGATCCTCAATCTTGCCGTCAATGCGCGCGACGCGATGGATCACAGCGGCGTGGTGACGATCCGTGCGCGCAATGGATCGGCGCGGGATCAGGGCGCCGGATATGTCAGTATTTCTGTCGCCGACACCGGCTCGGGAATGACGGCAGACGTGCGCCAGCGGATATTCGAGCCGTTCTTCACAACGAAGGAGACCGGCAAGGGCTCCGGCCTTGGCTTGGCGCAAGTGCACGGCTTCGCGGAGCAATCAGGCGGTTATGTGGAAGTGCAAAGCGAGCTTGGCGCGGGCTCGACCTTCACCTTGGTCCTGCCTCGCGGTGAAGCGGTGCAAGTGATCGAACCTCCGCCCATCGTTGCGCTCGAACCCTCGCCGCCAAGCGCTGCGGGCGATGCCTTGCTGGTTGAAGACGACGACAATGTCGCCGCCCTCACCGGAGAGATGCTCTCTCATCTCGGCTGGCGCGTAACGCGTGTCGCGAGCGCGGAAGCGGCGCTCGGCGCGATCACCAACGGCCTGGATGTTGGGCTCGTATTTTCCGACGTGATGATGCCTGGCGGCAAAAACGGCATAGAGCTCGCGCAGGCATTGCGCGAACGCCATGTCGATTTGCCGATCGTGCTCGCTAGCGGTTACACCGAAGCTGTGCAGCGCGATGCCGAGAGCACAGGCCTGCTGTTGCTCTCGAAGCCGTACAATCTGGATACGCTGGCGGCCGCGATTAACGCAGCGCGCCAGCAGCATTGATCTACCAGATCGTCACGCGATCAGCTGGCGCGAGATAAAGCGCCTCGCCCGGTTGCACGTTGAACGCGTTATACCACGCATCCATGTTGCGCGCCGGGCCATTGACGCGGTAGCGCGCTGGCGAGTGCGGATCGGTCATCACCTGATTGCGCAGTGATTGATCGCGCCGTAGCTCGCGGCGGCACTGGGCGCGCGACATGTAGAAACGCTGGACGCCGGTGGTTCCTTCGAGAATGGGCGCTTCCTGACCGTTGAGCGAAAGCTGGTAGGCGTGCAGCGCAACCTGAAGGCCCCCGCAATCGCCGATGTTTTCGCCAAGCGTCAAACGGCCATTCACGTTGAGCCCTTCGAGCGGTTGAAACTGGTTGTACTGATCGACAAGCCGGCCAGTTAACGCCTCGAACCGTTGGACGTCATCGGGACGCCACCAATCGCGTAGCACGCCGTGTGCGTCTGACTTTGCGCCTTGGTCATCGAAGCCGTGACCCATTTCGTGGCCGATAACGCCTCCGACGCCGCCATAATTGCACGCAGGATCCGCGTTGGGATCGAACAACGGCGGTTGCAGATAGCCGGCGGGGAAGACGATCTCGTTGAACGGCGGATTGTAATAGGCGTTCACAGCGTGCGGGACCATGAACCATTCTTCGCGGTCGCTCGGCTTGCCGAGGCGCTCGAGTTCATGCGCCCACGTCCATTGCGCAAAGCGCACGGCGTTTCCGAACGCGTCGCCGGCGCGGATTTCCAGCTGCGAGTAGTCGCGCCAATGATCGGGATAGCCAATCTTCGGCCGGAAGGTCGCAAGTTTTTCAAGCGCCGCAGTCTTCGTTTCTGCGCTCATCCAGGTGCTTGAGCTGATGCGCTCGCCGTAGGCGCGGCGCATGTTCTCAACCAGCGCCAGCGTTTGCGCTTTGGCTTCGGCCGAGAAATGGCGCTGGACGTAGATTTCGCCAACGGCTTCACCGAGCACGTTGTTGACTGAGGAGATGGCACGCTTCCAGCGTTCGCGTTGTTGCGGTTGGCCGTTGAGCGTACGGCCAAAGAAATCGAAACTCGCGTCGTCAATCGTGCGCGGTAGGAGGTTGGCGTTGCCGTTGATGTAGTGCCAGGTGATATACTCGCGCCACGTCGACACCGGTGTGCGAAGGCAAAGTTCTGCCAACGGGCCGATCGCGCTCAATTCGCCGACAACGATTTCTTCCACATTGCCGAGGCCAGCAGCTTCGAACCCTGCATCCCACGGGAAGCGTGGGGCCAGGGCGCGCACTTGGGCCCGCGAGCGTAGATTGTATGTGCGCTCGCGCTCGCGGCGATCCGCAATCACCCAGTGCAGTTCAGCGACCTGCGTTTCGAATGCAAGGATGCGCGCGGCCTTGGCTTCGCCGTCGCTTTGCCCCGCGAGCGTAAGAATGCGCGCGATCGTCGCGGCGTACTGGCGGCGCTGCTCGGGAAAGACGCCGTCGGTGCGGCGATAATATTCGCGTTCCGGCAGGCCGAGGCCGCCGTGTGTAATCGCCGTGAGGTAGCGATCCGGATTGCCTTCATCGAGCGTTATATAAACGTTGACTGGCATCGAGATGCCAACGTCTGGGCGCGAGGTGAGGCGGATGACTTGCTCGTGCGTACGAAGTGCCCCGATCTCGGTGAGCACCGGTTGCAGCGGCTCAAGCCCGCGCGCGTCGATCGCGTCTTGGTTGAGATAGGCGTTATAATAGTCTGCGATTTTTTGCGCGTTCGATCCAGGCGCGCCGCCGGCAAGCGCGGCTTCTTCGATGATCACCCGAACGTCGCGCTCAGCCTTCTCCTGAAGGATCGCGTTGGTGCCCCACGTCGTGCGGTCGTCGGGAATTTGATTGTTGGCGAACCACGTGCCGTTCATGTGCTGGAAGAAATCGTCTCCCGGTTTCACGCTCATATCGCGTGAGGCGAGATCGATCCCGAACGCGCCGATAGCGGCCCGGCCGACTGGCGTGGATGGAGCATTGGCGCTGTTGACTGCGCCAGTCGCGCAGCCGGCGAGCAAAGCTGCGGATGATGCCGTGACGGCGCGGCGTGTGAACATGGTCATGCGATCCCCCAGAAAGCTGGCGCGTTGTGCCGCAATGAGGCGGGCCCCGCCAGCCCGCTCAACTCCTTTGAGACGAGCCGACCTTGGGGCGCGGCGGAGCGTCTTTTAGGTGCGCGAAATTAGCCCGTAGGCGAGCAAGGTGGAGATCAGCGCGTCGGCCTTGTCGATCTTGATGTCATCGATGCCAAACGAGGTTCCATTCAAAGCGCGCTCCAGCGCCGCGCGTTGATCTGGCGCGAACTTCAGGTCGCCGCCGGGGCTAATGACGACGATGTCGTCGCCATCTTCGGCGATGCGGAACGGCGCGCGAGGTTGTGCTTTGAAGCGATCGCTCGCTGCGATGACGGCGACATCGCGCACAGCTCCGCGATTATCCGCGGCGCGTGAGCGAATGAATGTATCGACCATCAGATCGAGTGCTGGATCGAGTTCGACTGTATCGGCCAGCGCGCGCGCCATGTCCTTCAAGTGCGTCCGCGCCTTGCTGCGGTCGAAACCCGCGTGTGCAAAGCCGGCTGGCAAGCTGCGTCGAAGTTCAGGTGAACGAAGCGCAGCTTCCGAGACGGCTTCAAGCATCAGGTCAGCCCAAGTGCGCGTGATGAGGCCGACTGTGATGTGCAGCGAGGGCTTGTCGCCCGATGTTTGCGCATCGTGCATCATGCCGCGCGGGACGTACGCGCAATCGCCGGGCTTCAGCACGAACTCTTGCCGCAATGCGCCAGTTTCGTAACGGCCAGGTTCGAAGCCTTCGCCGCGATAGGGCGCTTCGATTGGCATGTCGTAAAGCCGCCAGGCTTTCTCACCTTCGACTTGGATCACGAACACGTCGTGATTGTCGTAGTGCGTGCGAAAGCCCTGCGCGTTTGGCGGCGTCAGGTAGATGTTCGTCTGCACGTGCGCCGAGAATGTGTATTCGAGGCCGCGACAGAGGCGAGCGAGCGCTGGATCGAACTGATGCGCTTGGTTGAGGATGATTGTCGCGCCGCGCCGGAAGCGATCCGCAACTGCGCCGCGATCAATGAAGTTTCCACTGTCAACATATTCACTTGCGTCGACTTGGTTGACCGCGTCCGCGAGCGCCAGCTGGCCCTCGCGGAGATCAAGTGTCGTGACGATGCGATCGATGTCGTCGAGTGAAATGAGCCCGGTGAAGCGTTCCCGTGCGTCGTGATGCACGATCAAGGCTTCGCGCTCGTAGATGCGCGCGAAGAAATCGTTCTCTCGCTCGGCCCCAATCAAGTAGCCGAGCGGATCTACGAGCCACGGCTCGTGCGTCATTGGGTTAGCTTACCAGTTGCGGCGTGGGCCGCGACCATAGCTTGCGCGGTCGGCAGCAGAACCGCTGTCACCGTCAGTCAGACCACTCGCGCTATTGCGCGTGGCGCCCCGGCCGTTGCCGCCGTTGTCGGCGTTGCCGCCGGAATCGCTGTCGGTCAAACCGGTGCGGCCGCGACCATTGGTGTTGCCACCGAGGCCGTAACCCCCGCGATCGGCGCCGTTGCCGGAATCGCTATCGGTGAGACCTGTGCGGCCGTATCCGCCGCGGTCGGCGTTTGGCCCGCCATCATTGTCGGTACGGCCAGTGTAATTCTGAGCTTCAGCTTTGCCCGTTACGAGCGCCGTGGCGCCGCCGGCGATCAGGACGCCACCGGCAATGCGAGACATGAATGAGCGGCGGTTGAGTTTCTTTTTCTCAGACATAGATGTCCCCCAATCGATTGCTGCGAATTACTCGCAAGTCTCTCAAATCCCTCGCAAGAATCGTAACACGGCTTCGTGACGTTCGTCAGCGTGAGAGTGGTTCGCAACTACTGGCAGTTTTCTCCCCTTCGGCGTGTCCCGCCATCCCGCGTTCGCGGGTTTGCGAGTGCTCACCAGTATTTCGGGCGCTCACCGAATCCGTCGATGATGCGGCAGAAGAGGTCAGAATGATCGGGTTGTTGAGTGGCGTGGTGGCGGCGGTGGGCGAGGACACCGCGCTGATCGACGTGGGCGGTGTTGGATACGTCGTGCAATCGGGCGGGCGCACTTTGGCGCGTCTGCAGGTTGGCGCGCCGGCGCGGCTCTTCATCGAAACTCACGTCCGCGAAGACGCGATCAAGCTTTTCGGTTTTGCCTCGGAAGAAGAGCGCGCGTGGTTCGCGCACCTCCAAACCATCCCCGGCGTCGGCGCTAAGGTCGCGCTAGGCATCCTCGATACAATGCCGCCGGACTCTCTCGCCGACGCGATTGCAATCCAAGACAAAGCTGCGTTCGCGCGCGCCAATGGCGTCGGCCCAAAGCTCGCTGCTCGTTTGGCGACGGAGCTCACTGGCAAGGGCGGGCCAAAAGGCTTTGTCGGGCTTGCCGGCGGGACGCCGCGGGCAGGCGCGGCCGCGCCTTCGATGACTGCCGCCGGTGCACGTGCGGAAGCCGTGTCCGCTCTCGTCAATCTCGGCATCGATCAATCGAGTGCCGCGCGCGCGGTCGCGTCAGCTGCAAAACAATTCGAAGCAGACGCGCCCGCGCCAGAATTGATCCGCGCCGCGTTGAAGGAAGTCAGCCGCTAGGCGACTGGCTCCGGATTGGTGTGCTCGTTGATTTCACGCATCTCGCAGCTGAATTCCCAGCCGTCGGCGTAGAGTCGATGCAATTCCATAAATTCCGTGAGCGCCTCGACGGCCTGTTCGCGCGTATCGAATTTGAAGATGGCGTAGCCGCCAATGATCTCTTTGCTCTCGGTGAACGGTCCGTCCATGACGTTGAGCTTGCCGCGCTTCAGCGTCGCGCGCACCGCTTGAGCCACCGGCATTAGGCCAGCCGTGTCTATCAATGAGCCGTCAGCGATACGCCTGCCCATGAGCTTGCCCATCTCTTCCATTAGGCGCGCAGGCGGCGGTCCCTGAAACTCCGTCTCGTTTTGGATTAAGTACAGATAGCGCATTGGGAGTCCTCACATTCGGTGATCGCGCGGAGTGCGCGCCCTGATGAGAGGACGGCCTCAGCCGGCAAAGCCCGACATTTCATACTCAGCTGATTTTGGTGATTTCCAAATCGTGGCCGGCGACGTGAACGCTGCCGCCTTCCTCCTTGCCAGTAAGCGCCCGCGCGAGCGGGGAGACGTGGCTTAGGGTGCCTTGCTCAGGGTCGGCTTCATCTTCGCCTACAATGCGGAAAGTCTGCCTGCGGCCATCGTCGCGTTCCACCGTCACGGTGCAGCCGAACCGTATTGAGCTGCAGTCTGTTGGCCTCGCCACGAGCTGTGCATTGGCGCGCCGCGCCGACCAATAGCGGAGATCGCGGTTGATCCGCGCGCGCGCCGAACGGTCATCGCCAGCGCCGGCTAGCTCTTCGCTCAGCCGCGCGACCTCAGTTTCGATCGCCGCCAAGCCTTCAGCGGTGACGAGATTCGGCGCTGTCGAGATTGGCCGATCCGGCAACGCCTCGACGGCGTCATCATCCTCTTTGACAAACGCGCGGCTCATGCCTCTTGAGCTTAGGCCGCGCACCAGCGTGAACAAGGCCCCGAGCCTATCCGGCAACCGCCGCTTTGGTCGCGCCAAAGCCGAACATCGGCCGCATCTCGCAAACGCCTTCCCATTCTGGCCAATGCTCGCGGTGCAATTCCATGAAGCTTTGGAGCGAGGCCAGCGCTTCTTCTCGAGTCTCGAATTCGAAGATCGCGAAACCGCCCAGCACTTCCTTAGTCTCGGCAAACGGTCCGTCGGTGAGCTTTAGCTTGCCGCGCCGCGATTCAAGGCGCGCGCTGCCCATCGCTGTCGGCATCAATCCGCCGCGCGCAAGCATGCGGCCCGCCGCAATTTCTCGCTCGGTCAGCTCTTCGATCTCGTCGATCATGGCTTGCGGCGGGATCAGCCCGGCTTCGGCGCCGGAGGTGAGAAACATGTAGCGCATGGTTTGGTCCTTCCCGGTTTGTCGCCATAAGCGGCGCTGACCGAAGGACGAAGGCCTGTCCCAAAAGCCGACGTTTCGATTTGAGATTTATCCACAGGCGCAGTGAGCGGCCGGACCGGAACAATCCGGAAACCCGAATCGAGCTAGGAAAGCGCATGTCCGAAGCAGAACGCCTCGTCACGTCCGACCGCATGCCCGGAGAGGGCGCCGACCGCGCGCTCCGCCCGCAGGGGTTCGACGAATTCGTCGGCCAGCCGGCGGCGAAGGCCAATCTCAAAGTGTTCGTCGAGGCGGCGCGCGCACGCGGCGAAGCGATGGACCATGTGCTGCTCTTCGGCCCTCCTGGTCTCGGCAAGACAACGCTGTCGCAAATCGTTGCGCGTGAGCTTGGCGTTGGCTTCCGCTCCACCAGCGGCCCGGTGATTGCGCGCGCTGGCGATCTCGCTGCGCTCCTGACCAACCTCGAACCGCGCGACGTGCTCTTCATCGACGAGATTCACCGCCTCGCGCCGGCTGTCGAAGAAATCCTCTATCCGGCGATGGAGGACTATCACCTCGACATCATCATCGGCGAGGGCCCGTCAGCGCGCAGCGTGCGCATTGATCTTGCGCCGTTCACGCTTGTCGGCGCGACGACACGCGCTGGCATGCTGAGCACGCCGCTGCGCGATCGCTTCGGCATTCCGGTGCGGCTTGAGTTTTACGGCCCCGACGAATTGCTCGGCATCGTCACGCGTGGCGCAGCAAAGCTCGGCCTGCCGATCACGACCGAAGGCGCGATGGAGATCGCAAAGCGCGCCCGCGGCACGCCGCGCGTTGCCGTGCGATTGTTGCGCCGTGTGCGCGACTTTGCTGGCGAAGAGACAATCGATGTGAAGGTCGCCGATCGCGCGTTGAAGCGCTTGGAGGTCGATGGCGACGGTCTCGATCTGCTCGACCGGCGCTATCTCCACGCTCTGGTCGAAACCTATTCCGGTGGGCCGGTGGGCGTTGAAACGCTAGCAGCGGCGCTCGCCGAAGCGCGCGATGCACTGGAAGACGTGATTGAGCCCTATCTCATGCAGCAAGGCTTCGTCATGCGTACCCCGCGCGGGCGGGTGGCCGCGCCAAAGGCGTATGAGCGGTTGGGCAAAAAGCCGCCAAGCGCGCCGCCGAGCAGCGGAAGTTTGTTCGGCGAGAAGTGAGCCTAAGCCGCACTCACGCCGCTGCGCATTTCGTTTGCTAGCGCTAGAGATACTGAAAACGTCGAGCCATGGCTCGGCGTCGATTGCACATTGAGCTTGCAACGCAAGGCGTCGGCGACGGTGCGGCAGATCGCTAAGCCTAGTCCGTAACCGCGGCTGCGGTCGCCGGTGGGGTTATCGACTTGCATGTAGGGATCGAACACGTGGTCCAAGCTCGCAGCGTCTATGCCGATGCCGGTGTCTTTTACGAAGATGCGCGCCGCATCACCCTCGATCTCGCAACCGACGACGATCTCGCCATGCTCTGTGTACTTAATCGCATTGGAGACGAAATTGTCGATGATGCGCGCCAACAGCAGGGGGTCGGACTCGACCTCCAGATCGCAGCTGAGCATTTTCAGCTGAAGGCCTTTTGCCTCAAGCAGCGGCCG
Source organism: Alphaproteobacteria bacterium (assembly GCA_026400735.1). Taxonomy (GTDB): domain Bacteria; phylum Pseudomonadota; class Alphaproteobacteria; order Caulobacterales; family Aquidulcibacteraceae; genus Vitreimonas. The sequence goes on along the minus strand of JAPLOL010000036.1, from coordinate 27,110 downwards.
GTGCGTGCGCGCGACCCGCGACAGCATCTCGCCAATGCGGAAGGCCTCAATGCGCGGCTGGAGCACGCCTTCCTCAAGCCGCGACGCGTCGAGCAGTCCGTTTAGCTTCTCCGAAGCATCGATGATCGACGTCTCCGCTTTCTCGCAGATGTCGGCGACTTCCGCCGGCACGCGCTTGCCGATGGAAGACATCAGCAGCGCTGCTGCCTGCAGCGGCTGTCGTAGATCGTGGCTGATCTCGGCGATGAAGCGCGTCTTCGCTGCGCTGGCGCGCAAAGCTTCATCTCGTGAGCTTTCAAGCTGCGCTGTGCGTTGACCAACCATGGCTTCGAGCAAAGCGTGGTTCTTCCGCAGCGCGATCTCGGCGAGTTTGCGCTGAGTGATGATCTCGCTGAAAATCATCATGCCGCCGATTCCGCCTTCGACATTGCGCCACGGCACCAATTCCCAGCGAACGAACTCGACCTTGCCGTCGGCGCGCGTGAAGGAATCGTCTTCGTTGCGCACGATCTCGCCGGAAAGGCAGCGCGCGTAGGCTTCAAACCAGCGATCGGGAATATCAGCGACCAGTTCGTCGTGCCTTTGACCGATGATGTTGCCGGTGAGGCCGTAGTCTTCCAGCCAGCGCCGGCTCGCTTGCATGTAGCGCAAGTCTCGATCCAGCAGTGCGATCGCAGCCGGGGCGTGCTGCACCATCAGCGTCAGATCCGTCAGCACAGTGCGGAGACGCGTCTCCAGCCGCTCAACCGCATCTTTCTCGATGACGTGCGGCGCGGCGCGGTCGGAGCAATCGCGGACGCTGCAGACAGCGTAGGTGGCGCCCTCGTGCTGAAAGGCGTCCAACCCGAATAGCGCGGCGTCGGGGCGGCGAAGTATTCAGTCAGAAACCGGACTGAGAATTCCTGCAGCCTCGGCGGCAGCAAGTACGCCAGTGGCCTGTCGCGAAGGGCCTCAGACGCGCGGCCGGACAACGTTTCGATCTGCGCCGATGCAAACTGAATGAGTCCGTGGCGATCCAATACCAAGATTGGATCGAAGGCGGACTTGCATGCAGCAATGATCAGCGAATCGTTCATCGCGGTGCGCCCGCCTATCTACCGGTCTATCCTAGCAATCATTTGTACGCATTCCATGCAGATCATTGACTTAACTCAAGTCGCGCGCGCCGAACGAAGGAGAGTGATTTTTCGCACACTCAACTCGTTGATTTCGCGTCCTGCGCAAGGGCCGAGGCGCCTTCCTCCGCGATCTCAGCGCCCAGTGGCGGTTCGCCCAGGCCTGTCGCTGGTGCGTCTTCCACATGCCGTGCGGGCGAGGCCGTTGCGCCCATCCGCGCCTTCCGCCAGCCACCCCAGCGATAGTAGGCAAGCGCGAGCCCCGCTGACGTCATCATGCTGACCGGGAAGCTCCACCAGATCGCGTCCTGACCCCAAGCCGGCTGCAGCAATTCGGCAAAGCCGATGCGCACGCCAAAGAGAGAGATGATCAGAATGATGAGCGGGGGGATCACTGCGCCCGTCGCCCGCACAACGCCGAAGAGAACGAACGTCATGCCGAAAAAGATAAAGCTCCAGCCGGCGATGTTGTTGATGTGCTCGGCGGCCACGATGGCGCTTGGTTGGCCGGGCAGGAAGAGGCCAACCACGAGCGGATCAATCACAAAGAGGATTGCGACGAGGCTGCCGGTTAGCAGCACGTTGATAAGCACGCCCGAATGCGCGCTCCGCTCGACGCGATCCCATTTGCCGGCGCCGACATTCTGCGCCGCCATTGATGAAACCGCCGCGCCAATCGCCATCGCCGGCATCTGCACGTAGGTCCAAAGCTGCACGGCGACGGCATAGGCCGCGGCCGTCTCCGTGCCGTAGCCGTTGATCATCGACATCATGATCAGGCCAGAGAGCGAGATCACCAGCATCTGCGCGCCCATCGGCAAGCCCTTGAGCGTTATCGTTCGCAGGAGTTCTGGGCGTGGCTTGAGATAGTGAAGTTCCTGGCGAGTCAGCCTCAGTTCGGATTTTCGCCGGTAGATGTAGATCAGCATCGCGACCATCCCGATCGCCTGCGAGAGCAGCAGCGACGCACCCGAGCCGGCGATGCCCATTTCCGGAAACGGGCCGAAGCCGGTGATCAGCACCGGGTTGAGGATGAGATCCAACGCCGTGGCGAGCGTCGTGAAGTAAAACGGTATGCGCGCATCGCCGGCGCCGCGTTGCGCCATCACCATGAAGGCGAAGAAATACATGAACGGCACGGCGAGAAAGATGACGCGCAGATAGTCCTCAGCCATCGCGCGCGCTTCAGGTGGCGTGTCCATCCATTCCAGCAATTGCTCCGCCGCGGCGAAACCGACGATCGACATGATGATGCCGAGCGACAGGAAGAACGTGGCGGTGGTGCCGACGATCTCCTTCGCGCGCGTCAGGTTCTTCGCGCCGACGGCTTGTCCGACCAGGATCGTTGCCGCCATGCCCAAGCCGAATGTGACCCCGAGCAGCAACAGCAAGATCAATGTCGCGTTCGTTGTGGCGGTCAGCGCCTCCGGCCCGAGCAGTCGGCCCACCCAGATCGCGTTGATCGAAGCGTTAAGCGATTGGAGCACGCTTGTGCCAAGCACCGGCAGCGAGAACATAAGCAGCGTGCGGGCGATCGGACCTTGCGTGAGGTCCATGCGCGGCCGTGCTTTCTTGGGTTCAGGTGTCGCGGCTTGTTCCGGCATCGCTTGGCTCCTGAAGCGCAACGCCCTCAAGCGCCCGAAGGCGCCAGCGGCATCGAAGAGGGCGCGCCTTCTAACGGAGAACGCGTTCGCGCGGCAGTCTTGTTCTTTAACGGAGTCGCGACCATTTGTTAGGCGAGAGGCGCGGCTTTGCCAGCTACCTTAAACCCGAAACCGCAATATCGTGCCCGTCCACGCGACCCCGTCGCCCTGAAGTGTCTCTAGCTCGGATACGTTGGCGGCTGTGATCGCGCGCGGCCAGAAGTCCTGCGCCGGCTTGTTGTAAGCGCCGATCGCGACCTCCCACGAACCAGCGTGTCGCCGTAGCAACTGATGAAACGCCGCGCGCGCTACGCCGCGACGCCTGAATGGTCGCGCAACGAAAAACTCCGCCATGTTGAAATCGACCGGCCGGCTAACGTGCGAGTGCTTGTTGAGCAACGCGAAGCCCGCGAGTTGTTCGCCGACATAGATCACCCACGCTGCGTGATCCGGATCGCTCCAATACGCATCAAGCCCAGGATAGGCGTCGAAGCTGCCCGTGGTGTTCAGGTGCGGGACCTTCTTCGGCGCCAGCAGTTCCGTGAAGTCATAAATATAGAACTGCATCAAACGCGCGACGACATCGCGTTGCTCATTGGTGGCGAGCGTAATCTGGACGGGAGTCTCCATGCGCTGAAGTATCGGCCTGTTTTGATCAATGATCCAGCGACGCGTCGCCAAACCTTACGCATCCACCAAGCGACCAAGCTTCTTCGGCGCAACGGCGACGTAGCTCTGTTTCAACCAGCCGCGCAGCGTCACCATTTCCCCCAGCACATCGTCGTCCGGTCCGAAGTGCGCCGTCACCCACTGGTGCTGCTTGTACCAGCCTCGAGCGGGTCGGACGAACGGCAACTCTTCGGCCATCTCCGCGGAGATGGGCAGCTTCATGATCATCGTCAGTGCGTCGAGCCGCTCGGCTTTTTCTCCGAACACCGCGAACATCTTCTTGCGCACGTAGAGCCCACGCGTCGTTTGCCAAGCCGGGCCGGAGCTCGTTTCTGGAAACGTGAGCCCATACGCGGTGAGTTCGGCTTCGGCGCGTTGGTGCGGCGTCTTCGGCATAGGAGGAGCTTAGCATGCTCGCGCTTTTCGCCAATTCCGTGTGCCGCCTTTCAGCGTGCGCTCCAGCCCGGCAGTGTTTCGTTATAACAGCGTGCGCGCGGGCGATGTTCGATTTCGGCGCGAAATCGGCATGCGATCTCTCAAACTTCCCAGACGCACGCTTACATCGAATGTGTAGCTCGCTTGTCGTCGTACAACATCGACAAGGAGCGTGAGGGAAGAAACGAAATGTCAGAATTGCTTGGTGCGTTCGGAGATATCGCGCCGTCATTGCCGCTGATCATCGGCGTGCTGCTCGCAGTGAGCCTCCTTATTTCGATCTTGCTGCGGGTCGTAGTGCCGACGAACATGGTCCACACCGTCCAATCGCGGCGCAAGACGACGTCGTATGGCGCAGGGCAGAAGGCCGGCAACGTCTACTACAATTGGCCGAGCTGGATGCCCGTGATCGGCGTCAGTCGCATCATCCTGCCAGTGAACAATTTCGAACTCTCGCTCTCTGGATACGAAGCTTACGACAAGGATCGCGTGCCGTTCCGGCTCGACCTCACGGCATTCTTTCGTATCGCCGACACCAACGTCGCTGCCGCGCGTATCGCGAATATGAAGGAGCTGATCGCGCAGCTGCACTACATCGTGCAGGGCGCGGCGCGTAAGATTTTGGCGACGCATGACATCCACCAGATCATGGTGGACCGCGCTACGTTCGGCGCGCAGTTCACACAGGAAGTGGCGACGGAACTGGCCAACTGGGGCGTCGAGCCGGTGAAGAACATGGAATTGATGGATGTGCGCGACGCCGAAGGCTCGCGTGTCATCGCCGACATTATGGCGATGAAAGCCTCCAACATTCAGATGACAAGCCGCATCGAAGTCGCGAACAATATGCGCGCCGCGCAAACGGCGGAGATTGCCGCGCGTCAGGAAGTCGAAGTGCGCGAGCAGGAGGCGCAACAGGTCGTCGGCCAACGTACGGCTGAGAAAGACAAGCAAGTCGGCATCGCCACCGAAAAGGCTTCACAAGAAGTGCAGGCCGAAGCTGCGGTCACGCGTGAGCGTGAAATGCAGGTCGTGCGTGTCGCGACCATGCGTCAGGCGGAAATCACGAAAGACCAGCAAGTCGTCGCTGCGTCGCAAGACAAGGAAACCACAATTCTGCGTGCTGACGGTGATCTGCAAGCGACCAAACTCAGCGCCGAAGGTATCCGCGTCGAAGGCAATGCCAAAGCGGATGCCGAGAAGGCGCTACAACTCGCGCCTGTCGCCGCGCAAATCGAACTCGCCAAAGAAATCGGCTCGAACGAGGGCTACCAAGCCTATCTCGTGTCGCTCCGGGGCGTGGACGCTTACGTGCAAGTCGGTGTCGAGCAGGCGAAAGCGATCGCGCAAGCGGACGTGAAGGTCATCGCCAATACTGGCGACACTGTGCAAGGCGTACACGACGCCATGGCTCTCATCTCGCCACGCGGCGGCACCGCCATCGGCGGTATGCTCGAAGCGCTGAAAAACACGCCAGAAGGCGCGGCGTTGTTGGAGCGTCTCTTGCGTAAGGAAGGCTCGGCTTCAACGCCGCCGGCGAACGACGGCAACGTCTAAGCGCTAAGCCCTGCGATCAGAAGGTCGGTCAGTGCCTCAAGTTGTTTGAGATCTGACTGGCCTTCGTCCAGCGCCACCATGGCGGGATGATGGAAGCGCGACGTGGCGTTGAGCAACGTACCCGCCGTCTTGCTTGGATCGCCAACCCTCCAAGCGCCTTCACGAACGCCATCGTTGAGAATCTCAACGACCTCATCGTGCAGATGCTTCACGTGTGCTGCGACGACGGCGTGCGCGTCCTTCGTGATCGAGCTGTAGACCGCAAACAATTCCGGATCGTCCAGCACCTTCGTGCGCTTAATCTCGGCCAATGTACGCACCCATAGCTTCAGTCGCTTCGGCGCCGCCGTTTTCTTGTCCGCCGTGATCTTCGTCAGCGGCGCCATTACCGTCTTGAGCCAACGTTCGGCCACCGCATCGAAGAGGGCGCTTTTGGAGGCGAAGTGTTTGTAGACGTTGGAATGGCTCATATCGAGCGCGCGCGCGACGTCCACGACGCCCGTTTTCGCGGGGCCGTGGCGTCGCAACACATCGACGGTAGCGTCGAGAATGCGGTCTCTGATTGAATCAGTGCTCACGCGCTGAGTGATGCCTGCGTCATCGTTCGCTGTCGAGCATCGCCATTTGCTCTGGCGCATACCGCGTGCCGGCAACGGCTTCGGGCGGGGCCGCGGCGTCAATGCGTTTTAGCTCTTCCGGCGTCAGCGTGACGTCAAGCGCGCCCAGCGCTTCAGCCAAGCGCACGCGCTTGCGGGCGCCAACGAGCGGCACGATGTCATCGCCACGTTGCGCGACCCACGCGATCGCCAGCTGCGCGACGCTGCAACCTTTCTCGTCCGAAATCGCTTTGAGGGCGCGGACGAGATTGAGGTTCTTGTTGAGGTTATCGCCCTGGAAGCGCGGCGAGTGCGCGCGGAAGCCGCTGATCGAGCCGCCTTCCAGTGCGCTTTCGCTGATGAGGCCGCGCGAGAGCACGCCATAGGCCGTCACGCCAATGCCAAGCTCGCGCAACGTCGGCAGGATGTCGCGCTCAACTGTGCGCGTGATCATCGCGTACTCGATTTGCAGATCAACAATTGGATGTACCGCATGCGCTCGGCGGATGCTGTCGGCGCCAGCTTCGGAAAGCCCAATGTGGCGCACGTAACCTTCCTTCACGAGATCGGCGATGGCGCCGATCGTGTCTTCGATCGGCACGAACGGCGAGACGCGCGCGGGGCGGTAGATGTCGATGTAATCGGTGCCGAGGCGCTTCAGCGAATAGGCGATCGCCGTCTTGGTGGCGGCGGGATCTGTTGCGAAACCGATGAAGGCGCCGTTTGGGGCGCGCTGCGCGCCGTACTTCACGCTGAGCACAACGTTCTCACGCTTCGCGCCTTTCAGCGCTTGGCGGAGCAACATCTCATTGTGGCCCATGCCGTAGAAATCGCCGGTGTCAATCAGCGTGACGCCAGCTTCGAGCGCTGCGTGAACTGTGGCGATGGATTCGTGTTCGTCAGCCGGGCCGTAGAAGTCCGACATGCCCATAGCACCGAGGCCTATGGCTGAGACTGTGGGGCCGGTTTTTCCGAGACGATGCGTTTGCATGATGGCGCTCCTTCAGGAGAACCATCTCGCCACTCAAGTAACAAAAGTCAACATATGTTACATGAACTATGTTTAGTGGTGGTCGGCGACCCGGATTTTGCCCTCGTTCTTGCGACCCATCGCCCGAACGACCTTCATCGTGCCGGACGTCGCGTCTGTGACGAACGTCAGCACTAGGGCGGACACAGCGATCATGGCGGCAAGTTCTAGCATCGTAGTGGCCTCTATTAACTCTGTTCGGCTGGGTAACCGCTGATACGGCGAGCCGGTTCCCTCAGATGTCCGCGGCTTTGAAAACTTCGCGGGCCTTCATGACTTCGGCCATGTTTTGCTCAGCCCACTGAGCCAGCACGTTTATCGGGCCGAGCAGCGAGCGGCCAAGCGGCGTGAGGCTGTATTCCACAGCTGGCGGTACGGTCGGGAAGACCTGTCGCGCGACCAGGCCGTCGCGCTGCAAGTTGCGCAGCGTTTGCGTGAGCATGCGTTGCGAAATGTCAGGAATGGAGCGGCGGAGCGCGTTGAAGCGCGCCGGACCTTCGTCGAGCAACATGATGATCAGGGTCGTCCATTTGTCACCGACTTGATCCAGCACTTGGCGCACCGGACATGCGCCGGGATTGGGCTCGTAGAGGGCCACGATCTCTTGGCGCTTCGGCATCGGGGCAGTTCCTTCCAGGTAACCTTCGGAGTTTTTCCCGCCTTCTTTCGCAGGGCAGATCCGCTCTCCAGATGAATGTAGGTCTCGTTTTGAGATTTACACCCAGGAGAGCCTGCTATGGCAAAAGAAAAGCAACCCGTCGTTCTCGTCACCGGCGCCAGCGGCCATCTCGGCTCTCGCGCAGTCGAGGCTTTGCTGGAACGTGGCGGCGCGCACGTCATCGCCGCAACGCGCAATCCTGAAAAGATTGCGCATCTCGCGGCGAAGGGCGCTGAAGTGCGCCGTGCCGACTTCGATGATCCAAACTCGCTGAAGAAGGCGTTCAAAGGCGTCGATCGCTTGCTGCTCGTTTCTACCGATGCGCTCGATGAACCTGGCAAGCGCTTGCGCCAACATCGCACCGCGATCGCTGCCGCTGAGAAGGCGGGCGTGCGCCACATCGTCTACACCTCGGCGCCAGCGACCGCGCCGGGCAAGGTCGTGATGGGCGATCACTTCTGGACCGAACAAGCGCTTGCAAGCTCAAAGCTTGGCTGGACGATCCTGCGCAATCATCTTTACGCCGATCTGCTGCTCGGCTCGCTGCCGCAAGCGATCGCCAGCGGAAGCTTTGTCACCGCGTTCGGCGCCAATGGTCGCAACTACGTCACCCGCGATGACGCTGCGCGTACTGCCGCCGGCGCATTGCTCGATACCTTCGACGGCCAACGCATTCTCGACGTCACTGGCCCAACGCCGCTCACCGGTGCTGACATTGCTGCGATCGCGTCGTCGCTCGGCGGAAAGGCTGTGAACCACATCGCCGTCAGCAGCGCCGATCTGAAAACCGGTTTGCTCGCGGCAGGCTTGCCAGGCGTGCTCGTCGATGTGCTCGTGCAGTTCGACAGCGATGCCGCCGAAGGTCACCACGGCATCACTACCAATGCCGTCCGCGATCTCTCCAGTCGTGCACCGCAAAGCGTCGCCGACTTTCTCGCGGCCAATGCCGGCGCTTTGAAATTGCAACTCGCTGCCTAACTGACTTGGCGTCAGCGTTGTGCTTGCGCTTCGGTGCAAGCATAACGCGGCCATGTCCTCATTGCGTGCAGTCGTCGATACACTCGTCCCTGAAGCGGATGGCTTCGCTGTTGATGCGCCCGTCGATTGGTCGCAAGGGCGCACGCTCTACGGCGGCATCACTGCGGCTTTCGCTTACGAGGCAGTGCGACGCTCGAATGAAGCCTTGCCGCCACTTCGCTCTGCACAATTCATGTTTGTCGGTCCTGCGTCGGGGCGTCTGCGCTTCAGTTCGACAGTGCTGCGCCGCGGCCGTTCATCCACTCTGATCGCTGCCGATTGCTTCAGCGAAGAGGGTACAGCGGCAAAGGCCGTCTTTGCATTCGGCGCCGCACGCGAAAGCAAGGTTGCGCACAATCTGCTGCCGATGCCGGCGGTGCCTGCACCTGATACTTCTCCGTCCTTCCGCAAAGAGGGCGCCGCTGCACGGCCCGGCTTCTGGAATAATTTCGAAACGCGTCTAGGCGCTGGCGGGCGCCTCGTCGATGAAACCGCAGACAGGCCTGAGTTCTTCGTGTGGACGCGCTACCTCGACACAGGCGGCGCCGATCCCACTACATCTCTGCTTGCGCTGGCCGATTGCATGCCACCAGCGGCGATGGTCGTCTTTCCCGCGCCTGCGCCAATCAGCACGATCACGTGGACTATCGACATCGCGCACGTTCCGCAATCGTTCGACGGCTGGCATTTACTCTGGTCCGAAAGCGAGCAGGCGGGCCAGGGCTATTCGCTGCAAAACATGGCAATGTGGAGCGGGACCGGCGAACTGATCTGCACTGGCCGTCAGACAATCGCGATCTTCGCCTAGATCACCAAGGCAACTCTTCGCCAGTGCCGACATGCGTGAAGCGTCCGCTGCGCTCCATCGTCAGCGCATCGATCTGCGCCAGAATTCCGCGCACCGCTTCTTCGGCGGGAATGCCGTTCTTACCCGTCATTTCCGTCGCCACCATGCCGGGGTGGAAGAGGCCAACAGCGATGCCGCGCGCTTTCAAATCATGCGCCAGCGATACGCCAGCCGCGTTCACTGCCGCCTTCGACATCCGGTAGCCGTAATATCCGCCCGAACCATTGTCCGCCATCGAACCCATGCGGCTCGTGATGATCACAACCTTGCTGCCATCGTGCAGCATAGGCATGAGTGCGTTGGTCACCCGCAGTGGTCCGAGCGCATTGATCGCAAATTGCTGCTCGATGCCTTTGAAGCTCATGCGTTCGAGGTCGCCGGGTTGGAGCACGCCAGCATTGTTGATCAGCACATCGATCTCAATGCCAGCGAGGCGTTTGCCCAATTGCTCGACTGAGCTTGCGTCACTGACGTCGATGCCCGGCTCAATGCGCACATCGAGTGCATCAAGCTCCGTCGAACCCTTGCGGCAAACGCCGATCACGTCCGCGCCGCGCGCTTTGAGCTGCTTACAAAGCTCAAGGCCAATGCCGCGATTGGCGCCGGTGACGAGTGTGGATCCCATGTCTGCCGCTCCTTGAGCGGCAACATACGCGCATTGCAGTGCTCTCGCGCAACAAAAACGGCCCCGGCGTGTGCGCCGAGGCCGTTCCGTAGCGTTGTAGCGGCGTTCCGCGTCAGCCCAATTTGCCGCTCTCGATGTAGGATTTCATGCTCGAGAGAATGCGTGGCCAGCCGTTCGAAATGCCTGGTAACACCTTGCTGTCCGGCGGGAAGCCTTCGTGGATCACCGTGAACTTCGTGCCAAGTTCGTGGTCCTCGAGCTCATAGGTCACGCGCGACGGCTTCTCGTCGATGCCTTCCGGTTTGAGATCGAATGTCATCACCAACCGGTTCGGCGGATCGATCTCCAACACTTCGCCGTCGTGGCTGAGCTTGGTTTGATCGTCTGGATACATGAACTCGACGCGCGAGCCGACTTTCCAATCTGACTTCACGAAGCGCTTCCAGAACGTTTTCGTGTGTTCGCCGGTTGTGATTGCCGTCCACACCTTTTGCTTCGGTGCGCCGATATAGATGACGTAAACGAATTCCGGTTTGCTCATTTTTCCCACCCTTCGATGTTGTGATCCGGCGCCTTGTCGGCGACGATGTTGAGGTCGATGCCGTACTCGAGCCAAGCCTTCGCGGCGGCGAGCACGAGATTCCAGCCCTGTGTAAGATCAAGCGCCAGCGCGATGACATCGCTGCCGCGCAGGCCGGAATTGCTGATGCGAACAATCGTGCCCTTAGCGTGCGGCGTGAATGTCATCTCGACCAAATTTGAATTTGGAAACGACCACTCGAAGACGATACGCGCGTTCAACTCGACGGCTTTGACGTCTATGTCGTCCGCCACTCCATACATTTCCCATTCCCAACGCGCGCGCCTGCCTGCTTCGAGCCTTCCGCTCGACTTCGAGAACCAAAAGTGTGTGGTGACAGCCGGATCGACGAAAGCGTTGAACACCTCGCTCACCGGTTTGCGGATCAACATTTCCGCTTTGACGATGGGCGCGCTCATTTCGGCGGCTCCATCTTCACGACGAGAGGCTCACCGGTTTCGAGCAAGCTTTTCAGCGACGAGAGAATAATCGCCCAGCCTTGCGCGCCGGCTTGGATGAACTTCCGTGGGATCGCGTAGTCGCTGTGTTGTGTCATGGTGAGCTTCACAGCGTCGCCGGCTTGTTCGATGTCGTATGTGATGATCGCGGGGCCGGGCTTTTCAGCCTCATCAACCCAATCGACGGTCCACGTAACTTGTAGTTTGCGCGGTGGATCGCTGATCAACACCTCACCGAACACGTCGAGCTTGCCGTCCGGCATGACCATCTTCCATGGCGAGCCTTGCTTCCAATCGCTCTCAACCGTGCGGCCGAAGAAAAACTTCGTCGTGAACTCGCTTGAGGTCAGCGCATTCCAAACTTTCTGCGCCGTGCTTCTGATGTAGAACACGTAGACCAGATCAGGCGGCACGATCCGCTCGTCGCCATCATTCATTGTCGCTCTCCAACGCCTTTTTCAGATCGAACAGCGCTTCGAGGCGTGTTCGCTCGTATTTGGAGATCCAGCGATCGCCGATCTCATGGATGGGCGCCGGGTTGAGGTAGTGCAGCTTCTCGCGGCCGCGCTTCACGGTCGCGATCAGGTTGGCGCTTTCCAAGATCGCCAAGTGCTTGGTGACAGCCTGGCGGGTCATGCCCCGGCCTTCACACAACTCGCCGAGCGTCTGCCCGTTGCGCGCGAAAAGCGTGTCGAGCAAGGCTCGGCGGCTTTTGTCGCCCAGGGCGCGGAAAACGCCATCGACTGCCTCGTCTTCGGTGTCCACAAAGTCATATAGGCAACCGAATGGTTGCATGTCAACGCCTGCCGGTCGGAGAAACGGCTAAGCTATGCCGTATTGGATGGGCAAAATGGGCTCTGGCCGGTCCACACTGGCGGCCGAGGGGTTGGGTTTGAGGTCAGGCGAGATCAGTCCGAGGACGCGAAAGCGATGACGCGCAAGCATGTCGTCGTGATCGGCGCTGGCTTTTCGGGTGCGGCCGCTGCGGCCGCCATCGCCCGATCCAAACGCGCGCGCGTCACCCTCATAGGCCGCGATGGCTTCGGCCCTGGCTTGGCCTACGGGACCAAAGACCCATCGCACTTGCTGAACGTACGCGCCTCGAACATGAGCGCGCGCGCCGATAAGGCCGACGATTTTGCGCTTTGGCTCAATAGCAAGACCGGCGCGGAGCCGACAGCGTTCGCAACCCGCGGACGATACGGCGAATACCTGAAGTCCGCGCTCAACAAGGCGCAAACCGCCGCAATGTTCAGCGGTGGGTTGAAGCTGTTGCACGGCGAAGTCGCATCCTGCCGTGCGGGCTCTGGCTGGTGGAATCTCGAACTTACGTCCGGCAAGAGCATCGAGGCCAATGGCGTTGTGTTGGCCCTCGGCAATCAGCCCGTTTCCAATCCAATCGTCTTCGCGGACGCCGACGTCCCTATGGTCGATCCGTGGGACGCGAAAGCTCTGCAACGGATTGGGAAGGGCGACGTACTCTTGCTCGGCGCCGGGCTAACGATGATCGACGTCGCGCTGTCACTTGCTTCACGGCCCCGCACCCAAACAATCTACGCGCTTTCACGCCGTGGCCAGACGCCGCGCGTCCATCTCGATCCGCCCCGCCCACCGCCGTCGGCGCCGTTGGAGCTGCCGTCAAATCTAAGTGACGCACTGCATGAATTCCGTCGTGAAGTCAGCGCCATGGCTCAGCGCGGCGAACCGTGGCAGCTTGCGGTTGATCGCATGCGCGGCGCGACGCCCGCGCTGTGGCGTGGTCTTTCGGTTGAGCAGCAACGACGGTTTTTGCGGCATTTGCGGGTTTGGTGGGATGTTCACCGCCATCGCGCCGCACCTGAAATCTTCTCGCGTGCGCAAGAGCTGCAAAGCTTAGGCAAGCTTCGCGTCATGGCTGGCGAGATCATCTCCGTCGAGAAGAAGGGCCGCCAGTACGAGGTCTATCACCGCCAGCGCGGCAGCATGGTGCGTCATCGTATTGAGGTGACCGCCGTCGTGAACTGCACCGGCGCCAATCTCGATTTGACGCGCTCATCCGATCCGCTGATCCAGCAAATGGTCACCGAGGGCCTCGCGCGCACGCACGAGACGGGCTTGGGCTTTGATCTGGATCAAGATTCACGCGTGCTCGATGCGCGTGGTCAAGTGCAGGGCAGTCTCTATGCGATCGGCCCGATCACAGCGGGTGCGTTTTGGGAGTCGACGGCCGTGCCGGAGATACGCGCGCGCGCCGCGGCGATTGCTGCTTTGATCTGAGTTCGTGTATCGCAGCGGTTATGAGTGACGACGCACCAAACGCTGGCCGCTTCGAGGGCCGCATCCATCATCTGCCGGTGCGGGTGTATTACGAAGACACCGACTTCAGCGGCATCGTCTACCACGCCAACTATCTGCGTTACTTCGAGCGGGGCAGAAGCGACTTCCTGCGCGTCGCCGGCATTCACCATAACGAGCTCGCTGCCGCCGCTGATCCGACAGCGTTCGCAGTCAACAAAATGGAGCTGGAATTTCTGAGATCAGCGCGCATCGACGACGCACTTTTGGTAAAAACCGCATTCGAAACGATGCGGGGCCCTCGCATCTTTATTGCGCAAACGATCGAAAAGGCGGGCGAAATTTGTTGCATCAACCTCACGGGCCGCGCCAAGAAACCGCCCGCAATGCTTTTAGAGCGGCTTAAACCATTTCTAGAGCCCTCCGCGTCCAGCTTTTGACAAACTCATACGGCTCTAGACCGTGTGGGGAACGTGGCTGATTGCATAAGCCACGAGAGCGGGAGCGAGCATGGAATCCGGCGCAGAGCAGATCACCATCTTCACCTTGTTCCTTCAGGCCGATCCGGTCGTGAAGGGCGTGATGTTGGTTTTGGCCGTGGCCTCGGTTTGGTCATGGGCGATCGCAGTCGAGAAGTGGCTGCAATTTGGCGAGCTTGAACAAAACGCGCGCAAGTTCGAGCGCGAGTTCTGGTCGGGCCGTTCGCTGGACGAGATAGAAGATCGCGGCGGTGACCGTCCGCGTGATGCGCTGGCGCGTGTGTACGCCGCTGCCTCACGCGAATGGCGCGAAGCGCGCCGCACCGGGACCTCAGGCGAGAATGCGCAGTTCATGCTCGATCGCGTCGATCGCTTGATGCAGGCGCAAGTCTCTCGCGAGATGGGCCGCGCGTCACGCAACATGGGCGTGCTCGCAACTGTCGGCGCATCGGCGCCGTTCATCGGTCTCTTCGGCACGGTGTGGGGCATCATGAACGCCTTCACCAACATCGCTCAGCAACAGCAGACCAATCTCGCCGTCGTCGCCCCCGGCATCGCAGAAGCCCTCTTCGCGACTGCGCTTGGTCTGGTCGCTGCTATCCCGGCGGTTATCTTCTACAACAAGTTCACCGGTGACCTCGATCGCTTCGGCGATCGCCTCGACACATTCAGCGATGAAGTTGCTGCGCGTCTGTCGCGCCGTCTCAGCGAGCGCGGCTAATGGCGGGCGGGCTTGCCGCTTCCTCACGGCGCGGCGGTCGCGGGCGCGGATCAGCGCGACGCGGACGCCTGAGTGAGATCAACGTCACGCCGTTCGTCGATGTGATGCTCGTGCTGTTGATTGTGTTCATGGTCACCGCGCCGCTGTTGACCGTCGGCGTGCCGGTCGAGTTACCGCGCACCGACGCCAAGCAACTTGAGAGCGAAACCGATCCGCTGTCGATTACCATCCGCCAGGACGGCACGATCTACGTGCAAGAAAGCGTTGTGACGGCCGACGAGCTTGTCGCGAAGATGCGCGCCATCTCGCGTGAAGGTTACGACCGCCGCGTGTTCATTCGCGCCGACGCGACGGCCGATTATGGTCTTGTTGCCGACGTGATGGCGCGCCTGTCATCCTCCGGCTTCCGCAATCTAGGCCTCGTCACCGATACGCGCGACGGCCCACGCCGGCCGGACACGCGCCCGCGCGAGGAGTGATATGCGCGCTGGAGTGATCGTTTCCATTGTCGGGCACATCGGCTTCGTCATGCTGACGATGCTGGCCTGGGAAGCGCGCTCTACGCTCGTGCCTTCTTCCGGCGCGGTTGTCCCAATTGAAATCGTCGATGTCGCCGATGAGTCGAACGTTCGCGCGCTCGCTATCGATAGGCCTGACGAGGAAGTCTCGCCAACTGAAGATCCGGTCTCTGAAGAAGAGGAAGCGCCTGCGCCGTCGCCTGAGCCCGCGCCGCAACGTCCTCGGCAGAATCAGGAGGCGTTTGACCCTGCTGCTGCGCAGGGGCTCGTCGACCACAGCCGACAACAGAACGCACCTCGTCAGCACGGCGAGACTGCCGATCGCGATCAGCAAGGCGCTGGAGCGGGCACCGCGGAGGTGGCGGCTCTTCGCGATCGCGTCATATCGCTAGCACAGCGCCATCTTATGCGTTGCTGGCGCATGCCCGTCGATCGGCCAGATCCTGAGAGCCTGATCGTTACAGTTCAATTTGAGCTCGATCGAAATGGCAACCTGCGCGGGCCGCCACGCGTTACGAGCCCGCGAAACACGACATTCAACCCGGACATGCAGTACGCCGTAAACAACGCCATACTCGCAGTGCAGACGTGTGACCCATATCCGTACGCCACCGATCCAGTCTTGGCCGACCACTATGAGGTCTGGAGCCGGATCGAATTTACTTTCCGACCACGTACTTGATTGAACCTAGAGGCTAGAAGCCCATGCGCTTGATGAAATTTCTGTTGGCATCGCTGGCCGCGATCTTCGCCGTTGCTCTCACAACGACGCCCAGCTTTGCGCAAGAACCGGATCGCGTTCACGTCGACATCACTCAAGGCAATCTGGATCCGATGCCGATCGCGGTTATCGACTTGCTTGGCGATAGCCCCGCGCTTCAACAGATTGGGCGCGACATTTCCGGTGTCGTGCGCGCCGATCTGGATCGCTCTGGTCTCTTCCGTCCAATCGGCACGGACGCGTTCATTCAGCGCATCGAAGCGCTCAATATCCCGCCGCGGTTCGCTGACTGGAAGATTATCGACGCGCAAGCCTTGGTTGTCGGCGACGTCCAGTCGCTGCCGGATGGACGCATCCGTGTCAGCTTCATGGTCTACGACACGTTCGGCGAGCGCGCGCTGACGCGTATTCTACAGATCGACCGTACGCCGGACGGCTGGCGGCGTGTTGCGCACCGGATTGCTGATACCGTCTACCAGGAGCTCACCGGGGAGCAGGGCTATTTTGACACGCAAATTCTCTTCGTGTCGGAAAGCGGTCCGCGCACGCGTCGCATCAAACGTCTGATGATTATGGATCAAGATGGCGCAAACCCGAGCTTTCTGACCGGCCCAGACGCGATGGTGCTCACACCGCGCTTCGCGCCGAACACGCGCGTGCTCACCTACATGAGCTTCGAAACCGGCGCGCCGCGCGTCTTCCTCTACAATCTGAGCACCAACCGTCGCGAAGTGCTGGGCGACTTCCCAGGCATGACATTCGCGCCGCGCTTCCGCCCCGATGGCAACGGCGTTGTGCTGACGCTCGACATGAACGGCAATTCCGAGATCTACACGATGGATCTACAAACCCGTGCGCGTCAGCGTCTTACCAATCATCCAGCCATCGATACGTCGCCGAGCTATTCGCCGGATGGCGGTCAGATCGTGTTCAACTCCGATCGCGGCGGCTCTCCGCAGCTCTACGTGATGAACGCCAACGGCTCGAACCAACGCCGCATCAGCTTTGGCGAAGGTCGCTACTCGACGCCGGTTTGGTCGCCGCGCGGCGACCTTATCGCGTTCACCCGCCAAAGCGGCGGGCGTTTCGCGATCGGCGTCATGCGCCCGGATGGCGGTGGTGAACGCATCTTAACCGAGAGCTATCTCGATGAATCGCCGACATGGTCGCCGAACGGCCGCGTGATTATGTTCTTCCGCGAAGGCCGCGGCGAAGGCCCGCAACTTTGGTCCGTTGACCTAACGGGACGGAATTTACGAAGGATTCCAACGCAAACTGATGCCTCAGATCCTGCCTGGTCGCCAATACTGCCATGACGGAGACACGATTATCGGCTAGGAACCTGCTTTGTCAGGTTTGCATTCTTGTACAGGGGGTACGGCGAACGCCGAATGCGCCGCTTCTAGGGGAGAATTGTCCTAATGCGTAACATCATTCTTGGTCTGGCCGCTGTGGCCACTCTGGCCGCTTGCGCCAGCCGTCCTGATCCGGTTCCGACTGGCCCGACCGGCCCGACGACGCCGCCTGTGACTCAACCGTCCGGCCCGACGCCAGGTTCGGTTGAAGATTTCCGCGTCTCCGTCGGTGACCGCGTATTCTTCGGCTACGATCGCTTCGATCTCTCTACTGAAGCGCGCGCGGTCCTTGAGCGCCAAGCTGCTTGGCTCCGCCGCTATCCGAACACTCGCGTGCTCGTCGCCGGTAACTGCGATGAACGTGGCACACGCGAATATAACCTCGCGCTCGGTGCGCGCCGCGCTGCGGCGGCCCGCGATTTCCTTGTGTCGCTCGGCATTGACGGCGGCCGTATCGAATCCGTTTCGTACGGCAAGGAACGCCCGCTTGATGCGCGTGCGAACGAAGAGGCGTGGAGTGTGAACAGAAACGCACACACGCAGATCGTTAGCGGCGCGGTCTCGTAAACGTCAAAATTTGGCCCGAACGCGCGGACTAGGACTTCGCCCATGACCAAACGTTCGGCCTTTTTGCAGCCCCGGCTCGCGGCGGTATTCGCCGCGGCCGGGTTTCTTTTTGCAGCGCCAGCTCTGGCGCAAACCCAATTGCCGCCGCCGTCTCAGTACGGCGCTGCGGATGCGCGCCAGGATCGCATTGAGGAGCTGCAGCAGCAGCTCACTGACGCCACCGCTGAGAACGAGCGCCTGCAATATGAAATCAATCAGCGCGATCGCGAGATTCAGCGTCTGCGGTCCATGGTCGGTGAACTCGCCGGCGTGAACCAGCAGCTTGGTACGCAGCCGCCGGCTGAAACCGCAACGCCGCCTGGTGGCGCCGCACCGCCAAATGCGCCGCGCGCTGATGCTGGCGCCTCAGGTCTCAACGCCGCGCAGCAAGCCAACACCGGCACACTCGGCTCCATACCGGCTGGTGCGGTCACGCCGGGCGCGACCACCGCAACGCCCGCGCCGACTGCGGACGAGCTTTATGCTCGTGCTCAGTCCTTCCTCGCGGCCGGCCGTTATCCGGACGCTGAGACTTCTTTCGCCGAATTCCTGGAGCGCTATCCGAACGTCGTGCAGACGCCGAATGCGCGCTTCTGGTATGCATTCACTTTGCTGGCGCGGAACAATTACCCTGATGCCGCTTCGAGCTTCGCAACGTATCTGCAGCGTACGCCGCAGGGCCCTCGCGCGCCCGAGGCGCAAGCGCGCCTCGGCATGGCGCTCGCTGGGATGGCGCGCGATGGCAACAACGATGCGGCCGAACTGCGCCAAGCGTGCGGCGCCTTCAACTCACTCCCGACGCGCTATCCCAACGCGCCGCGCAACGTGCGTGATCTCGCCGCTCGCGAAGCGCGCGCATCAAACTGCCCAACCTAAGCTAGCCTTATGCTCGATCGGCTGACGATCGAGCGCATGCTTGCTTGGACCGGCGAAAAGCCGGTGCTTGTAGCGCTTTCCGGCGGCGGCGATTCCGTTGCACTGCTACATTTACTTGTGTCCGAGCTTGGCGCAGCGCGTGTGTGTGCGGCCATTGTCGACCACGCACTCCGCGATGGCTCCGCCGATGACGCCGCGCGGGCGCGTTCATCTGCCGAAGCGCTCGGTGTTCGCGCCGAGATTCTCACGCTCAACTGGGCTTTCGGTGCAAATCGCGCGCAGGAATCTGCGCGCGCCGCCCGTTATCGCGCCCTCTGCGCTCACGCCCGCTTGCAAGGGTTGAACACCATCGCCGCCGCTCATACCGCGGACGATCAAGCCGAGACCGTCTTGATGCGCGCTGCCAACGGCTCGACATGGCGCGGACTTGCTGGGATCGCGCCGTTCGCGTTCGCGCCGGTCTGGCCGGAAGGGCGGGGCCTTGCGCTAGCGCGACCGTTGCTTGAGGTGCGGCGCGAGACCTTGCGCGCGTACTTGCGTGATCGGCGCGTTGCGTGGCTTGAGGACCCAGCCAATGCAAACACGATCCACGAGCGCGTTCGCGTTCGCGCGCGCCTCTCGGCGCTCCAAGCCGAGGGGTTTGAGCCGCTTCGCCTCACAAGGTTGGCGGCGAGACTGCGTGCACGCTTGGATCGGATCGATGGTGAAGCGCGCGTCCTGGTGGCAGAGGCGGCGGTGTTCGAGCGCGACCGCATTGTCTTGCGCCTCAGCGCGTGGCGCGGATCGAGGGACATTCGCTGCCGCGCGCTGGGCGCGCTGATGGCAGCAGTCGTCGGCGCCGAACGCGAACCTAGTTCAACCAAGCTTGCTGAGATCGAACGTCGAGTTACCTCGCCGGAACATCGTGGCAGCACGCACAGCCATGTCGAGTTTGTCTCGCTTGGCGAGGGCGCTGTCGAGCTTCGCCGCGAAACCTTGCGCCGATCCGAAGAGCCGCGAGAGCCTGCGATGGTTGTTCTCGAACCTGGCGTGGAAACAATTTGGGACAATCGTTTTGCCGTCGCTGCCGCCGAGCCCGGTTGGCGGATCCGCCGATCTGGCGACACGCCAGTGCTTGATCGCGATCCGATCTTTCCCGGAACTCAGCGGCCGACACTGCGATCACTCGCCGCCGATCGCGTTGCGCACGCGTTCGCACCGGACATTAACCGTGCGAAACCATGATTTTCGCCGCATTTTCCGATCAAATGTTCACCCGCCCTTGACGCGCCTAATGGCAGTAAGGGGTGTTCAGCGGCGGGCGCGGTCCCTATCTTGCTGAAGAAAGTGTTGCCGCGCCGGCGCCGGATCGCGGACCAGAAGGGTCGGACCAAAAAATGCCTATCCGTTCACTGCTCGTTTGGGGCGCTATCGCCCTCGTGCTGGTTGTTTTGTTCACCGCGATGAATGGTGGAAATAACGCGCTGCGCGGAACGACAGAGCTCGCGTATTCCGATTTGATGAGCCGCGTCGGTTCTGGCGGCATCTCAAGTGTGGAGACGCGCTCGGACATGATCATCTCTGCATCGCAGGATGGTAAACAGCGCTTCGTCACCTACCTCCCGCAGGGCACGATGCCGGACGTCGTCAGCCACATGGTGGCGAACAACGTCAAAGTTGACACCAAGCAACCCAAGCAAGGGCCAAACATCGGCGACCTGCTGCTGGCGATCCTGCCGATGCTCCTGCTGATCGGCGCATGGTTCTTCTTCATGCGTCAGATGCAGGGCGGCGGCCGTGGCGGCGCCATGGGATTTGGGCGCTCCAAAGCGAAACTGCTCACCGAAGCCAAAGGCCGAGTCACGTTTGAGGACGTCGCCGGCATCGATGAAGCCAAGGAAGAGCTCGGCGAGATCGTCGAGTTCCTCAAAGACCCGGGCAAGTTCCAACGCCTCGGCGGCAAGATTCCAAAAGGCGCGCTGCTCGTCGGCCCACCAGGCACCGGTAAGACGTTGCTCGCCCGCGCCATCGCTGGCGAAGCCAACGTGCCGTTCTTCTCGATCTCCGGTTCGGACTTCGTGGAAATGTTCGTCGGCGTCGGCGCCAGCCGTGTGCGCGACATGTTCGAACAAGCCAAGAAGAATGCGCCCTGCATCATCTTCATCGACGAAATCGACGCTGTCGGTCGTCACCGCGGCGCTGGCCTCGGCGGCGGCAACGACGAGCGCGAGCAAACGCTCAACCAATTGCTCGTCGAAATGGACGGCTTTGAAGCCAATGAGGGCATCATCCTGATCGCGGCGACCAACCGTCCTGACGTTCTCGATCCGGCGCTGCTGCGTCCGGGCCGCTTCGATCGTCAGATCGTTGTCGCCAATCCTGACATCGCCGGTCGCGAAAAGATCCTCCGTGTTCACACCCGCAACGTGCCGGTGGCGCAGGGCGTTGATCTGCGGACGATCGCGCGCGGCACGCCGGGCTTCTCGGGCGCCGACCTCGCCAACCTCGTCAACGAAGCGGCGTTGCTCGCAGCCCGCCGCGGTAAACGCGTCGTCACGAACAAAGAGTTCGAAGACGCGAAGGATCGCGTGATGATGGGCGCCGAGCGCCGCTCCATGGCGATGACGGAAGAGGAAAAGCAACTCACCGCGTATCATGAAGCCGGTCACGCTATCGTCGGCCTGAACGTGCCCAGCCACGATCCAATTCACAAAGCCACGATCATTCCGCGTGGCCGTGCGCTCGGCATGGTCATGTCTTTGCCGGAGACCGACCGCCTGAGCATTACGCGCGAATGGTGTGTCTCGAAGCTGGCGATGATGTTCGGCGGCCGTGAAGCCGAGGTGTTGAAGTTCGGCGCCGAGAAGGTGACGAACGGCGCTACCGGCGACATCCAAAGCGCCACCGGCCTGGCGCGTGCGATGGTTATGGAATGGGGCATGTCCGACAAGCTCGGCCGCGTGCGCTACCAGTCCAATCAGCAGGAAGTCTTCCTCGGTCATTCGGTGGCGCAACGGACGAACATGTCCGAAGAAACCGCCAAGCAGATCGACGAAGAGATCCGCAATCTGATCGACGATGGTGAACGCGAAGCACGCCGCATTCTCACCGAGAAGCGCGAAGATTGGGAACGCTTGGCTCAAGCGCTGCTCGAATACGAAACACTCTCGGGCGATGAGATCAACCGCGTCCTGAAGGGCGAGAAGCTTGAGCGGCCTGACGATACGCCAGCCGCGCCGTCGGCGCCGATCCCGGCCTTGCCGGTCACGGACGAGGACGAGCAGCCCGCGCCGACAGGCTGGGGCGGAGCCGCTCCTCAAGGCGCCTAAGCCGAAGACGCAAGCCAAAGATACGAACCGCCGGCCATGAGGCCGGCGGTTTTGTATTGTGGCTTTGGCAGCGCTCGAGCTCATGTCTAGAAGGGCGCCATGACGTCCGAAGCTGCCGACGACCTGCGTAAGCTGGTCTACCCAGAAACTTACTTCGTCGGCCTAGCGCCGCCGGAAATGCGCCTGGCGCTGCTCAGCCGCGGCATTCTCGCGCCGACGCGCCGGCCCCTTCGCTACCTAGAGCTGGGTTTTGGCTCCGGCTTCTCACTGAACGTCCACGCTGCCGCCAACGACGGCGCGTTCTGGGGCAACGACTTCGTTCGCGCCCATGTCGACGGCGCCGCTTCCATCGCGTCCATCTCAGGCGCCGACGCGCACTTCCTGCCCGACTCCTTCACCGAACTTCTCAAGCGTGATGATCTGCCAACCTTCGACGTGATCGCTGCGCACGGCATCTGGACGTGGGTGCCCGATGAAGATCGCGACGCAATTGTCGAGATCCTTAAGCGCAAACTCGCGCCCGGCGGCGCGTTCTATGTGAGCTATAACAATACTGCGGGTTGGGCCTCGGTCGTCTACCTGCGTCAGATGATGAAGCTCTATCTGGCCGAACGGGGCGGGGGCGCTGACGTCGCAGACGCTGTCGCTTTCGCGCGCAGCTTGCAAAGCGCTGGCGCCGCGTATTTCAAGGAAAATCCCACGGCGGCGGCTGAGGTCGCGTTGATGGGCAAGCGCGATCCCGTGTACCTTCGGCAAGAATACTTCCTCGATGATTGGAAGTTGATGTCGCTAGCCGAGATAGAAGACGCGCTCGGTCCTGCCGGACTTCAGTTCGGCGCGCAGTTTCCACTGATCATGCATGACGACGAACTTGTGCTCGGTGAGCGCGGGCTCGCGATCATCGCAAAATGTGAGACCCCAATCTTACGCGAAACGGTTCGAGAGTCCTTTCAGGGAATGGGCTTTCGTCAGGACATCTTCGTCAAAGAGGCTTCGCTGCTATCCCCCGACGAACGACGCGAACATTTTCGCGCTGAACGTTTCCTGCTGACGACGCAATCACGCAATGTCGCTCTGAAGGGGGGTAGCCCTTGGGGAGAGCTCGATCTGCGAGCGAGGGGCTGTGTGCCTGTGATGCAGGCATTCGAAGCGATGGGTCCGGGCCCGCACGTTCTCAAGGACATTGAGGCGTCGTTGCCCGACATCAATATCGATGATCTCATCTCGCGGATCATCCTGTTGGCGGCGGTCAAAGTCGTGCGGCCGGCGCTATCTGTCGAAGAGGAACGCGCAGCCTCGAAGAGATGTGCCGCGCTAAATGCCTATGTCCTGGGTTTGCCTGGCGGCGCAGCCGTGCTCGCATCACCTGTGCTCGGTGCAGGCGTTGATATCTCACCGCTTGAACGGGCGCTCATCGTCTCTCAGGCCGCGGGAAAGGTCACGATTGATGATTGCGCTGCGGAGATCACGCGCGCGTGCCCGGGAGAGCTCAACGGCCGAAGCGCGCACCAAGTCGCGGCGTCGCTCCACGCGGATCATTTGCCGATTTTTCGTGCGATGGGACTGATCCCATCCTGATCCTGTACGCGACGCATCGCGAAGCTTCTGATGCGCACGACAGCGGCGTCTCTCGCTACTCGACCTTAACGCGGCGCCCCCGTCGTGCTACGCCGCCACAACAAGGAGGCGCTCATGCTCGGATCAGCGACGGTCACGGCACTTGTCGGCACGGTCAAACCGGAGATCGCCAAAGCATTCTACGGCGACACGCTGGGTCTCAAATTCATCAGCGAAGACACTTACGCCATGGTGTTTGAAGGCAAGAACGCGCGCGTGCGCGTGTCGCGTGTGCCGGGCGTGACGCCGGCGGCTTATGCGGTGTTGGCCTTCCAGGTTGAGGACATCGACAAGACGGTCGATGGTCTAACCGCCAATGGTGTCGTCTTCGCGCGCTTCGGCTTCTTCGTGCAGGACGCGAGGGGGATATGGACCGCGCCCGACGGCACCAAAGTCGCGTGGTTTCACGATCCTGATTTGAACCTGCTCAGCGTTGTGCAGCACGCCTAACGCCGACTTTGACTGCGGCCACACCGCCTGCAAGTCACTGAAATGTGGGCGATGCTTGCGCCGAACTTCGACCTATTTGGCCGCCAGTGTGTGACGGATAGCCCCTTGGCAGGGGCGGGCCGGATCAGCTAAAGCCTTGGAAAGTTTCGAATCCGGGGAAGTTCATGGCCGCGCTCATTGCCATCGGCGTTTTCATTCTGGCGATCTTCGTCCTGAACACGATCGAGTTCGGTCGGCCAGATTAATCGCGCTTCAGAAGCGTGCCGACGTACTGCGCGCCGCTGATCAGCGCCAACATCGCCGCCGACCAAATCAGGATGCGCGCGGCCCAGTCCAAACCATCGCTGATGCTGGCAGGCAAGCCAAACGCTGCCGACAACAGTACGGCTGCCTGAAACGCGAGATAGGCGCCTACGCCGGCCATCTCTGCCGCCGCTTTCCATTTTCCGAGCTGGCTGACCGGGAGCGTCTTGCCTTGCGCTGAGATTCCTTCCCTCAAGCCAGCAACGGCTACGTCGCGCCCTAGAATAATAACTGACGCGGCGACCAACGCGATCGGCAGCGACGCGTAGGCGAGCGCAACGAGTGAGCATGTGATCAGCACTTTGTCGGCGGCATGATCCAGCGCCGCGCCTAACGGCGTCACAGCGCTCCACCTACGGGCGAGATAGCCGTCGAGCCAATCGGTAGCTGCCGCCAGCACGAATAAGATGAGCGCGAGCGCATAGATAAAGCCGGAAAGCAGCGGGTCGATGTGCGCTTGCGTTGCAGCCCACAACACGAGCGCTGCAACCACCGGCCCCATCACGATGCGGAACACCGTCAGCAGCGTCGGGATCGGGCTCACGCGTGTTGCGGGCGCGTCAGGATTTGTTGCCGTCTCGGAAGAAGTCATAAATGCGTTTCGCCAGTTCTTTGTTGACGCCCTCGACGCCTTCCAATTCCGACAATCCAGCACGTGACACGCCGCGCGCCGAGCCGAAGCGATCGAGGAGGGCGCGTTTTCGCGCCGGGCCAATACCGCCGATTTCGTCGAGCGGATTCTTCGTAAGCCCGGCGCTGCGCTTGCCGCGATGAGCGCCGATGGCGAAGCGGTGCGCTTCGTCCCGGAGCCGCTGCAGGTAGTAGAGAACCGGGCTCTTCTCGTCGAGCCGGAACGCCGGTTTGCCGGGAATGAAGAAGCGTTCGCGCCCCGCGTCGCGGTCCACGCCTTTGGCGATGCCGGCGATGGTGATGCGGTTTTTCAGACCAAGCTCATCCAGCGCTTCCAGCGCTGCGTTGAGCTGCCCATCGCCGCCGTCGATCAGTACCAGATCGGGCCACGCGCCGAACTTGGTCTCCGGCGCATCGCTGTCGCGCTCCTTGGAGAAGTCGACACCGCCGTCCGAGACGTGCCCGCTCGCATCGTCCGCCACCGTGGTTTGCGTCGGCGTATCCTCTTCACGCTCCTGCAACATTCGGGCGAACCGGCGGCGGATCATCGCTTTCATCATCGCGAAGTCGTCACCGTCGAACTCTTCCGACTTCATGTTGAACTTGCGGTACTGGTTCTTGGTAAAGCCCTCAGGCCCGGCGACGACCATCGCGCCGAGCGCATTCGTGCCTTGGATGTGGCTGTTGTCGTAGACCTCAATCCGCTCCGGCCGCTGCGAAAGGCCGAACACTTCGGCCACGCCGTCAAGCAGCTTCGCCACGCTGCCGGTCTCTGCCATCCGCCGCCCAAGCGCTTCGCGGGCGTTCAGCAAAACGGCGTCAACGATCTCGCGCTTCTCACCGCGCTCCGGCCTGCGGATTTCAACTTTGCACTCCGCGCGCACACACAACGCTTCTTCCAGCAATTCGCGATCTGTCGGTTCGACATTGACGAGCATCAACTTCGGCGGCTCACGATCATCGTAGAATTGCGCGATGAATGCCGAGAGGATGTCTTCCGGCGTTTCCTCAACGCTGTGCCGCGGGAAGTAGGCGCGGTTGCCCCAGTTCTGGCCGGCGCGGAAGAAAAACACCTGAATGCAGGATTGGCCGCCTTCGACATGAAGTGCGAACACGTCAGCTTCGTCGAAGGTATGCGGGTTGATGCCTTGCGAAGCGCGCACGCTTGCGAGCGCACGGATTCGATTGCGCAGTCGCGCCGCGTGCTCAAACTCAAGCTTCTCAGCCGAATCCCGCATCTCAACCGCGAGGCGGTCTTGCAGCTCAACCGAGCGGCCTTCGAGGAAATCGACGCTGTCCTTCACGAGCGCCGCATACTCACCGTCGCTCACCATCCCCGTACACGGCGCCGAGCAGCGCTTGATCTGATAAAGCATGCATGGCCGCGTGCGCCCGCTAAACGTCGAGTCCGAACACGAGCGCAGCAGGAACGCTTTCTGCAACGTATTCAGCGTCCGGTTCACCGCGCCCGCGCTCGCGAACGGCCCGTAGAACTTGCCTTTGAAGCTTTTCGCGCCGCGGTGCTTTTGCAGCACCGGCGTTTCGTGGTCGGTGCGGATGGCGATGTACGGGAAGCTCTTATCGTCCCGCATCAGCACGTTGTAGCGCGGCCGCAGCCGCTTGATCATGTTCGTCTCGAGCAACAGAGCTTCGGTCTCCGTCGCCGTAACGATGATCTCCATCGAGACGACTTGATGGATCATCCGGTAGATCGCGTTCGTGTGCCCGCGCCCTTGCGCGTATTGGCCGACGCGGTTCTTCAGGCTCTTGGCTTTGCCGACATACAAAACTTCGCCATCGGACCCGATCATCCGATAGACGCCTGGCTTCATCGGCAGGCGCTTCCACGTATCGCGGATTGCCTCGATGCCTTTCAGGGCAGGCGTCGGCGCATCTTCCGCGGGCAGGTGCTCCAGCGGAGGCGTGATGGGTTTGTCGGCGCCGCTCATCGAGTCGTCAGTGTATCTTCACAAATGGGGTTGGGCGCGGCCTGATCCCAGAGAGGGGCAAGACAGGTGAGGT
>JAPLOL010000067.1 GCA_026400735.1 Alphaproteobacteria bacterium | reverse complement strand
GAGGAGCACAAAACCTCGCTGGTGAAGTCGAAGGAAGGCGTGCCTTCCCCGCAAGAGATCAAGGGCGTGCTCGACGACTATGTCGTTGGCCAAAGCTACGCCAAGCGCGTGCTCTCGGTCGCCGTGCACAACCACTACAAGCGCTTGAACCACGCCGCGAAGAACGGCGATGTGGAGTTGGCGAAGTCGAACATCTTGCTGATCGGCCCGACTGGCTGCGGCAAGACGCTTCTCGCGCAAACACTCGCGCGCATCATCGACGTGCCATTCACGATGGCGGACGCAACGACGCTGACTGAAGCGGGATACGTCGGCGAAGACGTTGAAAACATCATCTTGAAGCTGCTGCAGGCTGCCGACTACAACGTCGAGCGTGCGCAGCGCGGCATCGTCTACATCGACGAAGTCGATAAGATTTCGCGCAAGTCTGACAATCCTTCGATCACCCGCGACGTGTCGGGCGAGGGCGTGCAGCAAGCGCTTCTGAAGATCATGGAAGGCACGGTTGCTTCTGTTCCACCGCAAGGCGGCCGCAAGCACCCGCAACAAGAATTCCTGCAAGTGGACACGACGAACATCCTGTTCATCTGCGGCGGGGCGTTCGCTGGTCTCGACAAGATCATCAGTGCGCGCGGCAAGGGTTCGTCGATCGGCTTCGGCGCGACGGTTCGCGATGAAGAAGATCGCCGCACCGGTGAGATTCTCCGTGAGATCGAGCCGGATGACCTCCTGAAGTTCGGCCTCATCCCTGAGTTCGTTGGCCGACTGCCGGTCTTGGCGACGTTGGAAGATCTCGACGAGCCGGCGCTGATCACCATTCTCACCGAGCCGAAGAACGCTCTGGTGAAGCAGTACCAGCGCATGTTCGAGATGGAGAACGTAAAGCTCACGTTCCCGGCTGACGCGCTGTCGGCGATCTCGAAGAAGGCCATCTCGCGCAAGACTGGCGCGCGTGGTCTGCGTTCGATCCTCGAAAGCATTTTGCTCGACACGATGTTCGAATTGCCCTCGATGCGTGGCGTGGAAGAAGTGGTGGTTTCGGCCGACGTTGTCGAAGGCCGCGCCAAGCCGCTTCAAATCTACTCCGAACGCCGCGATGGCGCGGGCGCTACGGGCTAGTTTCGCCTCCTGACCTTAAGTTAAAGGCCTCGTCGCAAGACGGGGCCTTTTGCTTTGAGGTCAGCGCGTGAGTGATTGAAGCTGTCGCGCACCGATCCCATGTATCGTTTCGCGGGACGGGCGATTTCGGGCCGTTTGCGCAACATGAATCCACACTGAACGTTAGGAAGAATCGTCCGCAATCCACGCTGGATTGCAGGCGGAACCTTTGTCCTCTTAGCGTTCCACATGGACGTGTCTGGCCAACACTTGAAGCGGCCCTCGAACGCTTCCACATTTTCATGCGTAAGCTGGGCCTCCGCGGGCTTCTTTGAGACGCGGGGATATCCGGCAAAGGAGCACTAGATGGCCGAGAGCCGTACTTTCCCAGTCCTGCCCCTTCGCGACATTGTCGTGTATCCGAAGATGGCGGCGCCGCTATTTGTGGGCCGTGAGAAATCGGTGCGCGCGCTCGACGAAGTGATGCGCAAGGACAAGCAGATCCTGCTCGCAGCGCAGATGGATGCGTCTGAAGACGAGCCGACTGCAGACCGCATTTTCACCGTCGGCACCGTAGCGACGGTTGTGCAATTGCTGAAGTTGCCTGACGGCACCGTGCGCGTGTTGGTCGAAGGCGCATATCGCGCGAAGATCACAAACTTCCACGAGAACGACAGCTACTTCGAAGCCGAAGCTGAAGAGCTGCCAGATGAGAACGCTGACACCGCGGAAGCGCGTGCTGTCGCGCGAGCCGTCGTAGATCAGTGGGACAACTACACCAAGCTGTCGCGCAAGACGCAGCCCGAAGTCACGCAAGCCGTCAGCCAGATCGCCGAGCCGTCGCGCCTCGCGGACTCTGTCGCTGGCCATCTCAGCATCAAGATTCCGGACAAGCAGGCTCTGCTTGAACTCGCTGACGTGCCGCAACGCCTTGAGCGCATTCTGTCGCTGATCGAAGGCGAAGTCGGCATGCTTCAGGTCGAGCGGAAGATCCGTAACCGCGTGAAGCGTCAAATGGAGAAGACGCAGCGCGAGTATTATCTGAACGAGCAGATGAAGGCGATTCAGCGCGAGCTGGGCGACGGCGACGAAGGCCGCGAAGACATCGCCGAGCTGGAAAACCGCATCAAGAACACGAAGCTGTCGAAAGAGGCCAAGACCAAGGCCGAAGCGGAGATGAAGAAGCTCCGTCAGATGTCGCCGATGTCGGCGGAATCGACGGTGGTCCGCAACTATCTCGATTGGCTGCTCTCGCTGCCTTGGGGCAACAAGAAGAAGGTCAAGAAGGACATCGACGCCGCACAACTGGTGCTCGACGAGGATCACTACGGCCTCGACAAGGTCAAAGACCGCATCCTCGAATATCTCGCGGTGCAGGCGCGCACGAATAAGCTGCGTGGCCCCATCCTTTGCCTTGTTGGCCCTCCGGGCGTCGGCAAGACGTCACTCGGCCGTTCGATTGCAAAGGCTACGGGCCGTGATTTCGTGCGTATGTCGCTGGGCGGCGTGCGTGACGAGGCCGAAATCCGTGGCCACCGCCGCACGTATATCGGCTCGATGCCGGGGCGCGTCATTCAGTCGATGAAGAAGGCCAAGAGCGCCAACCCACTCTTCCTGCTCGACGAAATCGACAAGCTCGGCGCTGATTATCGCGGCGATCCCGCAGCGGCGTTGCTGGAAGTGTTGGACCCGGAGCAAAACTCCACGTTCAACGACCACTATCTCGAAGTGGATTACGATCTCAGCGACGTGCTGTTCATCACCACGGCGAACAGCTTGAACATGCCTCAGCCTTTGCTGGACCGCATGGAGATCATCCGCATCCCTGGTTACACCGAGGATGAAAAGCTCGAGATCGCCAAGCGTCACTTGCTCGACAAGCAGTACGAGAACAACGGTTTGAAGAAGAGCGAGTTCAGCGTGTCGGAAGATGCGTTGCGCGATCTGATCCGCCGTTACACGCGTGAAGCGGGCGTGCGTTCGCTCGAACGCGAGATCGGCAACCTTGCGCGTAAGGCTGTGCGCCAGCTTGAGCAGAAGAAGGTCACCAAGGTGGAGATCACCGCGGCGAACCTTCCTGAATATGCCGGCGTCTGGAAGTATCGCTACGGCGAAACCGATCTCGAGGATCAGGTCGGCGTCGTGACTGGTCTCGCATGGACGGAAGTCGGCGGCGAATTGCTGACGATCGAAGCTGTGTCGATGCCGGGCAAAGGCTCGACAACGGTCACGGGCAATCTGCGCGACGTGATGAAGGAATCGATCTCGGCGGCGAGTTCGTACGTGCGTTCACGCGCCGTGCACTTCGGCGTGAAACCTCCGCTCTTCCGCACGCGCGACATCCACGTCCACGTCCCGGAAGGTGCAACCCCGAAGGATGGTCCGTCGGCAGGTGTCGCGATGGCGACAGCGATCGTCTCGGTTCTGACTGGCATCCCTGTTCGCAAGGACGTGGCGATGACGGGCGAGATCACATTGCGTGGCCGCGTGCTGCCGATCGGTGGTTTGAAGGAAAAGCTTCTCGCGGCGCTTCGTGGCGGCGTGAAGATCGCGCTGATCCCGAAAGAGAACGAAAAGGATCTCGCCGACATCCCGGACAATGTGAAATCCGGCCTCGAGATCGTCCCGGTCGGTACGGTCGATGAGGTGCTGAAGCGGGCTCTTGTACATCCGCCAACGCCCATCGAATGGAGCGAAGAGGACGAGCTTGCGGAGACACGCCGCGCCGAAGGCGGCGGCGGTGGAGCAGAGGGCGCGCGCCCTCATTAGGGACGCCGCCGGGTTCCAAAACCCGTTTTCGGAGCGCAATAAAGCCGCGTTTTGCTTGGCGCTAGGGGCAAATGCCCCTAGCGTCGGCAACGATGCAGCCGGAATCGGCGCGCTATTTCTCCCAGCGGGATAGGGGCTCTACCTCATGAACAAAGCAGAATTCGTTGCAGACGTGTCCGAGCGTATCGGCGAGTCCAAGCAACGTGGCGAAGAAGTCGTCAACGCAGTTTTCGAAGCTCTGACCGCCGCGCTTAAGCGCGGTGACGAGGTGCGCTTGCCGCAGTTCGGCGTGTTTCTGGTTTCTGAAACCAAAGAGCGCAAGGCGCGCAACCCGCAGACCGGCGAAGAAGTTCTTGTGCCGGCCGGTAAGCGTCCAAAATTTCGCGCAGGCAAGGCGCTCAAAGAAGCGATCTAAGCCATTGCGGCAAAATGCGAGAGGGCGGCTCAGACGGGCCGCCCTTTTCATTTCAGGCGCACGCGTGTAGCCACCGGGCACGAGGTCAAAGCGAATGCTGGCGAAAATCTACCGCCCCGCGAAGAACGCGATGCAGTCAGGCAAGGCGGCCACCAAGAAGTGGCGGCTGGAATTCATCCTGGCCAACGCACCACGCCCCGACGCCCTGATGGGCTGGATCAGCGGCGCAGATACGAACGGCCAAGTCCGTATGACATTCGACACCAAGGAAGAGGCGATCGAGTTCGCGCGCAAGCACGCCATCCCGCATCAAGTCGTCGATGCGCCGGAAGCCAAGCGCCAGATCAGAGCCTACAGCGACAACTTCGCCTTCAAGCGCCGTGAGCCCTGGTCGCACTAAGCGCCAGCGCTGTGGTAGAGCGAGGGCAACGACCCCGTAGCTCAACTGGATAGAGCAGCCGCCTTCTAAGCGGCCGGTTGCGTGTTCGAGTCACGCCGGGGTCGCCAACGCTCAGGCGCCAGTTACAACAACAGTATCCGGATGACCGCCCCATTCGGCCCAGGAGCCGTCGTAGACGGCTGCATCCCAGCGGCCGGTGCGAGCAAGCGCGAGCGCGATAACGGCGGCAGTGATGCCTGAGCCGCAGCTGCAGATGGGCGCCGCGTTGTCTTTGAGGCCAGCGGCGTCGAAGAGCTGTTTGAGCTCATCCGTCGGCTTCATTGTGCCGTCCGCATTGAGGAGCGATCCAAACGGCACATTGAGCGCACCCTGCATGTGGCCCGAGCGCAGACCTGCGCGCGGCTCAGGCGCTTCGCCTTTGAAACGGGGGGTAGCGCGGGCGTCGAGGATTGGCGTCTTGTTGCCGCCATCGATAGCGCGTTGCACGTCGGCGAGATCGCGTACCAAGTCGTTGCGGACGCGCGGCGTGAAGTGGCGTTCCATGCGCGTTCGCGGGGCGCCGCTCTCGATCTCGTAGCCGGCCTTTTCCCAAGCAGGGAACCCGCCGTCGAGCACAGCCACGTCTTCGTGACCGAACACCCGGAAGGTCCACCAGACACGCGCTGCGGTCATCAGCCCATGGTTGTCGTAGATGATAACGCGCGTACCGTCGCCGACGCCGGCTTTCTTCATGCGCGATGCAAACTTCTCGGGCGGCGGCAGCATGTGCGGCAGATCGCTTGAGAGATCTGCGATCTCATCGATGTCAAAAAAGATCGCACCTGGAATGCGACGCTCCGCATACAGCGCTTTTGCGTCACGCGGATCGTTCGGCATGAACCACGTCGCGTCGATGACGCGAATGTCGGGCGCGTCGAGGCGCTCGTTCAGCCACGCTGCAGAGACCAGGGGATCGTCAGGCAAACCACTCATGCCCAGACGCTATGCCGCCCGGCGCACAGCTTCAACCGGCTCGCGATGTAAGGTTAGGCGGGCTTGGCCAGTTCCAGCTGCACGACGTCGGTGCGGCCAGTGCGGAAGCCGGCTTCGCAATAGCTGAGATAGAAGAGCCAGAGCTTCTTGAAGCGTTCGTCAAAGCCCAAGGCGCGGATATCCGTCCACTTGGCTTTGAACCGCTTGGCCCATTCGGCCAGAGTATCTGCGTAAGATTGGCCGAACGCGTCGGCCTGCCCCCAAACAAGGCCGACCTTCGCAGTTTCTTCCTTCAACCGGTCGACGCTAGCCAGCATGCCCCCTGGAAAGACGTAGCGCTGGATGAAGTCGGCACGCTTGCGATAGGCGGCGAAGAGCTCTTCCTTGATCGTGATGATCTGCAGACCGGCGCGGCCGCCGGGCTTCAGGACTTCGGCGATCTTGGCAAAATATGCGGGCCAATACTCTTCACCCACGGCCTCGAACATTTCGATCGATGCGACCTTGTCGAATTGACCTTCGACGTCGCGGTAGTCTTGGCGGCGAATTTCGACGAGGTCCGACAGACCCGCTTTCTCCATCCGCGCTCGCGCGTACGCGAGCTGTTCATCGCTGATGGTGATCCCGGTGATCCGCGCGCCGTATTCGAGCGCCGCGAATTCCGCGAAGCCACCCCAGCCGCAGCCAATCTCAAGCACGTGGTCCCCGCGCTTCAGGTCGAGGTGCTCCGCCAACGCTTTGTACTTTGCGCGTTGGCCTGCCTCAAGGTCTCGCACTTGCGCATCGAAACGCGCGGAAGAATAGGTCATCGAGGGGTCGAGCCACGAGCTGTAAAACTCGTTGCCAAGATCATAGTGCGCAAGAATGTTGCGGCGGGATCCAGATCTCGAATTCGCGTTCGAGCGGTGACGCAGCCATTGCAGCGCTTTGCCGATCGGACCGCCTTCCATAAGGCGCGTGAAGCGTTCGATGTTTGAGGCGAGCAGCGTCAAAAGCGCGGAGAGGTCGTTGCTCTCCCATTCGCCGGCCATCACGCCTTCAGCGAAGCCTATATCCCCGTTGGCGAGAACGCGTTTCGCGAAGCTGTACGAATTGATGCGAAAATCTACGTGAGGCGCTGTGCCGTCGCCGAATGCCAGCACGCGGCCGTTCGGCAAAGTCACAATCGGCGTGCCGCCTTTGACCTGCAGCAGGCCCATCAACACGGCCTTCGCGCTCGCTGGCGCTTTGAGACGGGCGACAATCCCCGAAGTTGCGCGCATTGGCGCTTGGCTCTCTCCGCTCGGAGAAATCTGATCAGGCATGGACTTCATGTGGGGAGGAACCTCTGGGGATAAAAGCGCATTGCCCCGCGCCTGTTCCCTTTACGGACCCCTCCGGCTAGCGGATCAGCGCTTTCCGCGCTTTCGCTTCATCGCGCCGGCGGAGATAAATCTCCAACATCTTCGCGTCTTTGAGCCAACGGCCGTGCGCGGAAATATTGGCCACCGCAAAGCCGTACCAACCTTCGCGCCAGAGGCCGCGCCGGATGTAGTGGTTCAAGAAATAGAACGGACGCGCAAACAACAAGCGCAGCGCCACGTACCAGAACGATTTCAGCTTCGCGTTTTTGGCGCGCGACGATGACGTCTTGTTGAACTTGTCCTGCAGCTGTTCGAGCCCGGTGAACGAGACGTGCAGGATCTTGTGTTTGAACTTACCGACCTTCATTCCTGGCGGAATTTCAAGTTGATCCCAACCTGCGTGATCGCGCGCACGGATGACGCGGCGATCGTAGAAGCGGTTGCGCTTCACCACGCTCGCCTTCCACCATGGCTCGCCAACGGGCGGCTTGGTCACCAGTTCGAATGTGTAGACAGGGCAGGGCGGCTCTTTGCCATCAGCGAAGAGCGCGCGAATTTCTTCGGCGAGTTCGGGCGTGATGATTTCATCGCCGTCGAGATCGAGCATCCAATTGTGTTTCGAGGCGTCCTCGCCGAGCCGCTTCTGCTTGCCGCCGCCGAGCCACGGCGATGGCACCACGCGCGCGCCTGCGGCTTCGCTGAGCGGGATCGTCTTATCCGTCGAGCCGCTATCGATGACGATCACCTCGTCCGCGACCTGTAGCGCAGCCTTGATCACTTCGGCGATCAGGCGCTCTTCGTTCTTGGCGCGGATGTAGCAGGAGATCGGGGGATTGGGCATCGTTGGCGCTTGAGAACCCTACGCAGCGATAAAACGCAAGTGCGCTAGCCAGAGCGCGCCAGTTCGGCCGCGTCAGCATAACCAAAAAGCGAAAGCACGAGGCGGATCGCCTCGCCGCGCGGTGACTTGAGGTCGGGATCGCGCTCCACGGAAAGGCGTGCCTCCTTATCGGCAGCGCCCAGCATATCCGCGTGCGCTTCCGGGCTTACCAGCCGGAACGGCGGCAGGCCGGATTGCTGCGTGCCGAGTACATCGCCGGCGCCGCGCAGTTTGAAATCGATCTCAGCGATCGCGAAGCCGTCGTCATTGCGCCGGATAGCATCGAGACGGTTCTTAGCGCTTTCGCCAAGCGGTGGCTTCCAGAGCAGCACGCACGAGCCTTGCTTATCACCACGGCCAACGCGGCCGCGCAGCTGATGCAATTGCGCGAGCCCGAAGCGCTCGGCTTGCTCGATCACCATTATCGTGGCTTCGGGCACGTTCACGCCGACTTCGATCACGGTGGTTGCAACCATTAAAAATGACTCGCCCGAGCGAAAGCGATCCATCGCGGCCTCGCGCGCTGTACCGCTAAGTTTCCCGTGAACGATCTCAACGCCCTTACCGAAATACGCTTGCAGCTCAGCATGACGATCAAGCACCGCAGGAAGATCGACAGCTTCACTTTCCTCAATAAGCGGGCAGACCCAGTAGGCTCGCTCACCGCGTTTAGCTGCATCACCGATGCCTTCGATGACTTCAGAGATGCGCGATGTTGGCATCGTCGCGGTTTTGATCGGTTGGCGCCCAGGCGGCTTCTCGTCGAGAACCGAAAGATCCATGTCGCCATGAATGGAGAGCGCGAGCGTGCGCGGTATCGGCGTCGCGCTCATCACCAGCACGTGCGGTGCGAAGCCCTTAGCCACCATGCGCATGCGATCGGACACTCCGAACCGGTGCTGCTCGTCGATGACGATGAGGCCAAGGTCCTTGAATACGACTTCATCCTGGAAAAGCGCGTGGGTGCCGACAACGACATCTATGTCGCCGTTCGCCATACGCTCCAGAATGAGCTTCCGTTCTTTAGCTTTATCGCGGCCCGTAAGAACCGCCATCTTGATGCCCGCCGCGTCCAACAATGGCTGCAACGTCGCGCCGTGTTGGCGTGCAAGCAGATCCGTCGGCGCCATCATCGCGCTTTGCAGGCCGGCTTCAGCGGCGCGCGCCATGGCCAGAGCGGCGACAAGCGTTTTACCGGAGCCGACATCGCCTTGCAGCAAGCGCAGCATCGGCGCTGGCTCACTCATATCGGCGTAGATCTCGTTGACGGATCGCCTCTGCGCGCCCGTCGGCGCGAACGGCAGACTTTCGATCATCTTGTTGGACAGGCGAGCGTCTCCTAGCACTGATCGGCCTGGCTCTTTGCGCCGATGTTGGCGACGCAGTCGAAGTGCGCACTGACGCGCGAACAATTCATCGTATGCAAGGCGCGTCCGGAACGCGCTCTGCGGCTGGACATCATCTGGCGATGCCGGGCGATGGATGTGTTCGAGCGCGGTTCGAAAGTCTGGCCAATCGTGCGCTTTGACCGTCGACGCTTCGAGCCATTCTGGCGCCTCGGGCACCGTGTCGAGTGCGGCGAGCAACGTGCGCGCGAGTGTACGGCCCGCGAGCCCCTGTGTGAGTGGATAGACCGGC
Organism: Alphaproteobacteria bacterium; assembly: GCA_026400735.1. Classification (GTDB taxonomy): domain Bacteria; phylum Pseudomonadota; class Alphaproteobacteria; order Caulobacterales; family Aquidulcibacteraceae; genus Vitreimonas. Next base: position 12,239 of record JAPLOL010000067.1, on the reverse strand, counting down.
TCCACGCTCGGCGGCGCTTCGCCTTTTTCGGGATCAACGACATGATCCGGATGCAACATCTGGCGCATTCCATCGTAGACGCCGATGGTGCCGCTGATCAAACGCGTCTGACCAATCGGCCACATGCGCTTCAACATCTCTTCGTTGGCGCGGAAGTATGCGACGGTCAGAAAACCGCTCTCGTCGCGTAGACGGATGCGATACGGCAGGTTCTTGTAACCCGGCATGTGCGCGTCGACCTCGGCTTCGATGGTCGCGATGTCGCCTTCGTTGGTTTCCGCGATTGGCACGCGCAGCCGCCGGTCGATGGCGCTGTTTGGCGGTAGGAATACGAGATCCCGCACAAGGCGTCCGCCCGCGACTTTCGCGATGAGGTCGATCGTGTCCTTCCGCGCGCCCTTGAGCGTGCGTATTGGCGACAGGAGCGCGTCCTGCACAGCTTTCGCGGGGGAAGGGGTGGGTTCGGACATCTCATCTCTGGCGGCGCTGACTCAGCGCCCCATATGGGTTATAGCCCGCGCCCCTCGTATTTTGCCTACTCCAACTCTCGCCTCCGGGGCCCATGGACGACCGCCGCAAGAAGCTGAAATTCCGAGCGTGGCGTCGGGGATTCCGGGAGATTGACTTGATTCTGGGCGGTTTCGCGGATCGGTACCTTGCCGATCTCGACGAAACCGGGTTGGACGCTTTTGAACAGCTCCTCGATGCACCCGACCAGGATGTCTACGAGTGGCTGACAGAACAGGCGCCCGCACCGCGTGAACATGACACGCCGGTGTTGGCGTCGATTCGCGCGTTCCGTTTCGAACTGAGCAGCAAACCGGACTGATGAAAGACCCAGCGCTACCCTCAAAACTGATCGAGACTCTGGCGAAGTCGAAAGACGCGCTCGTGGTTTCTGGTGCGCCCGAAGGCGTGGATGCGGCTGGCTTGGCCGAAGCTGCGCGACTGCGCGGCGGAGTCACGCTGTTCGTTGCACGCGACGAGACGCGCGCGTCGCAGTTCGAGGCGGCGGCGAAGTTCTTCGTGCCGGAGTTGGAGACGCTCCGTCTGCCGGCGTGGGACACGCTCCCCTACGATCGCATCTCACCAGCTGCGGCTGTTGCCGCGCAACGTTGTGCAGCGCTGACCCAATTGGCGCGGCGCACTGAGAAAGATGCACCGCTCCTCGTTGTAGCGACTGCGTCTGCGGTGGCGCAGCGCGTGCCGCCGCGCCAACGTCTGGCGCAGGGATCGTTCGCCGCAACGGCTGGCGACGAAACATCGATGGAGCAGCTGGAGAGCTACCTCGTCGTCAACGGCTACAACCGGGCTTCAACCGTGCGTGCGCCGGGTGAGTTCGCGGTGCGCGGTGGTTTGATCGACGTATTCCCACCGGGCGCAGCTGAGCCCTATCGCTTCGATTTCTTCGGCGATGAACTTGAGACCGTTCGCAGTTTCGATCCTGAAACGCAAATCTCGAAGGTGAAGCTCAAGACGGCGCTGTTGACGCCGGTGAGCGAAGTGTTGCTGGATGAGCTTACTGTGCTCCAATTTCGGAGGCGCTTCACGCAAGCGTTCGGCGCAGTCAGCGATCCGCTTTATGATAGCGTCAGCGCACGCATCCGCCGCCAAGGCGTCGAGCAGTTTCTGCCGTTCTTCTACGAACGGCTGGAGACGGTGTTTGACTACACCGGTGAAAGCACACTGGTGGCGTTCGATGCGCTTGCGGAAGACGCGATCAAAGAGCGCGTCGAAACCGCCAAAGATCACTACGATTCTCGCAAGACCGCGCCGATCCCGCGCGGAGGAAGTCCGTTTCGCGCGCCGGAGCCGGACCTGCTCTATCTGAACGATAGCGCACTCGCCGCCGCCTTGACGGCGCGCACGGTTCGCCGCTTCACGCACTTCGACACAGACTCAAAGAAGCAGCTTGATCTCGGCGCGCGGCCAGGTCGCGACTTTGCCGCCGAACGCAACACTGCCGACGTCAATGTTTTTCAGGTCGCCGCCAAGCACATCGAGGCGCTCACCAAAGCAAAAAAGCGCGTTGTCATCGCCGCTTGGTCTGAGGGGTCGGCGGAGCGGCTTGCAGGCGTGCTTAGCGATCACGGGGTCGAAGCCGTTGTGCGCAGTGAATCGTGGCGTCACACCGCTGCGTTGCCGAAAGGCGCGCACGCCCTCGCTGTGCTGCCGATCGAGCACGGCTTCGAGACCGAGCACTTCGCGCTGCTTGCAGAACAAGATGTCCTAGGCGATCGTCTGGCGCGCCCGCGCAAGCGCCGCAAAGCTTCAAGCATTATCGCTGAAGCCGCTGCAATGAGCCAAGGCGATCTCATCGTCCACCAAGATCACGGTGTCGGGCGCTACGAAGGATTGAAGACGCTCGACGTTGCGGGTGCGCCGCATGATTGTTTGGATCTGACGTATCACGGCGGCGACAAATTGTACTTGCCAGTGGAGAACATTGAGCTGGTTTCGCGCTATGGCGCGGAGGACGCTGAGGCGCAGCTTGATAAGCTTGGTGGCGTGGCGTGGCAGGGGCGCAAGGCGCGCGCGAAGCAGCGCCTGCGCGATATGGCGGAAGAGTTGCTGCGGATCGCCGCCTTGCGCGCAACGCGCGTGGCCGAACCGGTAGCGCCTCCAGAGGGCCTGTGGGACGAGTTCTGTGCGCGGTTTCCGTATGAGGAAACGGACGACCAGCTCGCGGCAATCGATGACGTAGTGGGCGATTTGGCCGCTGGACGTCCGATGGATCGTTTGATTTGCGGCGACGTCGGCTTTGGCAAAACCGAAGTCGCATTGCGCGCGGCGTTCCTTGTAGCGATGACCGGTAAGCAGGTGGCAGTGGTTGCGCCTACGACGCTGCTTTGCCGGCAACACTACCGCACCTTCACTGAACGCTTCCGTGGTTTGCCAGTGCGTGTCCGCCAGCTCTCGCGACTGGTGACGACGAAGGAAGCCAACGAAACCAAAGCTGCCGTGGCCGACGGTTCGATCGAGATCGTTGTTGGCACGCATGCGCTGTTGTCCAAGACGATGCAGTTCCGCGACCTCGGTCTGATGATCATCGACGAAGAGCAGCACTTTGGCGTGAAGCACAAAGAGCGGCTGAAGGATCTGCGCGCCGAAGTGCATGCGCTGACGCTGTCAGCGACACCGATCCCGCGAACGTTGCAGTTGGCCCTAGCTGGTGTTCGCGAGATGAGCATCATCGCCACGCCGCCAATCGATCGGATGGCGGTGCGCACCTACGTGACGCCGTTCGATGGCGTTACGGTTCGGGAAGCGCTCTTACGGGAAAAGTACCGCGGCGGTCAGAGCTTCTTTGTCGCGCCACGCATCTCAGACCTGGAGGATATCTCCGATTTCTTGCGCCGTACCGTGCCGGAGGTGACGTTTGCCGTTGCGCATGGGCAAATGGCCGCTGGCGCGCTCGATGAGTTGATGACGAACTTCTACGATGGCGCGTTCGATGTTCTTGTATCGACCAGCATCGTGGAATCCGGTCTCGATATTCCGCGTGCAAACACGCTTGCTGTGTATCGCGCCGACATGTTCGGCTTGGCGCAGCTCTATCAGCTACGTGGACGCGTGGGCCGATCGAAGCTACGTGCGTACGCGTATCTCACCACTGCCGCGGAACAATCGCTGACTGTGAGCGCCGAGAAGCGGCTGAAAATTCTGTCGTCGCTGGACAATCTAGGCGCAGGGTTCACGCTTGCGAGCCACGACCTCGACATGCGTGGCGGGGGCAATTTGCTGGGCGAAGAACAATCCGGCCACATCCGCGAAGTTGGCGTTGAACTCTATCAATCGATGCTTGAAGAGGCGGTGGCCTCGTTGCGTGACGGCACGGATGACGCGGTGAGTGAGAAATCTTGGTCACCGCAGATCAATGTCGGCGCGTCTGTGCTCATTCCAGAAGATTATGTCGCCGACCTCACGGTGCGGCTGGCATTGTATCGCCGTCTCGCGGATTTGGATTCTGATCAAGAGCGTGAAGCGTTTGCGGCTGAGCTGATCGATCGCTTCGGACCGCTGCCAGTGGAAGCGGATCAGCTCATCGCCGTTGCAGCATTGAAGGCGTTTTGCCGACGTTGTCAGATCTCGAAGCTCGATGCTGGCCCGAAGGGCGCGGTGCTTACGTTCCGCGAAACGGGCTTCCCCGATCCCCTTGCTTTGGTGCGTTTCATCACTGAACGCCCTGATGACTATAAGATGCGACCCGACGGTAAGTTGGTTGTGCAGGGTGGTTGGCCGGAGGCCACACAGCGGCTCAAGGCGCTGCGAGGGGTGCTTGAAGCGATGTCGCGTCTCGCAACGCGGAAGGCCGCGTAGAACGAGGAAAGTCGCACCCGCGATTGCCGAGACAATCTGTCGACAAACGGGGAGAGGCGATAACGAGACTGACCGAGAGAACGGATAGACGCACCGCGAGTTAGGCGGGGATACTCTCGACTTCGATCGCACGCAGCGCGCGGGCTAACAAAGCCGGGCCGCTCTCGCCGGGCTGCAGTTCGACGACGCTCTGCTCGAACACAAGCGGTCCAGCGCCGCCTTCGCCGGACGCGAATGCTGTGCACTCAGCCACAGACGCGATCCGTTCAGCTGTGCGCTTGGCGTTCTTAAGGCGCGCTGCGGGGAGGGCGATTGCGATGAGGTCCGTGCCCATCGTAGCACCGCTGTCGGCGTCGCGCATAAGCCGCGCCGCCAACGATGCGATTTCGGCGAAGCCTTTGCGCCAGATCTCGGGACTGGGTTCGCGGGCGCCGATCGCGGGCGTAACGCGCAGCACGACAACGCTCATCGGTCGGCCGGTGGCATGGTGATCGGTGGCGAGGCGCGCGAGATGCGCGTCGAACGGATCGCGCAGCCAAAGGCCGGTGCGCGCGTCGCCCATCAGATCGCGAAGCGCGCGCATTTCGTGCTCGGCGGCACGACGGCGACGTTCGCGGCGGACTGCCTCGAACAACCAGCCGAGACTCGCGTTGCAGGGCGTGAGTGTTGAGCAGATGGCCGAGGCGCCCCGATCGATAGCGGAAGCCGCGGTGGCGGTGTCGCCCGGCTTGGTCAGCATCAAGGTCGGCAGATGGTAGAGCGTGGCGTTGCGACGGAGAGCTGAGCAGAGCGAAAGCGCGGTTTGAGAATCTTGCGCGCCGTTCAGAACGACCGCGTCGAAGGGCTCGTCATGAAGGTGATCGAAGCCGGTGTAGGAAGTGAAGGCCGCTGCAACGAGACCGCCCTCGTCTGCGAGTGTGCGTTCGAGGGCGAGGAACATGGAACTTGGTGCGCCGATGTAGAGCGCCTTCAGCTTTCGCGGCTCCAGTGGCTTTGGCGCCGTAACGCCGAGAGTGGAGGCTGTTGCCAAGCGGCGCGTACGTTCTTCTTCCGCGATGGCTACGCGTGTCCATGCGTCCACCTGCGCGGCGAGCAGTCTTGGTGGCGCGTTAAGCGCAAGTGCGCCGAGTTGCAATTGAAGGCCGAGCGCGGGTGGTTCTTCGATTGGACAACCAGCGAGGCTCAGCAACAAAGGCGCGTCGTTTGACTGAGGCGCAGCGCGGTCAGTTATGATGCGGATGTCTTCGCCGTCGGGCGCTTCGCGAAAGGGGCCCGCAAGTGCGGCGGCCTCAATGCCTGCCGCGCCAAGCAATGCCTGAGCGTCACGCGCAACGCGCGCGTCGGCGGCTCTCACCACAATCCGCAAAGTTAACGCTCCGGCGCCCCCGCGACGGTGCGCTCTATAATCTATTATAAGTAACGCCTCTTAGCACACGGCGAAACCGTGAGGGTAAACGGAGCAGATGATGGGACAGGGTCCACTTTCCGGCGTGAAGGTTGTCGAGTTTGCCGGCATCGGCCCCGGGCCGTTCTGCTGCATGCTGCTATCGGACATGGGCGCCGACGTTGTGCGTGTGGATCGCAAGGGGGGGCGAATGGCGTTCAAGAACGACATCCCTGGTCGGGGACGCCGGCACGTCGTGCTCGATCTTAAAGCGCCGAACGATGTTGATGTCGCGTTGGCGCTCATCGCCAGAGCTGATGTGCTGATCGAAGGTTTTCGGCCTGGCGTGATGGAGCGCTTGGGGCTCGGGCCGGATGAAGCGCTGAAGCGCAATCCGAAACTCGTTTATGGCCGCATGACTGGATGGGGGCAGACTGGCCCGCTCGCCGAAGTGGCCGGACACGATCTGAACTACATCGCCATCTCGGGCGCGCTGCACGCGATGGGCCGCAAAGACGATACGCCCGCGCCGCCGCTTAACCTCGTCGGCGACTACGGTGGCGGTGCCCTCTACCTCGCGATGGGTGTGTGCGCTGCGCTCTTTGAAAGTCAGCGCTCGGGCAAGGGCCAGGTGGTGGACGCCGCGATCACGGACGGCACCGCCTCGCTGATGAGCGTCATTTACGGTTTGCGCGCGTCAGGCACTTGGAGCGACGAGCGCGATGCGAACCTGCTTGATGGCGGCGCGCACTTCTATGACGTCTACAAAACCAGCGATGGCAAGTTTGTGTCGATAGGTTCGATCGAGCCGCAATTCTACGCGCTGCTCATGGAAAAGACCGGCCTCAAGGACGATCCACAGTTCGCCGTTCACATGAACAAAGGCGATTGGCGTGAACTCTCCGAGAAGTTGGCGGCGGTGATTGCGACCAAGACTCGCGATGAATGGACGGCGCTGATGGAGGGCACGGACGTATGCTTCGCGCCGGTTCTGAGCATGGCGGAGGCGCCTACCCACCCGCACAATGTGGCCCGGCAGACCTTTGTTGAGGTTGATGGACTGAATCAGCCGGCGCCGGCCCCAAGATTTTCGCGCACGCCGTCGGCCATTCAGGGACCGCCAGGTGGAAACGGCCAAGAATCTGGGCAAATTCTCGAGTCGTGGGGCATTTCTGAACGGCCACTATGATTGACTGTCTCAGCGTCCATTCAGCCCGAATATCGTTTTATCATCCCCGGTTCCGGACGATTTTCGTCCCTCGCTCGTACCGGGATCAGGTTCTCACTCCACCTTAGGAGTGAAGCAAAAGCACCGGCAGCCGGCTCAGCTGCCGGTGCAATTGCGTTTAGGGCTTGGCTGGCTTCGAGCGCGTTTTAGCCCGCGCAATATGATTGCCGATCTCAGCGTCCGTTCAGCCGGAATATCGTTTTATCATCCCCGGTTCAGGACGATTTTCGTCCCTCGCTCGTACCGGGGCCAGGTTATCACTCCACCTTAGGAGTGAAGCAAAGCACCGGCAGCCGGCTCAGCTGCCGGTGCAATTGCGTTTAGGGACCCTGCTCTCCAAACCTGAAACTTGCATATCCGCCACGGCATGTTGCGCGTGCGCCCGCCGCTACGTAAACGGACGCCATGGCTAACAAAGTTTACCCGGACGCGAAGTCCGCGCTCGAAGGCTTCACCTTCGACGGCATGTCGGTGATGAGCGGCGGTTTCGGTCTCTGCGGCATCCCGGAAAATCTGATCATCGCCCTCCGCGACTCTGGCGTGAAGGGCATCACGGTCATCTCGAACAATGCCGGCGTTGATGGCTGGGGTTTGGGGCTGCTGCTTGAGACCAAGCAGATCAAGAAAATGGTCAGCTCATACGTCGGCGAGAACAAAGAATTCGCACGTCAGTATTTGAGTGGTGAGTTGGAACTTGAGTTCAACCCGCAAGGCACGCTCGCCGAACGCTGCCGGGCAGGGGGCGCGGGCATCGCCGGCTTCTATACGAAGACGGGCGTCGGCACCTTGGTCGCCGAAGGCAAAGAGACGAAGACGTTTAACGGCGAGCAATATGTGCTTGAGACCGGCCTCGTCGCTGACCTCTCAATCGTCAAAGCCTGGAAGGGCGATAAGGAAGGCAACCTGATCTTCCGTAAGACCGCTCGTAACTTTAATCCGATGATGGCGACGGCTGGTAAGAAGTGCGTCGCGGAAGTCGAGATCCTGGTTGAGACCGGTGAGCTTGATCCGGACGCCATTCACACGCCGGGCATCTATGTTGACCGGATCGTTAAAGGCAGTTTCGAAAAGCGCATCGAGCAGCGAACGATCACCAAGCGGGAGAATGCATAATGGCTTGGTCCCGAGATCAGCTTGCGCAACGCGCGTCGAAAGAACTGCGCGACGGCTTTTACGTTAATCTCGGCATCGGCATTCCGACGCTGGTGGCGAACTACATTCCGGATGGGATGGAAGTCACGCTGCAGTCGGAGAACGGCATGCTTGGCATGGGGCCCTTCCCTTATGACGAGGAGGTCGACGCCGATCTGATTAACGCCGGTAAACAAACGATCACGGCGTTGAAGAAGACGTCTTACTTCTCGTCATCTGACTCATTCGCGATGATCCGCGGCGGCCACATCGATCTTTCAATCCTCGGCGCCATGGAAGTGAACGATCGCGGCGACCTCGCTAACTGGATGGTCCCCGGCAAGATGGTGAAGGGGATGGGCGGCGCGATGGATCTCGTCGCCGGCGTCAAACGCGTCGTCGTCGTGATGGAGCATACCTCTAAGGACGGCGCTTCGAAGCTGTTGAAGAAGTGCACATTGCCTGTGACCGGCATCAACGTGGTTGATCTCGTGATAACCGATCTCGGCGTGTTCGAGATCGACAAGCATGGTTCACAACCGATGAAATTGCTTCAACTTGCAGACGGCGTGACGCTCGAAGAAATCACGGCGAAGACGGAAGCAAGCTTCGTAAACGGATTGCGTTGATCGAACCCCTTCCCTCATCTTGTACGGAACAAGATGTACGAGAGGGGAGAGGTCCATCGCGGCGAAGTATTCATACCTATGAATTGAAGACTAAATCGTGCGCCGCGGAGATTCTCGCGCGTCTTCACGGTTCCTCATCACCTCACAAGTAAGCTCACCGGAATAATTCGTGCAGAGAGGGCGCAATGGGTAGCTCTCCAACATGGGTAGGGTGATGCTTCGTGCCGGAATGAAGCGGACGGTTAGTCGTCGCGCGGCTGCACTTGCCGCGTGTGCGATGGCTGCTTGCGCTTTTTTGTGGTCACCTGAAGCGCAAGCTCAGACATCCACCTCAGATTTGTCACGCGTACTCGAGCTGATCCAGCAGCAAGAGTCGCGTCTCAATGAACAAGAACGCCAACTTCACGAACAACAGAGGCAGCTGTCCGAGCAGCGGTCACTGATCGAGAGGCAACGGCGCGAAATCCAATCCATGACAGGCATCAGCGATGCGGATCTTAGCGAAATCCGCGGCGCCGGCGCCGTTCGTGGCGGTCTAGCCTACGAAGATTTGGGGCCTGACGAGCCCATTCGGGTCAATCAGCGTCCCGCACGCACCTTTATGCAGTCAGACAGCGGCGGTGGCGCGCCGCCAGAAGCTACGCCAGCCCCCGCACCACAAGGTCCGGTGGGTGAAGCACCGCCGGAGAGCACACAAACCTCTACCGTCGACGCGCTTCCGGAAGGGCAGAACGCTCTTCTTGGCGCTGGGCGTCTCGTTATTGAGCCGTCGTTCGAGTTTTCGCGGTCCTCGGGCAACCGTTTGGTGTTCCGCGGCGTCGAAATCGTTACCGGAATCCAAATTGGCCTCATCGAAGCCAATGATACCGCGCGTAACACGCTCTCATCGTCGCTCGCTTTGCGCTACGCACTGACTGATCGGCTCGAGATCGAAGCCCGCATCCCTTACGTTTATCGCGATGATCGTGTGACGACGCTCTCGCAACAGAGCACGACGACGACGCAAACATTCAATTTGAACGGTTCGGACATCGGCGATGTCGAGCTTTCAGCGCGTTACCAGCTAACACAAGGCCGCAACGGTGGCCCGATCTTCGTCGCCGGCGCACGTGTGAAGTCGACCACGGGCACAGGTCCGTTCGATGTCGAGCGCGACGCGCAAGGCGTGGCGGCCGAACTCGCGACCGGTTCGGGCTTTTGGTCCGTGCAGGGCAGCCTCTCAATGCTGTATCCGACCGATCCGGCCGTGATCTTCGCCAACGTCAGCTACATGTACAACGCACCGGAAACGATCGATCAAACGTACGGCGCGGTCACGGTGGGCGACGTGGATCCAGGTGACTCGATCGGCTTCGGCTTTGGCTTCGGCTTCGCCATGAACCCGCGCTTCTCCACCTCGCTCGGCTACTCGCACTCCTACGTGCTGCCGACCGAGACCGAGCTGAACGGCACACTCCAAGAGTCGACTGAGCTCCAAGTTGGCTCGATGCAGATGGGCCTCTCATTCCGCGCCAGCGAGCGTCTGACGCTCTCGGCCGGTGTGGACTTCGGGGTCACGGATGACGCCCCGGATGTCCGGGTCTCGTTCCGGGCGCCCTACCGCTGGTAAGCGGATCGGCTCTAAAAACACCAAACCGGCGGCCTCTGCGTTTTGCGCGCTTGCGACGGAGCGGGGGGGCTGATAACCGCCACCGGTCCGGAGGGATGGCCGAGTGGTTTAAGGCACTAGTCTTGAAAACTAGCGAGGATGCAAGTCCTCCGTGGGTTCGAATCCCACTCCCTCCGCCAGGGCCCCTGTTTGTTCACGTTCGCTCATGTTCGCTTGCGACCGGCCATTCACCTCTAAAACGGCGTTAAATCAGGGTTAATCCTACATTCCGCGGCCCGTTAATGGCCGTTGACGTCCGGTCCCCACCGGGCTTAGATTCGTTGATAGGGACGTTGATCGGCCCGATACTGGGAATCGAACCGGGGGCCGGACGTGGCCGCAAACAAGCTTTCCGATGCGAAGATCAAGCGCCTGGCGGCGCCCGGCATCTATGCGGACGGCGCCGGGCTTTACCTTCAGGTGACGCGCGGCAAGGCGGGGGACGCGCGCCGCTCATGGTTTGTGCGGTTGCGCCTACCTGAAGGGCGTTCGCGCGATATGGGGCTTGGGACATTCGAGCTTGTGCCGCTGGCCGACGCTCGCACGAAAGCGCACGCCGCGCGGGTTGAGGCTAAGGCCGGGCGCGACCCGCTGGCGGCGCGCGAAGCTGAAAAGCTCCAAGCCAAGGTTGAGGCCGCCCGGGCGCTAACCTTTCGCCAAGCGGCCGAGGCCTACATCGCCGCGCACCGCGATCGCTGGCGCAGCGCCAAGCACGCGAACCAATGGTCAGTGACGCTCGCCACTTACGCTTACCCCAGGTTCGGCGATTTCCAGGTGGCGGTGATCGATAAACGCGACGAGTTGGCCGTGCTTGAACCGATCTGGGCCGCCAAGCCCGAAACCGCCTCCCGCCTACGCGGGCGGATTGAAGCGGTGCTGGATTGGGCCGCCGAGCGCGGCCATCGGGCCGAAGGCGACAACCCGGCCCGCCGAGATCGGCTGAAACATTCGCTCCCGTCTCGTGCGGCACTCGCCAAAGCCAAGCCGCGCGGCAACCATGCGGCGCTCCCGTTCACCGATGCGCCGGCCTTCTGGCGCGAGCTGGCGCAGCGCGAAGGGGTTGCGCCCCGGGCTTTGGCGTTCGCCATCCTAACCGCTGCGCGCACGGGCGAAGTCATCGGCGCTGACTGGCGCGAGATGGACCTAGTTAACGCGGTGTGGACGCTGGGCGCCGATCGAATGAAGGGCGGGAGAGAACACCGCGTGCCGTTGTCAAAGCCCGTGTTGGCCTTGCTACGCGAGTTGGGACCGAAGGAAGCGGGGCCAGTGTTCGCTGGGCCGAACGGGGCGCTTTCCAATATGGCGCTCTTGCAAACGCTGCGGCGCATGGGGCGAGCCGATGTCACGGCGCATGGCTTCCGTTCGACGTTCCGCGATTGGGCTGCCGAGCGCACGGTGTTCGCGCGCGAAGTCGCCGAAGCCGCGCTCGCGCACTCGATTGGTGACAAGGTGGAAGCCGCCTATCGGCGCGGCGATCTGTTCGACAAGCGCCGCAAGCTCATGGGCGCGTGGGCGGGCTATCTCGAAACCTCACCCGCGTCGGGCGCGGTGGTCAATCTCAAACGGCTGGGCAAGGCATGACACTGCCTGCGCGTCAGTGCTCTTTGCGCTGGCGCTTCCTGCGGTCGTCGCGCTGACTGGCTGGGGCCTTGAGCTACATTCTGGCGGGCGAAGATAGCGGCGCGTGGCCCTGTCCTTTTTTTCGTTGGAGGAAAGCTGCGCCCAGGCGCACCGTGGCGGGTGCTTCCGAACGGGTGCGAATAAGTTAAGACTCGCGGCCATGAACGAGTATCAGGACCAGCGCGAGGCGCTGTTTGCGGCGCTATCTGACGGCACAATCAATCCGAAGGACGCTGAGGAGAAAGCTGCCGAACTGGAACTCGAGCCGCTTACCAAACC
>JAPLOL010000056.1 GCA_026400735.1 Alphaproteobacteria bacterium | reverse complement strand
CACGCCGAGCGAAGTGCCCAGCCCGGCGCCGATAGCGACGCCAAGGCTGAGCCAAAGCCCGATATCTCCTGTAGCCGCGCCGACAGCGACACCAATGGCGGTGCCGATGCCGATACAGATCGCGAAGATACCGCCGTTCATCTTAGTTCACCCGTTCGATCACGGTTGCGGTGCCCATGCCGGCGCCGATGCAGAGCGTGACGAGAGCGCGTTCTTTATCAGCGCGCTCGAGTTCATCGACCATGGTGCCGAGGATCATCGCGCCGGTGGCGCCGATGGGGTGACCCATCGCGATGGCGCCGCCGTTGACGTTGACCTTGGCCATGTCGAGATCGAGCGCTTGCACCCAACGCAGCACGACCGAAGCAAATGCCTCGTTCAGCTCCCAAAGATCGATATCTTCTCTCTTGAGGCCGAGCCGCTTCATCAGCTTGTGCGTCACGTGCTCAGGGCCGGTCAGCATGATCGAGGGCTCTGTGCCGATCGACGCGCCACCGAGGATGCGCGCGCGCGGCTTCAGTCCGAGCGCGTCGCCCATTTCTTTGGTGCCGATCAGCACGCCCGCGGCGCCGTCAACAATGCCGGACGAGTTGCCGGCGTGGTGGACGTGATCGATCTTTTCGATTTCCGGGTAACGCTGCTGAATGACGCCATCGAAGCCAGGCATCACTTCGCCTTGCATCTTGAAGCTCGGCTCAAGCGCGCCAAGCGATTGCAGCGTGGTTTCCGGGCGCATGAATTCGTCGCGATCGAGAAGCGTGACGCCGAGCTGGTCTTTCACCGGCACGATCGACTTCTTGAAGCGGCCTTCTTTCCAGGCTTGCGCGGCGCGTTGTTGCGACTGCACTGCGAAGTTGTCGAGATCGGTGCGCGAGAAGCCGTACTTGGTCGCGATCGCGTCGGCGGCGACGCCTTGCGGGGTGAAGTAGGACTTCATCGCGATCGACGGGTCAGTCGCCCACGAACCGCCAGTCGAGCCCATCGGCACGCGGCTCATGCTTTCGCATCCGGCGCCGATTGTGAGGTCGGCTTCGCCGGATTTCACTTTCGCGGCGGCGATGTTGCAGGCTTCGAGACCAGAGGCGCAGAAGCGCTCAACTTGCACGCCAGCGACAGTTTGCGCGTAGCCGGCATTGAGCACAGCGATGCGCGGGAGGTTGCCGCCCTGTTCGCCGATCGGCGACAGCACGCCCATGTACACGTCGTCGACCTTCGAGGTGTCGAGGTTGTTGCGATCGCGGATGGCTTCCAGCACTTGCGTCGCCAATTGCAGCGACGTCTGCTCGTGCAACGAGCCGTTCGCTTTGCCTTTGCCGCGCGGCGTGCGAACCGCGTCATAAATATAGGCCTCAGCCATCTTCGTACTCCAACGTTTGCGGCGCCCTCGCCGCTTCACCCTGCATGGGACCGGAGTCGTCCCGTGGCGCTCTGAAGCGCCTACTCCGCTGACCGCTTCGCTCGGGCTGAGCGAAGCGCGGTAAATCAGTGCGCCTCCCCGCCGCCGATGGCGATGTCGCCTCGGAAGGAGTTGGCGATGAAACAGGCTTCGTGCGCTTTGTGGTGCAGCTCGCGTACTTCTTCGGGTTGCGGTTGCTTTTCGCCGCCCCACAAAATTTGCGGATCGAGCTTCACCTGCGTGATGGCGATCTTGCCGCGATCGTCTTTGCCCATGACGCCCGAAGCGCGATCTTCGTAAGCGTCGACGACGAAGCCGGCGCGGCGCGCGAGATCGAGAAACCAGAGCATGTGGCAGGTCGAAAGCGACGCCACGAGCAGTTCTTCGGGATCGACAGCGTCTTCGCGCGAGTACGGCGCCTTCACTACCGATGGCGACGCTGAGCCTTGCACGGTGATGCCGCCATCGAACGCGATTTCGTGCGCGCGCGAATAGTGACCGGCGGCGAAATCATCTTCGCCGCGTTGCCAAGTGACGGTGGCGGTGTGCGCGCTCACGATGCGCCTTCGCTTGCCAAGTTGGAGCGCGACGCCTCCGACGGCGCTTGCGCGGCCGGAGGCCGCGCGCTCCAACTTTTAAGGAGTAGCGCCATCATCAAAACGCCTCCGCCGCGAGCGCCATAACCGGGCCGGCGCCGCTCTTGAGCTTGGCCAAGTGCGCGCCTGTGTCGGGCAGCATGCGTTGGATGAAGTAGCGGCCGGTCGCCAGCTTGGTGTCGAAGTACGGATCGCCAGCGCCGCCGTTTTTCTTTGCAGCGAGCGCGGCCTTGGCTTGCAGCGCCCACATATAGGACAGCGCGGTGAGGCCGAAGAGATTGAGATAGTCGTGGCTGGCGGCGCCGGCATTGTCGAAATTGGTCATGCCATTCTGCATCAGCCACATAGTGCCTTCTTGCAGCTGCGCTTTCGCGCCTTTCACGGCTTCGACGAATTCCTTCAGGTCGGCATCGTCTTCGTGGTTGTGCACGAAGTCGTCGAGCTCGTTGAAGAATGCGAAGATGGCGCGGCCGCCATTGGCGCCGAGTTTACGGCCGACGAGGTCGAGACCTTGGATGCCGTTGGCGCCTTCGTAGATCATGGCGATGCGCGCATCGCGCACGAATTGGCTCATGCCGTGCTCTTCGATGTAGCCGTGGCCGCCGAAGATTTGCTGGCAATTGGTGGCGTTGGCGTAGCCTTTGTCGGTGAGATAGCTTTTCAGCACCGGCGTCATCAAGCCCATGTAGTCTTCGGCCTTCTCGCGCACCTTCTCGTCGGGCGAGACTTCAAGAAGGTCGCCGTAGATCGCGGTCCAGAAGGTGAAAGCGCGCGCGCCTTCGTTGAAGGCTTTTGCGTCCATCAGCATGCGGCGGATGTCCGGGTGCACGATGATCGGATCGGCCGGGCCGTTTGGATTTTTCGCGCCGGTGATGGAGCGGCCTTGCAGGCGATCCTTCGCGTAGAGAACGCCATTTTGATACGCGACTTCCGATTGGCTGAGGCCTTGAAGGCCAACGCCGAGACGCGCGACGTTCATCATCGTGAACATCGCGGCGAGACCTTTGTTCTCGATACCGCAGAGATAGCCGGTCGCGTCATCGTAGTTCAGCACGCACGTTGCGTTGCCGTGGATGCCCATCTTCTCTTCGATCTTGCCGCAGACGACGCCGTTGCGTTGGCCGAGGTTGCCGTCCTTATCGAGGATGAATTTCGGCACGACGAAGAGCGAGATGCCCTTGGTGCCAGCGGGTGCACCTTCGATGCGGGCGATCACCAAGTGGACGATGTTCGATGCGAGATCGTGTTCACCGGCGGAGATGAAAATCTTCTGGCCGGTGATGCGATAGGAGCCGTCGGCTTGCGGGATCGCTTTGGTGCGCAGCATGCCAAGATCGGTGCCGCAATGTGGCTCGGTCAGGTTCATGGTGCCGGTCCACTCACCGGTGACGAGCTTTGGCAGATAGGCCTGCTTTAGTTCATCCGAACCGTGATGGTGGATCGCCGCGTACGCGCCGTGGCTGAGGCCCGGATACATGCCGAACGCCATGTTCGACGACGACACCATCTCGTTCCATGCGAGAGCCACGACATGCGGCATGCCTTGGCCGCCGAAGGTCGGATCGCTTGAGAGCGCAGGCCAGCCAGCGTCGACGAGTTGCTTGTAAGCTTCTTTGAAGCCGGGCGGGGTTGTGACCGAGCCATCGTCGGCGCGTTTGCAGCCGTGCTCATCGCCAATCTTGTTCAGTGGGGCGAGCACGCCTTCGCAAAACTTCGCGCCCTCTTCCAACACCGAGTCGATCAAATCGAGCGGCGCGTCGGAGAAAGTCGGCAGATTAGAGTAGCGCTCGATGTCGAGCACATCCT
>JAPLOL010000018.1 GCA_026400735.1 Alphaproteobacteria bacterium | reverse complement strand
GCTTTGCGCTCTGCAGTTACCGACATCGGTACTCCTTTTAATCTGCAATGTTGAACACGCGGCTGGGCTCAAAGCGCCCCGCTCGCACGTCACCCAGCGCAACAGCTTTGCCCTCATAGAGAGCGACGGCTGCTCGGGACGCATCGACACCGCCGATAAAGCGATCTCGAAACTGCGGCTTCAGCGTCTCCACCACATGCGGGAGGAGGACGATGGGCCGTCCCTGTCTGAGCTTGAACGCGTCCTCGCCGTTGATGGCCAGTGCCGGGATGTCGTCCAGCGCGGTCTCAACGGGCTTCAGGCGTTCTGACGCGGCGTCCTTCTGACCTAAAAGCTGCAATTCGTCCAGTGTGACGCTTTCAGCTTCGGTGAAGGGCCCAACGGCTGTGCGGCGAAGCCGCCAGACATGGCCTTCCGCGCCAAGTTTTGCCGCTAAATCACGGACCAAAGCGCGAATGTAGAAGCCTTTGCCCGACCGGAACCGGAAAGTCGCGAGGTCTTCGCCCTCGGTTTCGGCCAGCTCGGCTTCGTAAACCGTGACTTTGCGGGGCTCGAGCTCGACCGTCTCGCCGGCGCGGGCCAGATCATAGGCGCGCTCGCCATCGACCTTCACGGCGCTGAACTGGGGCGGGATTTGCTCGATCTCACCGATAAACGCCGGCAACGCGGCGCGAATGGCTTCGGCTGTCGGGCGAAAAGCGCTCTCGGCAATCGATTTGCCCTCGCGGTCCTGGGTGTCGGTCGAGACGCCCCATTTTATCGTGAAGAGATAAGTCTTCCGGGCTTCCATGAGCCACGGCACCGTCTTGGTCGCCTCGCCAAGCGCGATCGGCAAAATCCCAGACGCCAACGGATCAAGGGTCCCGGCGTGACCGGCTTTCTGCGCATTGAAGATGCGGCGGATAGCGGAGACGGCCTGCGTAGACGTCATGTCATCGGGCTTATCGAGCACCACCCAGCCCGAAACATCCTCGCCCTTCTTGCGGCGGCCCATTAGCGCTCGCCCTCTTCCTCGTCGTGCTTCAGATCGCGTGCGACTTCGGCACTGGCGAGCAGTTCGTCGATGTGTCGGGCTTCGTCGAAGGAAATGTCCGGCTGGAAATGTAGCTCGGGCGTGAACTTGAGAGCGATGTTGCGCGCTAGGCGTCCACGCAGAAACGGTGCGATGCGCGTCAGGCCGTTGGCGATGCGTTGCGGATCACCTGGCCCGAGCGAGGAGACGAATACCGTCATGTGCTTCAGATCAGGCGAGGCGCGCACTTCACCGACCGTGACGTATGCGCCCTTAAGCTCAGGATCGCGCAACTCTTCGCGCTGTACGATATCCACAAGCGCGTGGCGCACGACTTCGGCGGCGCGCAACTGGCGCTGCGAGGGCCCGTGCCCCTCCTGACCGCCTCGAGACTTGCGTTTCATCTTATTGCGACGTGTACGAGTAAGCGTTGCAAAGCTGCGCGTCCGAACCTGAGCCCGGCTGCGTGTCACCGCTGAACGCTGCAATCTTGAACACCCAGCGCCCCGCGCCATCCACGAATTCGCTGACCGCCAAAAACCGCGTCACCGCCTCGCCGCACATGCCGCCATGCGGCGCGCTCGGCGTCACGTTCTCGGACACGACGCGGTAAAGGAAAGCATCGACGCGGGGATCGCCGCCGAGCACCGCCGCAAAGCTTTGACCGCCAACGCCAGATCGCGAGTCCGCGGGCGCGACGCTGTAAGGCTGGCCGACCACGGTAACGCCCGTCGCAAACGCAAACACGAGCGGCCCGCCACGCCGGCCCTGCAAGCTCACCCGCAAATTGCCCGTGATCGAGCGCGCATCTTCGTTGGCAGCGCGCCATTGCGAGCGCGCGATGGCCGGCTCTTCTTGCGGCACAGTATCGACACGCGTTTCCGCTTCGACCTGCGTCTGCGGGCGCTCGCCCGGCAAGTTGCCGTCATCGCCGTTGCGATTGCACGCAGCAACGCCCAACGCCAACACGGCCATGGCTGTCAGAATTATCCGCCGCATGTCACGCCTCAGAGCGAGCGCTGCACCACTTCGACATTGAAGCATTCGATCTGGTCGCCCTGCTTAATGTCTTGGAACTGACCGAAGCTCATGCCGCACTCTTGTCCGGTCTGAACTT
>JAPLOL010000015.1 GCA_026400735.1 Alphaproteobacteria bacterium | reverse complement strand
CGCGTCGGCCTCGCCGGCTGCGACATGGGCGCATGCGCGATCCTGCCGCGCATCATCGGCCACGGCCGCGCCAGCGAACTCCTTTACACCGGCCGTTCCATGAGCGCCGAAGAAGGCGAACGCTGGGGCTTCTTCAACAAGGTCACCGAAACGCCGCTCGTCGAGGCGCAAGCGTTCGCCGCGAACCTCGCCACCGGCCCCGCCTTCGCCCACTCCATGACCAAGAACCAGCTCAACATGGAATGGAACATGAGCCTTGAGCAGGCGCTCGAAGCCGAAGCGCAAGCGCAAGCCATCTGCATGAAGACAAAGGACTTCGAACGCGCCTACGTCGCCTTCGCATCGAAGCAAAAGCCGGTGTTCGAGGGCGATTGATGAGCGCACACGTCGACACCTTCGTCCGCGACAACTTACCCCCGCGCGATCAGTGGGCGGAAATGACATTCACGCTGCCCGAGCTGCAATTCCCGGCGCAGTACAACGCGAGCAGCATTCTCGACGCGGCCATCGCAAACGGCCACGGCGCGTGTGCGGCGGTGCTGCTCTCATCGGAAACGATTACGTACGACGCGCTGCGCCAGGAAGCATCGCGCATCGCTCATGTGCTGACGCACGAGTTCGGCCTCGTCCCCGGCAACCGCGTGCTCATCCACGCTTCCAACACACGCCTTTCGCTCCCCGTGTGGTGGGGTGTGTTCCGAGCAGGCGGTGTCGCTGTCGGCACGATGCCGATGTTGCGCGCACACGAACTCGCGGTGATCCTCAACAAGGCGCAGATTTCGCACGCCATCGTTGACACACATCGCGCGGATGAACTGGAAGCTGCGCGCGCGATTGCGCCTGTACTGAAGCACATCGTAGCGACAGACGATCTCACGCAGCGCATGACCAAAGCGCCACGCAACGGCGCACCTGCAACAACAGCTGCCGATGATCCCGCGCTCATCGCCTTCACGTCCGGTACCACCGGTACGCCAAAAGGCTGCGTCCACTTCCATCGCGACATCGCAGCCATGGCCGAGACCGTTTCGCGCCACATCCTGCAACCGAAGCCAACAGACGTATTCATCGGCACGCCGCCATTCGCCTTCACCTTCGGCCTCGGCGCCGGAATGGTGTTTCCAGCGAGCGCCGGCGCCGCGACGGCGATCTGCGAGAAGCCAGGCTTCGATGTCCTCGCCGACGCCATCGCGCGGCACAGAGCCACCACGCTCTTCACCTCACCCACCGGCTACCGCGCGCTGATAAAGCAAGACAAAGCGAAACTTGCCTCGCTGCACACCTGCGTTTCCGCCGGCGAGCACCTACCGCGCGCGACATCGGACCAATGGTTCGAACACACCGGCATCCGCATCATCGATGGCATCGGCTCGACCGAAATGATCCACATCTTCGTCTCCGCCCGCGGCGACGACATTCGCCCCGGCTCAACCGGCAAAGCCGTTCCAGGTTACGAAGCGACACTGCTCAACGACAATGACGAGGCATTCGACGGCGAAGGCGAAGGTCGCCTCGCCATCAAAGGTCCCACCGGCTGCCGCTATCTCGCGGACGAACGCCAACGCAACTACGTCGCCAATGGCTGGAACGTCACTGGCGATATCTATCGCCGCGATGCGGACGGCTATTTCTGGTACGTCTCCCGCGCCGACGACATGATCATTTCGTCTGGGTACAATATCGGTGCGCCTGAAGTAGAGAACGCGCTGCTCACGCACGCCGCTGTTTCCGAGTGCGCCGTAGTCGGCGTTCCAGACGAGGAACGCGGCCAGATCGTGAAGGCGTTCATCGTCCTAAATCCCAACGCGAGCGTCACCGAGCGCGAGTTGCAGGATCACGTGAAGGCGACGATCGCGCCTTACAAATATCCGCGCGCGGTTGAATTCGTCGCCGAACTCCCGAAGACCGCCACAGGCAAATTGCAACGTTTTAGACTGCGCCAACCAACATGAAATTCACCCGCGACCTCATCATCCGCTTCGAGCATTGCGACGCAGCTGGCATCATCTTCTATCCGCGCTTCTTCAGCCTCGTGAACGAAACCGTGGAAGATTGGTTCGCCAACCTCGGCCACTCATTCAAGTCGCTGCACATCGACGATCGCAAAGGCGTCCCGACTGTGCGCTTTGAGTGCGAGTTCGTCGGCCCCGTTCGCATCGGGGACATGCTGCATCAGCAACTCGGCGTCGATTCCATAGGCAACAGCTCTCTCAATCTGAAGCACATCGCCTCAATCGGCGATCGCACCGTCGCGCGCTTCGATCAAACCATCGTCTTCACCGATCTCGCGACCATGAGCGCACAGCCCTGGCCGGCGGACCTGCGCAAAGCGATCACAGACTTCGCAAAGCTCGACACATGAGAACTCTGCTCCCAGACGGTTGGCCCCGCCCGAAAGGCTATTCAAACGGCATCGAGGCCGAAGGTCGCATTGTTTTCGTCGCAGGCCAGATCGGCTGGACGCCAGAGGGCAGATTCGAGGCAACTACGCTCGCCCCTCAATTCGCACAAACGCTCGACAACACGCTCGCCGTGCTCCGCGAAGCCAATGCCGGTCCCGAACACGTCGCGCGCATGACCTGGTACATCACCGACAAACGCGCCTACCTCGTCTCACTCGCTGAAATCGGCGCCGTTTGGCGCGAGAAGATGGGCCGGAACTATCCCGCTATGGCTGTCGTCGAAGTGAAAGCACTGATCGAGGACGCCGCGCTTATCGAAATCGAGACAACCGCCGTCGTCCCAAGAGTCATTCCAGACACGCTGCAGGCGTGATCTGGAATCCAGACAAGCGAGCTTGCTGCTCCTGGACTCCAGGTCTCGCCGCGCTCGCCTGGAATGACTAGCGTGTCTTTTTCTGCTACGGCTTAAGGCCAGGAGCACTCATGGCAGACCACAGCCTCTTCATCTTCGTCCGCGTTCAGAACGCCACGCCCGAAGCCGTCGGCAACGCGCTGCGCGATAGCAGTGACAAGATCATGGATATCTATTCGATCATGGGCGAATGGGATTTGCTCGTACGCATCGAGCATCCGGATCTCAACTCGATTCAAAAGGTCGTCACCGAGACGATCCGCGCCAATCCGAACGTCGCGCAGACCTACACAATCCTTGGCTATCAGCTCTACGGCTCGAAATGGCCGGGCTTCGATTACCCGGACTCCAAATGAGTCTCGATCTCGAAAAGGAATACAACAACCGCGCCGCCGTGCCCGAGCATCCGGCGATCATCGCCCGCTGGGCGGCCGAGAGCAAAGCCTACCGCAACATCAATCCGCCGCGCGTGATCGAATACGGCGAAGGCGAACGCAACACGTTCGATCTCTTCGATGCGGGCCCCGGCCCTGCCGTGATGTTCATCCACGGCGGCTATTGGCAAGCGCTCGACAAGAGCTTCTTCAGCCACCTAGCGAAAGGCCTCAACGAGTTCGGCGTTACGGTTGCAATACCGAGCTACGACCTCTGCCCCAACGTGCGCATCGGCGACATCGTCGAACAAATGCGTGCGGCGAGCCGAATCGTGCATCGTGCGGTCGATGCAGAGGTCATCGTCGCTGGACACTCCGCTGGCGGTCATCTCTCAGCTTGCTTGCTCGCAACCGAAGCGCACATCCCTTCAGCCTACGCGATCTCGGGTCTCTTCGAACTAGCGCCCCTGATAGCCACAAGCCTAAACGAGAAACTCGGTCTCGACGAAGCTGAAGCCGCTTCGCTCAGCCCGCTTCTGTGGCCGGCGCCTGAAGGCAAGTGTCTCGACGCCATCGTCGGCGGCAACGAGAGCAGCGAATACCATCGCCAAAGCGCCGCCATCGTCACCGCGTGGGGCGAGGATGACGTGAACACGCGCTACGAAGAGGTAGACGGCGCCAACCACTTCACAGTGATCGACCCGC
This sequence comes from Alphaproteobacteria bacterium, assembly GCA_026400735.1. Taxonomy (GTDB): domain Bacteria; phylum Pseudomonadota; class Alphaproteobacteria; order Caulobacterales; family Aquidulcibacteraceae; genus Vitreimonas. Next base: position 3,254 of record JAPLOL010000015.1, on the reverse strand, counting down.
TTTCAGATCCGAACTCAGCGATGTGCGAACGGCTCAAGCAGCTCGTCTCGCGCGCTTAGTTTGCCGGCAAGACTTTGCGGCCCGCCGCAAAGATCGCAACCAACACGATCTCAACGATCATCGGCTGAAGCATGCTTGCATCATACCCCGAGAGCGCAATCGTCAAAAGACGTCCCGCAAATCCGAAACCAATCAGCAGCAATGGCGCGGTCATCAAGCGGGCATTGTTGCGCACTGCGGCTGCGATCGCGAGTGCGCCCGTTCCGGCAAAGAGAGCGCCGAAATCTGCGCGCAAGGTCGAAAAGCCGAGCGGGCCTTGCGGGGCGATACCGAACTGCACCGCCAGCATGTCCGGATTGATCCAGAAACCGAGCGCCAGCACCAAAGCAAGCAATCCCGCCAAGCCGACCAACAGCCGAATAATAAGACCCATTCCCGCCCCCAGCGATTTGAGCACTTGAGGTGCCACATCTCGCGCAGCTACGACAAGCCAGATCGCGCGAGGCGATAGCCTCAGAAGGCTAGCGCGCGCTCAAGATCACCGAGCAAATCATCCTCATGCTCGAGCCCGATCGACAAACGCAACAGCGTGTCACCAATGCCGGCCGTTCGACGGGCCTCAGGCGCCATCGACGCGTGAGTCATCGACGCGGGGTGCGCCACCAAGCTCTCAACGCCGCCAAGCGATTCCGCGAGCGTAAACACGTTGAGCCGCTCCAGCGCCGCGCGCACTTCGCGCTCGCCGCCGTCAATCTCGAAGCTGAGCATTGCGCCGAACCCGGTTTGCTGACGTCGCGCGATCTCGTGCGTCGGGTGTGACTCCAGACCGGGATAGTACGTCGCCTGCACACGCGGATGCGCCGCAAGCCATGCCGCGATCTTGCCAGCGCTACGCTGTTGACGTTCCAACCGCACGCTCAGAGTCCGCAACCCGCGCAGCGTCAGCCATGAATCAAACGGCGCACCGGTGACGCCAGTACAATTGGCCCACCAGATCAGTTGCTCCATATCCTCGGTCTTGGCCGCAATCACGGCGCCGCCGACAACATCGGAGTGCCCGTTGAGATATTTGGTCGTCGAGTGAACTACATAGTCCGCGCCAAATGCGATCGGCTTTTGCAACACTGGCGACAGAAACGTATTGTCCACCGCCACACGCGCGCCAACGGCCTTTGCACGTCTCGCGATCGCGGCGATATCGACAACACGCATCAGCGGATTGCTGGGTGTCTCAACCCAAACCAAATCCGCACCGTCGGCGAGCGCGGCGCCCAGCGCGTCGCCATCGCCCTGATCCACGAACGCAACGTCGATCGCCTTCTTCCGTGCCCGAGCCGCGAACAGACGCCATGTACCGCCATAGCAATCGTGTGGGGCAATCACACGCGCACCAGGCTCAAGCTGCGACAGCACAAGATCAACCGCCGACATGCCGGTGCTCGTGATTACAGCGCCCGCCGCACCTTCAAGCGCAGCCAGAGCATCGGCCAGCACATCACGCGTGGGATTGCCTGAGCGCGTGTAGTCGTACGCGCGTTTACCGCCATAGCCATCGAAGCTGTAGTTCGCCGAGAGATACAGCGGCGGGATCACCGCGCCGTGTGTCGGATCATCGTTGATGCCGGTCGAACACAGAATGGTTTCATCGTGCTTGGTCATGTCACGCGCCCTCCAGGCACGAACGGATAATGGCGGCGACTTGCGCCGGTTCTTTCAGGAATGCGTCGTGGCCGTAAAGCGACGGCAGCTCATGCAACGCGCGCAGATTAGGCAAACGCCGCGACAACTCTTGGATCGATTCAATCGGGGCAATCTGATCAGTGGGGCACGCCGCAAGCGTCACGTCAGCACGCACGCGCGCGGGCTCCACATCCAACCGGTCAATCGATTCACTCAGCGATAACCAACGCTGCGGCGCCATCGCGCTCACATACGCATCACCGCGCGACACCAAATACCGATCGAGCTCCGAACGCCCGTCCGCGCCCACGCCGCCCGGAAAACGTTCGTCGAACTCTTCAGCGCTGCGATACGTGATCATCGCCAGCTGCCGCGCCAGCGACAGCCCTTCTTCAGCCACGCCCTGCGCGAGCGCAAATTCCACGACCCGGCGCTGCACGCCGCGCCAACCGCGCGCCAACGCAGCCGGCTTGTGCGCCGTCGAGATCGCACAAAGTCGCTCTAGTCGCGTCGGCGCATCCGCCGCAAACGCAAGTCCAACCATCGCGCCATAAGACGCGCCAACCCAAGCAAACAAGCGCTCTACGCCAAGCGAATCGATCGCAATCGCGACCAATCGCGCTTGATCGAGTGGCGAAAGCCGCACGCGCTGATCTTCTGTCGGCGAAAAATCGAACCCGATCGCGCAATAGCGCGTCAAATCAATCGCCGCGCCTTCGCCGACTTGATCGGACCACCATTCGTCAAGACATCGCCCGCTCGAAATCCCGCCCGCAACAACGACAACAGGGCGCTCCAGATCGCCGAACACGCGCACGCGCAAATGCGAATCCGGCAACGCATCACCGCTCTCGCAGCGAAAACCTGCAGACACATCGATGAGAAAATCTTCCCGGCGCGTCGTCGTGCGCTCTTGCTTAAGCGCGAGCATGTTCAGGCGCCTTTGCGAGAATGATGTGCTCAACACACGCCGCGCCCGCCGCAAACACGCTGAGCTCAGCCACGAAGGCGCGCGCGCGCGATGCCGAAATTCCCTTTACGCGGCACTTCAACACGAACGCGCCCGCCTGCGGGTTCACCGAAAGCGCATGCACTTCCGCGCCCGCTTCCGACAAGCGCTGCAATATGGAAACTGAACTTTCCCACTCGCGCAGCGTCAGCAGCAGCTCGTGCTGCACGTCCAATCCCGGAAGACAAAAATCGTCTTCATCGCTTTGAATGAGTGGAGGTTTCGATGCCTCGTAAGCCATGCGCGTACGCCTTCTTCAACACGTTCCACGACGATGTTGAATGGCGCTTGCGGGCAGAGAGCTACGCCCCGAAGGACGTCATGCTCCTACGCTTTAGCTGTATTTTTAACGCGCCCGCAAGCTGAGCATCAAATCGGCGCGACGACATTGGAAGCACACGCAAAGCGCGCTGTCATCAAAAATGTTGCGATGCGGAAAAAACTTTGGCGAGGCGTAAGCCATCCGAAGCTCGCGTTCGCGAGCGAAGGATGGTGGGCGCGACAGGGATCGAACCTGTGACCCCCACGATGTCAACGTGGTGCTCTCCCGCTGAGCTACGCGCCC
>JAPLOL010000131.1 GCA_026400735.1 Alphaproteobacteria bacterium | reverse complement strand
TTGGTTTTCCGTCCGGCATCGTCCCTTGCGCGGCTGGATGGGTGGCGCGCCTTGCTCGCCATCCGTGGGGGGCTTAAGTCGGGGCGGATAGGAAGGCCTATGCGTCTGACGGTCAATGGAGAAACGCGAGAAGCGCCCGATTCCGCGACCCTCGCGGAACTCCTCGCCTCGATGGGGATAGACGGCCGCCGCGTAGCCGTAGAACGCAACCGCGAGATCGCACCTAAGTCACTGTGGTCGCAGATTGTTCTGGCTGAGGGTGATCAGCTGGAGATCGTGCAGTTCGTTGGGGGCGGGTGATGAGCGACGCCGAACTGCTTGCTAACCCGGTGGTGACGCTTCGGCGTGTGATGGACTATTTGGATGGCGCCCAGGACCTGGACCTGAGCTGCGATTTGGCGTCCGAGTTCGGCTTGGTCGACATGATGCTTGAAGCGCAGGAGCCAGAGTATCTGCGCGAACTCACCGAATATCTCGGGCCGCTGTTGCATTCGCCCACGGTCACAGAAGAAGACCTTGTGGATCTCATTGCGCGCTGCAGAGGCGAACTCTTCGAGCAGACAGCGCGTGCAAGCCTTCAGAAACTCTACAATCGCGCGCGTGATCATATCGCCGCGACTTACAGGCAGCCATGACTGACACACTCACCATCGCCGGCAAGAACTACGCCTCCCGCCTCATCATCGGCACCGGCAAGTACAAGACCTACGCCGAGAACGCTGCTGCGCTCGAAGCCAGCGGCGCCGAGATCGTCACTGTCGCGGTGCGCCGCGTGAACCTCTCCGATCCCACCAAAGAGCGTCTCACCGATCACATCGATCCAAAGAAGACGACATTCCTGCCCAACACTGCCGGCTGCTTCACAGCCGACGAAGCGTTGCGCACCCTGCGCCTCGCGCGCGAAGCAGGCGATTGGAAGCTGGTGAAACTCGAAGTCCTCGCCGACCAGAAGACGCTCTATCCCGACATGGAAGAGACGCTCTCCGCCGCGAAAATCCTCGTCGCCGAAGGCTTCCAAGTGATGGTCTATTGCAGCGACGATCCGGTGTACGCGAAGAAACTCGAAGACGCCGGCTGCGTCGCCATCATGCCGCTAGGCTCTCTCATCGGCTCCGGGCTTGGTATCCAAAATCCAGTGAACATCCGCCTCATCGTCGAGCAAACGAAAGTGCCTGTCATTGTCGACGCTGGCGTTGGGACAGCCAGCGACGCCGCCATCGCCATGGAACTGGGCGTAGACGGCGTCCTGATGAACACTGCCATCGCCGAAGCCAAAGACCCGATCCGTATGGCCCGCGCGATGAAGCACGCCGTCATCGCAGGCCGAGAATCCTATCTCGCCGGCCGCATGCCAAAGAAAAAATACGCCGATCCAAGCTCACCGCTCGGCGGCCTGATCTAACAGAACCCTCTCCCCGAGAAGGAAGAGCGCAGGGCTTGGTGCGCCGAAGCAGTGTGGCAACTGAGGCGGGTGAGGGATGCACCCGAACAATGGCGCGTGCTCCGAATTTAGAGTCGCGAGCGAAAGCTCTCCGAGCCCTGCATTAGCACCGCGCGATCACCTTCAGCGCCAATGTCCGGCGCGCCGATCGCGAGCGCTGCCTCCCAAAGCACCGAGACAGCACCTGTCCAGGGCTCAGCCAACCAGGCGCCAGGATCGTCGGGATCATCCTCAAAGGCGCGATCGCCTACCACAGCCAGCGCGCGCTCAGAGACAACCAGATCGAGGAAGTACAAGGCGCCCAATGGCGAACCGTGCTCAAAAGGCGCTCCCAGTCCCGATCCATTTCGATCTAAGTCGCGCTTAACAAGCGCTTCGATCCGCTCGCGCGCCGCGTCAGCTTCGGGATGCCGCCGCGCGATCATTTCCGTTGCCTCCGCTTCGGTGAGCGTGCTCGTAGCATCGACGATCGCCGCGACTGCATCGCCATGCTGCCCAAAGATATTTGGCAGATGATAGATCTCGACGACCCGCACTGCCGCTGCGCGCGTGTATCCGGCCCAGCTCGCTGGCGCACCGCCGTAAGGCCGTTGCTCTTCCTCGGTGATCGCGTCGACCACTTCCGCGAGAACGTATTGTCCAGGCCAACTCGCAAACAGCGTGCTGCCTAGGGCGCTAACGATGAGCCAGGGCGGCGTTCGGCCAGGAATGCGCAACACTTCACCAGCGGCCGCTTTGCCAAAAAGCGGATCCTCTCTATTGAGATACATGTATCCGCGCGTCAGCCCGCCGCTTATCAATGCGCGCCCGGCCTATACGAACTATTCGCCAGCCACTGCGGCGCCTCATCCGCGTTCGCGACGGCCTCCGTCAGCGCAAAATAGAACCGGTGAAAATCCGCCTGCGCCTGAAAGTCGATCGGCGTGCTCATATCGTCTTGCGGCGCGTGGTAGCGATGTTCGTACCAGTCACGGTACGCAGCCGCAGCTGTCGCATCGCTCGCATCAAACCCAAACAAGAAGCTCACCGACGGCACGCCGCGCTCCATGAACGGCCAATGATCCGTGCGCCGCAGCAAATTGCGCTCAGGCTCAAGATCGCCGCGCACTTGCACGCCCATTGGCCCCGCGATGTCGCGCACGGTTTGGCCAAGCGTTGAATCATCCAGCCCAAGCGTCGTCAGGATGCGCAACGGATAGAGTGGTCGCAGCTGATCCATGTTCAGCACCGCGATCGGTGTTGGCGCGCCAGCTGTCGGATGCGTGGCAAGCCAACGCGAACCCCACAAGCCTTTTTCCTCTGCCGTCACTGCCGCAAAAATCACCGGCCGTCGAAACCCGCGCCCGCGGCGGGCATCAGCGAACGTGATCAGAGTTGCGACATAAGCCGCGTCATCAAGCGCGCCATTGTAAAGATTGTCGCCATTGACTGGCGTTCCGTATCCATAGCCATCAAGGTGCGCCGTCAGCAGGACCGGCTCATCCGCAAGCGCGGGATCCGTTCCCGGCAGCACGGCGAGCACATTGTCGGATGTGTAGCTACGCTCGCGCGTCGCGAAGCGCGCTTCCAATCGCCCAGACATGTCGAATGAGATCATCGCTTCGCCGCGCGCGCCTCGGTCCAGAATTTCGGCGCCATCTTGGCCGCTGGCGCGGGCCATTTCGTTGAACGCTGTCGGCGCCAGTCGGAGCGAAGGGATGCCGCGTGGTCGCGCACCTTCCGCCAACACCACCGTGCGCGCGTAGGCGAGGGGCCAGCGCGGCGGCTCGATTGTGAAGCCCATGTCGTCAACACGCATCAGGCCCACCGCGCCCGCGGCCGTCGCTGCCTCAAGCTGCGCCGCGATCAGCGTTTGGCCCGTGCGCCGCGTCCCGAAGCACACAACGACCGCGCCGCGCACGCCCGTCATGTCCGCTGGCGCGCAATAGCCGCGAAACACCAGCGGCGCCTCGATGCGATCCGGCATGCCCCACGTCGGCGTAACTGAAATATCGTGCAGGAAGTGGAGTGCTTGAGTGTTGCCGTCAGCGTGGCGCACCGCGAATGATGTGCCCTCGCTCGTGACCTCAATCTCGTTGAAGCTTATGCGCTGGAAATAGGCACCGTTGTCGCCAGCGGGCGCCAGGCCCGCACGCTCGAAACGACGCGCAACATAGGCTGCGGCGCGGTCATAGCCGGGCGAGCCGGTGTCGCGCCCCTCCATGTCGTCGCCCGAAAGCGCGCTCGTCGTGCGCCACCAATTGTCAGTTTCGTGGTTCGCTGCGCCGCTGGCGCACGCGGAGAGCCCCAGAGCCGCCAAGACAACGATAACGCCCTTTGCAGTTTTCATCAGCCTGATCCCCCGCCACGAGAACAGCGCCGCTGGGTCCATCGTGTCAACATTCCGGCGTGTGGGCAGGGCAGATCGCCCCTTGTAACGCCGTTGCGGCGCGCCATGTGCGACCAAGCCCTTCGGCGCGACGAGAGTTTTCCGACGATGATTGACGATCCCAACCTGCCGCCCCCAGTCATCGAAGACGATGTCGCCGCCAAACCGTCAACGGCTGAGCCGTTGAAGTCCGTCCTGCTCAACAGCAGTTCCGAGGACGATGAGCGCGACGCGCTGACGCCCGCCGATTACGCCGCCGCTGGTGTCGCGCCGCCCGATTGGGCCAATGACCCGGTGCCCGCGATCGAAACCTGGCGCGTCTGGCAAGCCAACCAAACCAAAGCGCTTGAGCACAAGCGCGCGCTGGCGAAGAAGTAACGGCGGCTAACTCAGTCGCATTGTTCGGCGCAATAGCGCCGCGCGGCTCTGAGAGCAGACTCGTCCGTACATCCATCCCAGCTGAGATCGACCAACCTATAAGCGTAGGTCGGCAGCCCAATGTTTTTCACAAAGTGAAGCGTGAGGACGCCTGGCTTGAATCGCGTTGAAGCCCAGTCGAAGTCGTAGCCATCCGTGGTGATGGCGCCGGCGTGTTCAGCATTGATGAGGCGCTCAATGCGGCGCCCCTGCGTCTCCCAGCTATGATCGTTCGACGCCGCCGAGAGCACACGATCATAGTCCTCAGCGTTAAACCGCGCGACGACGTCGCGGGCGATCCATTCGACAGTGTCCGATCGGCGGACGTCCAGGAGATAGTCGCCGCAGCCAATCACGCCACAGATGCAACGGCCGACGAGGAGGGTGTCCTTAGGCGCATTGAACTGAGCGAAGAAGTCGACCGGGTCGAGGCCTAGGTACTCGTCTCCGAGAAGGTCCGCGCCGTCCACCAAGATGCGGACTTGATGGTCGTTGGAGTCTGGGCTTGGCACAATGTTGAACGACAGCGCGCTCATGGCGCCAGCCACGCCGCCAAATCTCCCAACGCCCGCTCCGCCAGCGCCAGCTTCTTGGCACGCGAGCGATCTTCGCCTTTGAGCTTCTTGCCATCAGCGCCGTGCGTCGGCGCCGCGATCTCTGGAAACAGCCCGAAGTTCACGTTCATCGGCTGAAACGAACCTTTGCCGTCGCCGATATGTCCACCCGTGACGTGAGCAACCAGCGCACCGAACGCGGTTGTCGCAGGCGGCGCTTCAACAGGTCGCCCCAAACGCTCGGCCGCCGCAAAGCGTCCGGCCATCATCCCCATCGCCGCGCTTTCGACGTAACCCTCAACGCCCGTAACTTGGCCCGCAAACCGCACACGCGGCTCAGCTTTCAAGCGCAGCGCGCCATCAAGCAGCTTCGGCGAATTCAAGAACGTATTGCGATGGATGCCGCCGAGCCGCGCGAAACGCGCGTTCTGCAAACCGGGGATCATGCGGAAGATCTCTTCCTGCGCGCCGTATTTCAGCTTTGTCTGGAAGCCAACAATGTTGAACAGCGTGCCAAGCTTGTTGTCCTGCCGTAGCTGCACCACCGCATGCGGCCGCTTGCCGACGCGCGGGTCCATCAACCCCACTGGCTTCATCGGCCCAAAGCGTAACGTCTCCGGCCCACGCTCCGCCATCACTTCGATCGGCAAGCAGCCTTCGAAGTACGGCGTGTTCTTTTCCCAATCCTTGAACTCAGTCTTCGCGCCGGTGTTCAGCGCGTTGATGAACGCGGTGTACTGCGCCTCATCCATCGGGCAGTTCACGTAGGCGGCCTTGTCGCCGCCCGGACCTTCCTTGTCGTAACGCGACTGTTTCCATGCGATGTCAAAGTCGATCGAGTCCGCATGCACGATCGGTGCGATGGCGTCGAAGAACGCAAGTGAGTCTTCGCCGGTGAGATTTCGGATCGAGTCCGCCAGCGAGGGCGATGTCAGCGGACCGGTCGAGAAGATGACGCTCGCATCTGGTGCATCTAGCAATGCATCGAATGAACGTACTTCACCGCGCTCAATAGACACCAACGGATGCGCCGTGAGCGCCGCCGTCACCGCATCGCTAAATACATCGCGGTCCACCGCCAGCGCCGAGCCAGCCGGCACCTGTGCAGGTTCAGCGCTCGCCATCACCAGCGAACCGACGTGCCGCATTTCCTCATGCAGCAAGCCAACCGCGTTGCCGCGCCAATCGTCGCTCCGGAACGAGTTGGAACAAACCAACTCCGCAAACTTCTCGGTATGGTGGGCGTCAGTTTTCACCATCGGCCGCATCTCGTGCAGCACAACTGGCACGCCGGCATTCGCCAGCGCCCATGTGGCTTCCGAACCGGCGAGACCGCCGCCGACAACATGAACAGGTTTCATCAGCGCTGACATGCCGCGCCCGTGTCACGTCCGCAAGTCGGCCCCGGCAGCTTGCGTTAGGGCGCAACCCCATGGCACGCCATCGCCATGCCTGAGCCAGTCATTCTCTCCATCCGCGACACCGTCGGCGCCGCTCTCCGCTTCGTGCGCGAGAACGTGCGCTTTGTCGTCACCGTCGCGGCGCTGGCCGCGCTTGCGCAGGCGGTGTTGCTGCCGCTCGGTCCGAACCTCGCCTGGATGGCGGCAGTGTTGCTTGCGGTGCTTGCGGCCCACACGGCGCTGACCACGGCCGCGCTCGGCGGCCCGCCAACAGAAGGACTATCGGCAAATGCCGGCCGCGTCGGCCTCGCGATGCTTTTGGTGGGCATCGTCTTGGCCATCATTTTCATCATGCTGATGTTCATCGCAATGTCGTTCATGATCGCGCCATACCAGGCGGAAGTGCAGGCGGCGGGCGAAAATCAAGAGGCGTTGCAGGCAATCGTCGAACGCGCTCTGCGAGAGCAACAGCACATCATGTCTTATGCAATGTTCGCTGGAGCCGTGATCGCGTTCTTGATCACGACGCGCTTTTACCTCGTCGTTCCCGCAACCGTTGATCGCAAGCGCATCTCGGTCTTCGACAGTTGGCGCATGACGCGCGGCAATTTTCTGCGTGTCGTTGGCGCACGTCTCTTGTTGCTCGGTCCTGCGTTTATCCTCGCAAGCGCTCTGCAATCGCTGCTTGCAACCGCAGTCGGCGCACCGACGAGCGATCCGGTGTTGATGCTGAACTATGCACAGGCAAATCTGCTCGGTTTCGCAATCTTCTACACGCTCAGTATCTTCCTCCAGATCGTGATCTATTCGGTTCTGGAAGCTGCACTCTCGGCGAAGATTTACCGCAAGTTGGCATGAGCCTCGACCGACTCGGGAGCCTCCGCTAAAAGCGCGCTCCCCATGGTCTCAAGAACCTCTTTCGTCGCGCCTTTGTTGCGCATCGCCGGACCGGTCGCGCTCGCGCGGCTCGGGATCATCGGCATGGCGTTGGTCGACGTGATTGTCGTTGGCCAGCTCGCGCCGGACGAACTTCCACACCAAGCCCTCGGCTGGGCGCCGACGGCCGTGTTTCTCGTTGGCGCGATTGGCTTGCTTCAGGGCGTGCAAGTGCTCGCTGCACGCTCGATTGGCGAAGGCAACAGACAGGGTGCGGGCGTTGCGCTGCGACGCGGTTTGGTGCTCGCGCTTATTGCCGGCGTGCTTTCGGCTGCTTTGATGTGGCTCGGCGGTGAGCGACTGTTCACGGTGTTCGGCATTGAAGAGGCGCTGGCGGGCCCATCGACACCAGTGATGCAGGTGCTCGCCTTTTCGATCCCGCTGCATTTGCTCTACATCGCCGGCACGTACTTTCTCGAAGCGATCAAAAAGCCTGGCATTTCGACCGTTGTGATGTGGCTCGCGAACGGCGTGAACCTCGGACTCAATCTGCTGTGGGTGCCGGAGCATGGCGCAATCGGTTCTGCGTGGGCGACCGTTGGCGCGCGCGTTTTTCTCGCGGGCGTCTTGCTGATTTGCATCTATTTCGTGCGCGACGGCGTTACCTTCGGAGTGCGCAAAGCCAAGGGTGCAAACGGCCCTGGCTACGGCGCTTTGTTGGGTGTTGGCGCCGCCGCCGCAGTGAGCCAAGCCGTGGAGGCCGGGGCCTTCTCTGCAATGACGGTCGTTGCCGGCCGCATCGGCGCGGATGTCGTCGCGGCGTATCAGATACTACTCAATCTCATGGCCTTTGTGTTCATGGTCGCGCTGGGGCTAGCCGCAGCTACAGCTGTTCTGGTGAGCGAAGCGATCGGACGCAACGCGTCGAATGACGCCGCGCGCGCCGGTTGGACAGGCATTTGGTTGAATGTCATCGGCATGCTGTTGTGTGCCGTAGGCATTCTAGTCTTTGCTCACCCGATTGGCCGCGCATACACCGCCGATTTCGAGCTTGCTGCGCTGATCGCCTCGCTTATGTGGGTAGCGGCGCTTGTGCTTGTGCCGGACGGCACGCAAGTCGTAGCCGCCTCGGCGCTACGTGCGCGCTCCGACAATTGGTTTCCGACGTTTAGCCACATACTGGCCTATGCGGTTGTGATGCCGGTGCTGGGGTATTGGCTGGCCGAGCATGAAGGCATGGGCGTGTCGGGACTGATGTTTGCGATCTTCTGGTCGAGCGTCATTAGCGCCGCCGTGCTGCTGGTGCGTTGGTGGGCGATTGGTGGAAATCAGCCCAAGCATACGCCCGGCTAGATGCCGAAGCGTATCGCCTAAGAGTTCGCGCCGAGTATCCAGCCTTCTTCGCGCTCGACGGCTTCACGGCGTCGATCGTCCTTCGCAGGTCCGAACACGGCGCCGAGCTGAAACTTCTCGTCCAGCGCATTAAAGCGTTCGCACGCCCCGCGCACTTGCGCCTGATCCTTGATCTCGCCCGCGTTCGGCTTCGCCGCATAGAGCGACGGATAAATCTCAGCGATTACCGCTTCGGCGTCAGCGACATCGGCAGGCGTGAGCGGCTTCCAGCCAGTCTCGAACGGCCAAATCTTCACCGCACGCGCGTCGCGCAGGCGCTTCACCACCGGCATGCCGGTGAGCGCCTGGCCGCCAACTGAGCCTTGGTAATAGAGCTTCCAGATGGACGATGCGCCCTTGGCCGCTTCATCCGCGTAGCGAAGCTCCGGTAAGTCATCCGGCCCGTGCTCACGCGGGCGCTTCGCCGACAGCATCGTCTGCTCATCACGCGCAGGCGCGCCCCAAAACGGGAACGCTTCACCCGTCATCAGCCGGTTCATCTTCGCGCCGACTTGAAAACGGTTGTTCGTGTTGTCCGGTTTGTCCTTCACTTCCTTCGCCGCGAAATCCATCAGCGCACGCCATGGATCGCCGGGAAGTTTCAGCGCCGCTGCTGTGCCGCGCGGAAAGCTCATCGGAAAATCGAAGCCCACAAGCGCGCGTTCGCCCTTGCGCTTGAGATCATCGAGCACGCTGTTGAGCAATTTCTCCGCCTCAACCCGCGTCGCCGGGTTGTGCGCTTCGAACGCCATCTGGAATCGCACGTTGCGCTTCAGCACGCCGACCCAGATAGAATCCGGGCCGGTTGTCGGCTTGGAGGCGGCGCTCCAGTCGACCATCACATAAGCTTGGAACAGACGTTGGTTCATATCAGCCGAGTTTTACGAGCATCTTTCCCGTGTTTCCTCCGCTGAAGAGGTTGAGAAACGCTTTCGGCGCGTTCTCGACGCCGTTCTCTACGGTTTCTTCCCACTTAATCTTACCGTCGCGCACCCAGCCGCCCATCTCGGCGTAGAATTGGTCGCGCATGTCGGCGAAGTCGGAGACGATGAAGCCCTGCATCTTGATGCGCTTGCCGACGACATAGCTCATGTTGCGTGGGCCGGGGGCAGGCTCTTTGTCGTTGTAGATCGAGATCATGCCGCACTCGATGAAACGCGCGAACGGCCGCGCCACTTCGAGCGCAACTTCAAGGTGATCGCCGCCGACATTGTCGAAATAGATGTCGATTCCTTTCGGGGCCGCAGCCTTCACGTTGTCGAGCAGATTGCCCTTCTTGTAGTTCACCGTCGCATCAACGCCGACGCTCTTCAGCCAAGCGAGCTTCTCATCGGTGCCCGCAGAAGCAACCACGGTGCAACCGCGCAGTTTCGCGATCTGACACACAGCCGAACCCACAGCGCCGGCCGCGCCCGATACGAACACCACATCGCCAGCCTTCGGCTCACCGATGCGATGGAAGCTGGTGTAGGCCGTCATCCCCGGCATACCGAGGATGCCAAGATAAGCTTGGGGCGGGACACCGCCTGGCAGCTTCGTCAAGCCTGAGCCGGGCGACACATAAAATTCGCGCCAGCCATTAAAGCTCTCAACCAAATCGCCGACCGCAAACTTCGGATCGTTCGACTTTACGACCGTGCCAACAGCGCCGCCTTGTAGCGGCTGACCAATCTGAAACGGCGGCACGTAGCTCGGCCGGTCGTACATGCGCCCGCGCATGTACGGATCGACGGACATCCACTGGTTGCGCACCAGCACTTCGCCATCACCTGGATCGGCAATGTCGGCGGTGGCGACCTCAAAGTTCGACGCTTCCGGCAGGCCGACAGGGCGGCTCTTCAAACGAACTTCGCGCGACTTGGTCGCCATGGCGGTTGCTCCTGAAAGGATGGCGGCGACATTATCCCAAAACGCTTGCGAAGCGAGGCTCTAGTTGGGGTAACGCGGCCCACGAAGCTGGACAGGTGAGGGCGGCGCGCCGCATAACCCCGGCCTTCCCGCAACGAGACCTTACGTAATGTCCATTCGCCTCCGCTTCGCGCCGTCCCCCACCGGACGCATCCACGTTGGCAACGTCCGCACGGCGTTGATGAACTGGCTGTTCGCGATCCCGCAGGGCGGCAGCGTCCTCTTGCGCATCGACGACACCGATCTCGCCCGCTCCACGAAGGAGTTCGAGCAAAGCATCGTCGATGACCTCGCATGGCTCGGCCTCAAATGGGGCGAGCGCGCCAACCAATCGCATCGCTTCGCCGAGTACGAAAAGGCCGCCGACAAGCTGAAGGCGGCGGGTCTGCTTTATCCGGCCTACGAAACCGAGGACGAACTCGACCGCAAACGCAAGATCGCGCAAGCGACCGGCAAACCGCCCGTCTACGATCGCGCTGCGCTGAAGCTCACCGCCGAAGATCGCGCCAAGCTCGAAGCCGAAGGCCGCAAGCCGCACTGGCGCTTCAAGCTCTCCGGCGCGCGCAAGGATTGGAACGATCTGGTCCGCGGCCACGTGTCGATCGATACGGCCTCGCTGAGCGATCCCGTCCTCATCCGCGAAGACGGCGCCTTCCTCTACACGCTGCCCAGCGTCGTCGACGACATCGACTTCAAGATCACCCACATCGTGCGCGGCGAAGACCACGTCACCAACTCCGGCGTGCAGATCGAAATCTTCGAAGCCCTCGGCGGCCCCGTACCGATGTTCGGTCACTTCCCGCTGCTCGTCGGCGCCGACGGCAACGCGCTCTCCAAGCGCATCGGCTCACTCGGCGTTGGCGAACTCGCCGCCGAAGGCTACGAGCCGATGACCGTGCTCTCGCACCTCGCCAAGATCGGTACCTCCGATCCTGTCGAAGCCCGCGCCTCGCTCGACGTGCTCGCCTCTGAGTTCGACTTCGCCAAGATCGGCCGCGCCCCCGCGCGCTTCGATCCCGAAGACCTGAAGCGCGTCAACGCGCAGCTCTTGCACCAATACGACTACGCCACGGTGAAAGATCGCCTCGCCAAACTCGGCGCCGACAAAGGCGAAGCGTTCTGGAACGCCGTGCGCGCCAATCTCGTCCTGCTGAAAGACGTGCAGGACTACGCGCGCATCGTCGACGGCCCAATCGAACCCGTCGTCCCCGACGCCGCGTTCGCCGCCGCCGCCGCCGAAGTGCTCCCGACAGGCGCCTACGACGCCACAACCTGGCAAGCCTTCACCAACGCCGTAAAAGAAAAAACCGGCGCCAAAGGCAAAGCCCTCTTCATGCCGCTCCGCCAAGCCCTCACCGGCATGGACCACGGCCCCGAAATGGCTGCGCTCTTCCCGCTGATTGGCGAAGAGCGCGCGCGCAAGCGGCTGCAAGGGCAGGCGGCGTAGCGAACATGGCGTTCGGTCCTGCCTTCGATGTTGCACGCGCCGCCCAGCAACTGAAGCAAGCCGGGCGCGTGCACATCTCGAACGTGCTCGCCGAACCTGACGCCGAAGCGCTGCTTGCAGACATGGAAGGCGCGCGCTGGTCCACGGCTCTGCTGAGCCAAGACCAGATCCTTCGCCTGACGCCCGGCATGGCGGACGCGCTCGATGTTGGACAGAGAAACCGTATTCTCACTGAGGCGTACACTGAAGCCGGCCCGAACTTTCAATATCTCTACGACAAGTTCAGCATCGACGCCGTAATCGCGGCCGGACGCCCATGCCCGCCGAATCTCGCGGGGCTCTACGCAGCGTTTAACTCACCAGCATGGCTCAGCACGTTTCGCGCGCTGACCGGAGACGAGCGCGTCGCGCGCGTCGATTGCCACGTCTCGCGTTATCGTCCCGGCCATTTCCTCAGCGCCCACGACGACGAAGATCCGACAAACGATCGTCTCTTCGCTTACGTGCTCAATCTAAGCAAAGGCTGGCACGTGGAGTGGGGCGGCTTGCTGCAGTTTCACGACGCCGAGGGTCACCTCTCTGGCGCATACACGCCGCGCTGGAACGCGCTCAACATGTTCTCCGTGCCCCAGCGCCATTCGGTGAGCATGGTTACGCCATCCGCAAAGTTCGACCGCTTCTCAATCACCGGGTGGTTGCTGAAGGCGGCGCAATAGCGCGCCTTACTCCCGCGCCCGATCCAGCGCCGCGATCTCCGCCTCAAGCTTCTTCGCTGCACGCGCATTGATCCACGCAACGCCGCCAAAGACGAACGCGATCCACATGATCGCCAAGCCCAAAACGGCGAGGCGCGCCACCAACGGCAGATCGTTGTCGACCGGCGAAAACGCCGTTGCGAGCGCGAACACGGCCATACCCGGCAGCAACGGGGCGAGATACCAGCTCCAGACGCTGGAAAGCGCTTCATGCTGGCGCACCAATTCTGCGCGGTGAAACTCAACCCATGTTTGGCCGTCCGGCTTCGCCGTCGCGCCAGCGCGTTTGACAAGCTGCCAGCTGATATAGGCAACGCCCGCGATGATCAGCGCCACGCCCGCGCGAATGCCCCAATCCGGCGTCGCCAACGCAATTGCGCTAAACGCGAACACGACGATGCCGCCGGCAATGTGCTCGATAGCGTTGCGCCAGCGAATACGCGTCTGAAAGCGTTCCGCACGTTCGTGGATATCGGTGAGCGACATAACGAATGGCTCCTGCGTTTGCTGCGTCCACAGCTGTTGAAGGGAATCGCGGTCAGACATTGGCGGTCTCTTGAAACAGGCGGGCCAGCTGCGTCTTCAAACGCGACACACGCGTCGCGACGGCGCCGGCTGAAAGCCCGGTAACTTCAGCAATCGAAGCGGCGTCGAGCCCTTCGAGATAAAGTGTAATGATCTGCCGATCGGGCGGGCCGAGCTTGCGGATGATTGCGTTCAGCCGCGCGACCGCCTCGTTCTCTTCTACTTCAGCCGAAACATTCTGCGCGGAGGGCAACTCAGCGATGTCCTCAAGCGCCACAAACGGCGCCCACGCCCGCCGCTCTCGATCCACGTGCGATGCCGCTACATTGTGTGCGACCCGATAAACCCAAGTGCGCACCGAGCAGCGCGCGTCAAACGAAGCAAAGCTCCGCCACAGCGCCACGTGCATGTCCTGCAACAAATCGCGCCGCCGCTCGGCGTTCGCCTCCGTGGCGCGCGCCAAGCGCTGGAGCGCGCCGCCATGTTCGGCGGCCGCCTCCAAATAGCGCGCGTCCTGATCGGGCGAGGGCCTCATGACACCATAGTCACTGCATGTTGAGGTTTCTTACAGGGCGAAGCGAAGTTACTTCTTTCCCAGTCGAATTGGCTGCAGATAAAGTCCCATGCGCGCGCTTGTCATTTCAGCTCTGTTCCTCGTCGGCGCTAGCGGCCCCGCCCAAGCGCAGAATGGGCCGAGGATTTTCTATCCGGCGACGGCCCAAACGCAGGGCATCGGTGGCGAAGCGACAGTGGAATGCCTCGTCGGCGAAGACGGGCGCCTGACCTGTGAGACGATCGAAGAAGCGCCCGTCAACATGGGCTTTGGCGCCGCCGCGCTTCGTATGACCGAGGATTTGCGTATTGCGCCGCGCACGCGCGATGGCGTCTCCACAGCGGGCGGCCGCTTCCGTCGCACGTACGTTTTCGAGCCCGGTCCGCCGCCAACCGTCACGAACAGATAAGGGGCGGGCGGACTTTTCAGAACCACGGCCCGAAGGCACACTCCGCGAATGCGGAGCCACCTGCTTGCATTGGGTTTAGTCCTAGCTGTGCCGAGCGCTGCCGCGGCTCAGCAGGAGGCCGGATCGCACTATCCCGCTACTGCGGCGCAGCAGCTCGTCAGCGGGCGCGTGACGCTTGAGTGCGTCATTGCCGAAGCTGGGCGCCTCGCGTGTGAGGTCTTCGAAGAAGCGCCGCTCTACTGGGAGTTCGGCGAAGCCGCGCTCGCCATCTCTACGGAGTGGCGCGTGTCGCAGCGCACGCTCACCGGCGAGCCCACAATCGGCGGACATTTACGCCCTACGCTCGTGTTCGAACCCGGCCCACCGCCGCACATCCGGCACGTGCGTCCGCCGCGCCGTTAAGCGCGAACGGTAGCGCCCAAGGCTGCGAAACATTCTTCGATCGAGTTCGCATCCACCACGCCGTCTTGGAACGACGCTGGCGTTAGGTTCGCGTCCACCGTGTGCTGCATCAACGTAAAGAACGGCGTCCAGAAGCCATCTTCCGAGAGAAACACGATCGGCTTCTTATGCAGATCGAGCCGCTTCCACGACAGCATCTCGACCGCTTCCTCAAGCGTGCCAATGCCACCCGGGAGCACTACGAACGCGTCGCTCTCTTCAAACATAATGTGCTTACGCTCATGCATGGTGTCGACCATGCGGTGCGGCACGTCTTCGTAGGTAATCTCGCGCCGCTCCAGGAAGCGCGGCATGATGCCGAGCACTTCGCCGCCGCCTTCATGCGTCGCCTTCGCAACTCGGCCCATCAAGCCAACCGCGCCGCCGCCATAGACGAGCCGCATACCGCGCGCCGCCAGCTCCGCGCCAAGACGCGTCGCCAAATCCAAATATTCGGGCTTGGTCGTATTGGAGGAGCCGCAATAAACGCAGACAGAGCGAACGGCAGGGGGCATGGAGCTGGAATCAGCCATAGGCATTGAACAGGTTTAGCCAATCAAGCGGCATTGCGGGGAAAATTCCCCGTGCCTAAGTGCTGCCTTCAAGGATTGTTCCAAATGGCGCGTGGTGAAGGCAGGACAGTGTCGAAGGCGGAACCAGCCGCCGATATCGCGCCGCCGCTGACGCGCACGATCGCACAACTCCTTAGTTTGATTGGCGGATTAGACGACAAGGGCGTACGGCTCCGGCTCGGCGTCGCTTTCGTGCTGACGCTGGTCAGCAAAATTCTGGCCGTGGTTTCGCCGTTGGTTTTGGCCGACGGCATCAACAAGCTCTCCGGCGGCGACGCTTCCGGCGCTCTCCCAGCCTTCCTCGGCCTCGCCGGTTTTTGGGGCGCGCTCCGTTTCGCATCGACCGCCGGTCCGCAAATCCGCGACGCCATCTTCCAGCCTGTCAGCGAGCAAGCGCAACGCCGCGCCGGCACGCGTGTCTTCACGCACGTCCACAATCTCTCCGTCCGCTTTCACCAATCAAAGCGCACCGGCGCCGTCTATCGCACCATCGAACGCGGCATCCGCGCCATCGACTTCCTGCTGCGCTTCCTCGCCTTCAACATCGCGCCGACCGTCATCGAATTGTTGCTCGCCGCTGGCGTGCTCGGCTTCAAATACGGCTGGATGTTTTCCGCAATCGCGGCGGGCACGGTGATCATCTACGCGTGGGCCACGTTCGGCGTCACCGAATGGCGCCTCAAATATCGTCGCGACATGAACGAAGCCGACACCGAAGCTGCCGGCCGCGCCGTCGACTCGCTGCTCAACTTCGAGACCGTAAAAAGCTTCGCCGCCGAGACCCGCGAAAGTGAACGCTACGATCGCGCGCTCTCATCCTACGCAACAGCTGCCGTACGCGCCTACACCTCGTTGGTGATGCTCAACATCGCGCAGGGCGTCATTATGACGTTGGGACTTGTGGCGATGGTTGTTGGCGCAGGCTGGCTCGTCGCGCGTGGGCCGATGGGGCCGGGCGACATCACGGCCGTCATTCTTATCATGACCAACCTCTATGCGCCGCTGAACATCCTCGGCTTCGCCTATCGCGAAATCAAACAGACCAGCATCGACATGGAAAAGATGTTTATGCTGTTGGATGAAAAGCCCGATGTTGCCGACGCACCCAACGCGTCCGAACTTAAGGCCGCGCGCGGTGAAGTCGTGTTCGATCATGTCGGCTTCGCGCACGAGGGCAGGGACATGGGCCTGGAAGCCGTGAGCTTCACGGCGCCTGCCGGCAAAACCACCGCCATCGTCGGACCATCTGGGGCCGGCAAGTCGACGGTGCTGAAGCTGCTCTACCGGTTCTACGATCCCAGCGAAGGCGCCGTGCGCATCGACGGCCAAAATCTACGCGACGTCACGCAGCATTCACTCCGCAGCGCGCTCGGCCTTGTCCCGCAGGACGTCGTGCTCTTCAACGACACGATCCGCTACAATATCGGCTACGGCAAACCCGAAGCCAGCCAAGAAGAGCTAAACGAAGCCGCCCGCAGCGCCCAGCTGCTCGATTTCATCGAAGCGCTCCCACAAGGCTGGGATACCCGCGTCGGCGAACGCGGCCTCAAACTCAGCGGTGGGGAAAAACAACGCGTCGGCATTGCGCGCGTGGTGTTGAAGAACCCAGCCATCCTCATCCTAGACGAAGCGACATCATCACTCGACTCCGCCACTGAGCACGAAGTGCAATCCGCCCTCGAAGCCGCCTCGCGTGGCCGCACCACGCTCGTCGTCGCGCACCGCCTCAGCACCATCGCCGACGCCGACCAAATCGTCGTTCTAGAAGCTGGCCGCATCGTTGAACGCGGTACGCACGCCGCGCTGATTGCGAGAGACGGCCTCTACGCCAGCCTCTGGAAACACCAAGCCGAAGAGCCGGAAACGGTGGCGGCGGAATAGACCGGTGACCGGCATGCTCGACGGTTGGTCCGAAGATGATATCGTGCCCGGCATGATACGAGCGCTCTTTGCTATCCTGGTCCTCAGCTTCGCCCCCGCGGCACACGCTCTTTCGGTATGCCCAACAAGTGACTTCAGCATCGACTTCGCATCCGGCGATGCTCAAATCGATGCCGGTGATCTTGAGACCATAGAGGCTGCGGCCAATCGTGCGCGTCAATGCGACGTCAGCCGGATAGAACTGATCGTGGAAGGCGATCTGACCTCCGAGGCATCGCTCGGTCGTCGGCGCGCAGCATCTGTTGCACGCGAGTTCGTCGAACGCGGCTTCCAGCCGGATATGCTCCAAATCATGAACGAGGGAAGCCAAACTTACGGCTCTAGAAATCTGGCCATTCCTGAGCATGTGAGAGCACTCATCTTCTTCGATTGACCCGCGAATGAGCGCCAATCTATCCGGCGCAAACAATCTCCGTTCCCCGCGTCCCGGATGTGCTGCGCTCATCTGGGCTGCTCGATGGCGTTGGATAGATCGCAATCAATCCTACAGTGCCAGATCGCCCGTACACTCCTCCCATCTCCTACACGAGAGGCTCCGGTACCAAAGCCGACAGCGTGGGGGATGCGGTTTGAACGTGATGTGATGGAAGTCCGCGAGGATGAAAGTTGCTGCTCGGCAAGAAGAAAGAAAGCCGAGGCCCGGACGCGAAGATTTGGCTTTGCTCCGCACGTCAACCGGGAACGAAAGTCAGGTGCTAAGCGGCGACAGAATCCCAGCGTCGCGGGCCGATCAATCGCGGGAGGCGCCTGCCTTGATCAATCTATCTTCGCGGTTTCAAAGCGATCGCATCAGCGTTGCGCAATGAACGGTGAGGGCCCGTCTCCGAAACGTATGGCCCCCTGCGTCACACCAACACCTCAGACTTCCGCCGGTTGCGAACAACAGACCGCGTAGGGCGCGCTTCGGCAAACCCCCTTCAAATTGCTTTTTAAGAAGCTTCGACCGAAGCGCGTCCTACTCTCTCGTTTCTACTGCAGCGTGTGAACGCGTGCAGTGCGTACGCGCATCCGTAGCAATAAGTACGGAAATCGGTCTGCGTGCTAACTTTCGTTTACCTTTGAGCGTCAAGTTTCAGACCGTTATGACGCCCGAAACGACCACCATCAGTTGCGCGTGCGGCGCTTGCTATGAGCGCCAAGAACGCATCCTGCCGATCAAAGATATCGGCATGTTTGAATGCGTCGATTGCGGCGCGCGCATGGAGATCTGGAGCGGACGCACCGTCCCCGTCTTCAAGCGCATCAGGGGCGAAGCTGCGCATAAGCGCAGCGCCTAAACTCACTCCGCCAAAAACTCACCGACGTTCAGTACGACCGTGCAGTCATAGCCTTGCGGGCCATGGCGGCAGAAGTCGCGGAACGAAGGGTTCTCGCGGATGGTCGAAGAGAAGCGCCATGTCACGCCATCGGCCTCATACTGAGAACCGATGCTCGCGCTCCACGCGCTGAGCCCATCGTAGAAACGCTGCGCAACGGCGCCATTGCAATGGAAACGCAGCACGTTCGCTTCGCGGTCGTATCCGGTCGTCTGCACAGACTGCATGATGCAATCAGTATAGAAGCGCGCTTGCGCCGGGGCAGGCTCGCCGTTCGCAACCACAAGGCTAGGCGGCCCAACCGGCGCGTCATCGCCGCCGCCGGTTGCGCAAGCCGTCAGCGCAAACGCCGCCGCAATCATCACTGCAAATCTCATCGCACCGCTCCGTTCCGGAAATCGCGCTTCACCACTTGCGCCGCATTGTGCCCCGGAGCGCCCGTCACGCCGCCACCTGGGTGCGTGCCCGAGCCGCACATATAAAGTCCCTTGATCGGTGCACGGTAGTCGCCGTGCCCAAGCACTGGCCGCGCACTAAACAACTGATCCAGCGACAGCGCCCCATGCATGATGTCGCCCGCGACGAGGCCGAAGGTCCGCTCCAAGTCCAGCGGCGACATGATCTGACGTGCAATCACACTGGCCTTGAAGCCAGGCGCATACTTATCGACCGTCGCGATCATCAGATCCGCGACTTCCTCACGGTGATCGTCCCACGACCGCCCGCCGGAAAGCTCAGGCTGCACGTGCTGGCAGAACAGCGAGGCGACATGCTTGCCCGCCGGCGCCAGTGAATCATCCAGCGTCGAGGGGATCAGCATCTCGACGATCGGCTCGCGCGACCAGCCAAACGCACGCGCATCGTCGTAAGCGCGCTCCATGTACTGCATGGAAGGCGCGATGATGATGCCGGCGGTGAGGTGATCGCCGACCTCCGGCTTGCACGTGAACTTCGGCAGCTCGTTCAACGCCACGTTCATGCGGAACGTGCCTGAGCCGACCTTGTAGCGCGTGATGCGCTCGCGGAAATCTTCGGGCAGGGCCTCAGCCGGCACGATGCGCTGATAGAGCAGCTTCGGATTGAGATTGGAGATGACCGCCTTCGCACGGATCGTCTCGCCATCCACCGTAACAACGCCCTGCGCCTGCGGCTCCGTCACGCCCGGCGTGTACGGCGCCAGCAGCAATTCCTTCACCGAAACGCCCGTGCGAATTTCCACGCCGCGTTCGCGGCAGCACGCAGCCATCGCTTGCGTGATCGCGCCCATGCCGCCGATCGCGTGGCCCCACAGACCCTTCTTGCCGTTCACCTCGCCGAAGACGTGATGCAACAACACGTACGCCGAGCCGGGCGTATACGGGCTCGCGAAATTGCCGACGATGGAGTCGAAGCCAAACAGCGCCTTGATCGGCGCAGACTCAAACCACTCGTCCAGCCACTCACCGGCGGACTTCGTGAAGAGATCAAGCAGGTCGCGCTTACCGGTGATGTCGAGCTTGTTCAGCCGACCACCCAAACTCGCCGCGCGCATCGCTTCATCAATCCCGCGCACGAAGCCGTGCTCGACCAAATTCGGCGGCTGCTCCAACAGCAACGCCCGCACGACGTCTGCGATCACCTCAAGTCGGCGCTCATATTCTTCCAACCGCGTCGCGTCACGATTGGAGAATTTCGCGACCTCTGACTGCGTGATGCCCGGAGCGGACATGAAATAGGAATCGTCCGAGAGCGGCAGGAAGTTCGAAACCTTGCGCTCAACGACGCGTAGCCCATGCCGGTGCAGATCAAGATCCGCGATCACTTTCGGATTGAGCAATGAAACGGTGTAGCTCGCGACCGAATTGCGGAAGCCCGGATGAAACTCCTCGGTCACCGCCGCGCCGCCGACGATATCGCGCCGCTCAAGCACCAGCACCTTGAGGCCTGCCTCGGCCAAGTACGCCGCGCACGTCAGCCCGTTGTGGCCCCCGCCGATAATGACAACGTCGTGCATCGCGCCTCCCGCGCCGTCATGCCCCGGCGTGAGCGGCGACGGAAGCCCAGAATCCAAACTCGACGCGGCTAGGGCGCGGGGCTTAGGCTTATCTCATGAGCACAACACCGAACCTGAACCCGAACGTCGCCGCCTCGCTCGCCAAGTGGCACGCCATGATCGACAGCAAGGATTTCGCGGGCCTCGCCGACATCATTCACCCAGACGCGACGTTCCGATCACCGATGGCGTTCAAGCCGTATCAATCGTCGCAAGCGGTGGTGCTGCTTCTAAGCACGGTGATCACGGTGTTCGAAGACTTCGCGTATCACCGCGAACTCGCGACCGGCGATGGGCTCAGTGTCGTGCTCGAATTCAGCGCCCGCGTCGGCGAGAAGAACCTGAAAGGCATCGACCTCATTCAGTTCGACGCCGATGGTCTCATCACGGACTTCGAAGTGATGATCCGGCCGTTCAATGGCCTGCAGGCTTTAGGCGCGGAGATGGGTGCGCGGCTTGGCCACTTGCTGCCCGCTTACAAAGCCGGCGGCGGATAAAAATAAGCCCGCGGGCGACTGGCCAGCGGGCTTAAGAAAATCCAACCAAATGAGAAAAAGGAGCATGGCTCCAACGAGGCGCAGGATAGACGCGCGCGCGTTAAAAACCTCTCACCGCGAGAGCCAAGCAGAATGAATTTTGGGATAGCCGCGAGCCAGCGGCGAAAAGAAGAATGGCTCCCCGGGTAGGATTCGAACCTACGACCAATCGATTAACAGTCGATTGCTCTACCACTGAGCTACCGAGGAACATCTTCACGCCGCCGAAGCAGCGAGCGGGGTCTCTATCAAGTTCGGCGCCAGGGGAGGGAAGACAAGGCGAATATGATCTTAACAGGTAAAGAACGCGTTAATTGGCAAACGCGAGCTAACGAAGCTTGCGAAGGCGTTGATGCGTAGGGGATTTATCTGTGGAGAAGGTTGGAGGCCTCGCCCGGAATCGAACCGGGGTGCAAGGATTTGCAGTCCTCTGCGTCACCACTCCGCCACGAGGCCTCAGCCGCCGCTATATGTGCGCGACGGGGCGGCACTCCTAGTCGTGTCAGACGGAATCGGTCAAGGCGCTCCCTTCCTCAATGCGCATTTTAGGCATCCTCAAGCCGCCGACGAAGGCAGAGCACGAACGCGCCCGCATCTGGGCGGCGTCGGCTTTGGCCGGATTGGCGCTCATAATGCTAATGCTGCTCGTTGGTTCACCGCCGCCTGAAGAGGCTGATCTGATGCCGGAAGCGCTGCGCGCCTCGCGCATCGCCGACTTCGCCACCGATGTGCCCGCGTGCCGCGCCGCCATCGCTGGCGCGGGCTTTCAGACTGAGCGCATTCCAGATGAGGCGGGCGCGAACGGCTGCGGCTATCGAAACGCCGTTGAACTCACGCAATCCGTCTACGCCTACTCTGCGCCTGTCGCGACGAGCTGCGCGGCGGCTGCCGCGTTGGTGATGTGGGAGCGCGACGTGGTGCGGCCCGCCGCGCAGCGCCGCTACGGCCAGGACATCACCCGGATCGAACTCGCTGCGCCATCGTATCAATGCCGCCGCATCGCGGGCCGGACGGATCGGCGGCTCAGCGAACATGCGCACGCCAACGCGATGGACATTAAAGGCTTCACCCTGGCCAACGGCCGAACCGTGACCGTCACCGAAGGCTGGCGGGGCAATCAGCGGGACCGCCAGTTCCTGCGCGATGTCCGAGATGGGGCCTGCGACTATTTCCAGGCCGTCCTGTCCCCTGACTACAACCGCGCCCACCGGGACCACCTGCATTTCGACCTCGGCCGCGACGACATGTGCCGCTAGGGCGCTTGCCCGCCGCCCCGGGGCGGCTTAACCGGGGCCAAACTGGAGCTGTTGATGGATTTCGCCCGCGCCCGCGACTTCATGGTCGAAAGTCAGGTTCGTCCGAGTGACGTGACCGACCCGCGGATCATCCACGCCATGCGGACACTGCCGCGTGAGCGCTTCGTGCCAGCTGCCAAGCGCATGATCGCGTACGGCGATCTCGAAGTTGAAGTTGCCGATGGCCGCACGCTGATGCGCCCGCGTGATCTGGCGAAGCTGATCATGGAGCTGGCGCCAAAGTCCGGCGATCGCGCGCTCGAGATTGCCGGCGCGACTGGCTATGGCGCGGCCGTGCTCGCGGCATGCTGCAAAGAAGTCATTACGCTCGATCCGAACCCGGATCTGTCGTTCGCCGCGCAGGCCGCTTTGGAATCGGCAGGCGTGACGAACAGCAAAACAGTCTCGACCGCCGCGGTCGACGGTTGGGCTGACGAAGCGGCGTACGACGTCATTCTCGTCAACGGTTCAGCTGAGTTCGTGCCGGATGCGTGGCTGAAGCAATTGTCGCCAGGCGGACGTCTCGGCGTGATCGTGCGCCAGGGGGCCGCAGGCTCCGCGCGAATCTACACGCGCTCTGCAGATGCAGCGGCATACCGTTCAGCGTTCGATGCAGCGCCGCCGATTGTGCCTGGACTAGCAAAGCCGCAAGCATTCGCGTTCTGAAAACGCAACAATGTCGCGCTAAACGCGCACATTAACGTTCCCTTATTTCATCGAAGACAGTCTGCGCAGAAGAGGACGACGCGAGTCGCCTGTGCGTGTGCAGGAACAAGCGCGCTCAGGTGGACCCGAATCGTCTTGGTCAATA
>JAPLOL010000032.1 GCA_026400735.1 Alphaproteobacteria bacterium | reverse complement strand
ACTGAACGGTTTCGCGAATGACACGGCCGCTCTCGGGCACGAAGCGCGCGAAGGCTTTGCGTGCATCGTCGCGTGCAAGACGATCGAGCGTTGTCGCGCGTGCGACGCGATAATCGGGCGGGATTGGGCGGCGCCAGTAATCACCGAGCAACGTCAGGCCGAATTGATTGCCGTGCTCGTCCAACGTTGTCGGCGGCACGCCCCATGGTGCGCTCGGCGCCAGTAGGACAAGGCCTGCGATCGGCGTGCTCGTCGCGACGAGTTGCGACACCAGTCCACCGAGGGAGTGGCCGACGAGCACGGGTGGCGCGCGCAATTCGCGCACATAATGGGCGATCGCCTTCGCGTAATCTTTCAGGCCGGTCTGCGCGAGTTGCTCGAGATCGGCGCCGCGCTCGTGATGCGGAAGATTTGGCGCGTGTGTTTCAAAGCCCGCGGCTTCGAACGGTTCGCGAAAACCATCGAATGCCCATCCGCCGCAAAACGCGCCGTGCACGAACACGACCGGCGTTACGACTCCACCGCGCTTCACAACGCGAACGCTTTTGCAGCGCCTATCAGGCAGACAATCACTTCGAAGCCCCCACGGTGTGTTTCTTGAACCGGCGCGCCACTTCTTCGTACACGGGGCGCTTGAACGGTATGACCAGACCGGGCGCGCTATCGAGTGCGGCCCAGCGCCAATCTACAAACTCCGGGGTATGGGTATCTAGTCTAATATCTGAGTCACGTCCCTTGAACCGAAACGCGAACCATTTTTGACGCTGCCCCAAATAGCGGCCGCGCGGCTTCATTTTGGTGCGCACGTCGATGGGGAAATCGTAATGCAGCCAATCTGCCGTTTCTTCGAGGAGCTCGACGTGGACTGACCTTACGCCAATCTCTTCTTCAAGTTCGCGGTAAGCGGCTTCTTCGATTTTTTCACCGCGATCGACGCCGCCTTGCGGCATCTGCCACTGATAGGGGCCTTCCGTAGCGACGCGCTTGCCGAGAAAGACCAGACCGTTCTTGTGGAACAGTGCGAGGCCAACATTCGGGCGATAGAGCTTTGGATCCGGTGTCGTGTTCATCGGCGCGCGGCGCGTGCATTGAGCACGGCCGAGGCTGGCGCCAATTGATATCCGCGCGATTCAACATCGCGCGCCCAGCGACCGACTTGCTCCATGGTCACAGGATACGCAAAGCCTGCGCCAATCGCGCTCTGATTTTGCAGCGCAAGCGCTTCCAAATTCAGCAGCTGATCGTCGATCGCATCGGCTTCACGTCGCGCGTCGATGATGCGGTCAGCGGCAGTGTTCGGCAGCTGTGCGCGCTGCGCTTCAACGCTGAG
Source organism: Alphaproteobacteria bacterium (assembly GCA_026400735.1). Lineage (GTDB taxonomy): Bacteria > Pseudomonadota > Alphaproteobacteria > Caulobacterales > Aquidulcibacteraceae > Vitreimonas. The sequence goes on along the minus strand of JAPLOL010000032.1, from coordinate 2,494 downwards.
AGCGGTGCGCTGGCCGATGCCGGATGAAATGAAGGTAAGACCGCGGCGGCGCAGCGCTTGAACGACAGGCGCCGACGCTTGCGCCGACGTTGCGAAGCGCGCGCCCTGGTAATTGGTCACGCCGAAATAGCCGGTGCCGCGCGACAGCAATTGCTCAAGACGAGAGACGTTCTGCTGCGCGTTTGCTGAGGCGAGCAACGTTTGCGGGCCGGTGTCGTCTGCGTCCGGGTCGAACGGTTCCATCGGCAGTTCGAGCATGACTTCGTGGCCGCGCGCGCGGGCGCGGTCGATCCACGACTGCAGATTCGCGGTGTACGGCACGAACGAGAGCGTGATCTCGGCTGGCAATTCGTCGATGGCTTGCGTCGTGGCGGTGGCGTTGAAGCCAAGGCCGCCGATGATGACCGCAAGCTTGGGCCGGCCCTGCTGCGGCGTGAACGGCCGCGCATAGGCTTGCGCCGGCGTACGACCGTTTGCAGCGATGATTGGCAGTGGGCCGTTGGGGCCGTTTTCAAACAGACCCGCGAGCGGTGCGCGCGGCAACGGCGGCGCTTGTGGGCGGCCCGCGTTTGGCGCCGCCTGCGCCTCAACAACCGAGACGCGCAGCTCGCCGTTGGAATCGATCTCGCCGTACTCGCCAGTTTGCGGCAGCTCATCGATGCCGAACGTGTGCATCTCAGCGCCTTCTTCAGCGGCGTCGGAGAACGACACGCGAGGCGCGTTGGCTTCGGCAGTGGAGGGCTGAAGCGAGACGATGCGGCGCGGACCAGCAGCGCTCGGATCGCCGAAAATTTGCACAGCACCAAGCGCGCCAACCGCGAGCACGCCAACGAAGGCGAACGCAACGGTGCGATGCGTTAGTTTTGGCAGGCGTCGCGCGGGCTTTGGCGGTTGCTTTGGCGCGAAGCCGCGCAGGTTTACGCGCGGTCGAATCATTGCGCGCAGAATCGCTGAATTCGCGCCAGCCGTCACTAGGACGGCTGGACGCTTCACATTGATTTACGAGTAGTAAATTCGGCCTAGCCAGCGCGGGCGCGGAGTCGTTCCGCAACCGTGCCTTGGCGCAGGAATTCCATCGCGCGGCGCAGCTGATAATCGTCCTCAGCGTTCCAGTTTTCCGGCGGTTGATCGTCCGGAATGTGGGCCGCGCGGCGGTGTGCGCCGGCTTCGTTGTCGAGTGCGTTCGGCAGATCTTCTTCCGACACTGCAAGACGTTGGAGGCGCGCAACTTCAGCTGCGTCGATGCGGCGCGAGGCGACTTCCATGTCCGGCACGATGCCCGGGCCTTGGATCGAGCGGCCGGCCGGCGTGTAGTAGCGCGCCGTGGTGAGGCGCAGTGCGCCGTCGCGGCCGCCTTGCAGCGGGATCACGGTTTGCACTGAGCCTTTGCCGAACGAGTCGGTGCCGACGATCAGCGCGCGGTTGCGATCTTGAAGCGCTCCCGCAACGATTTCAGCGGCAGAGGCCGAAGCGCCGTTGACGAGCACGACCACCGGCACGCCTGCGAGATCGTCACCGCGGCGGGCGTTGTAGCGCTGCACGTCTTCCGGCTGACGGCCGCGCGTGGAAACCACTTCGCCGCCATCGAGGAATGCGTCGGAAACTTCGATGGCTTGGTCGAGCAGGCCGCCTGGGTTGTTGCGCAGATCGACAACGACGCCACGGAGACGCCCGCCTGTATCGCGCTTCACGGTGCGGATCGCATCTTGTAGCATCGAGCCGGTGCGCTCGTTGAAGGTTGAAATGCGGATGACGCCGATGTCGCCGCCTTCGACGCGCGCGGTGACGGCGCGGACGTTGATGGTTTCGCGGCGCAGCGTGACGTCGAACGGATCGGTGTTCTCACGCGCGATGGTGATGGTGATGTCGGTGCCGGCTTCCCCGCGCATGCGGGTGACGGCTTCGTTCAGCGTCAGGCCGACAATGCTCTCACCGTTGATGGCGGTGAGGTAGTCGCCCGCTTGGATGCCGGCGCGCGCTGCTGGCGTGCCGTCGATCGGGGAGACGACCTTCACCACACCTTCTTCGCTGGTGACTTCGATGCCGAGGCCGCCGTACTCGCCGCGCGTCTGGCTTTGCATTTCGCGGTAGTCTTCCGCGTTCATGTAGGAAGAGTGCGGATCCAGCGAGGCGAGCATGCCTTGGATGGCCGCTTCCATCGCCTTCTGCTCGTCGATCGGGGTGACGTAATCTTGCTCAACACGCGCGAGCACGTCGGCGAACAATTCGAGCTGGCGATAGATGTCGCCGTTGGCGCGATCTTCAGGAGCGGACCAGGCAAGCGCGCCGACCAGAGCGGCTGCACCGGCCACCGGCGCCAAAATCCAAGCTAAGCGCATCGCGTACTCCCCGGGTCGTCCTGCCCGATTCGCGGTTAACCGGCTCGTACGCCGGCCTCCGCAGTAAGGCCACGCGCGCTAAGCCAACGTCCAGGATCGACCGGCTGATCGCCCCTGCGTACTTCTACATACAATTCCGGCGCCGAAGAGGCCGC
>JAPLOL010000156.1 GCA_026400735.1 Alphaproteobacteria bacterium | reverse complement strand
CTCTCGTTCATCGGCGGGCCAGATGCTGATCCGTTTGGATTCAGCACGTATGAGCAAGGCGCGGCGGCGCTGGCGATTGCGCTGGTGGGCTTGAGCATGGCTTGGGTGCGTGTCGGCGAGAAACCGGTCTGGCCGGCGCTTGCGTGGTTTGCCAGCGTTGTTGCAGTCGGCCTGCTCGGCATGATTCAGCCGCTGGCGGCGTATGGCTTGCCAGCGGCTGGGGTTTTGTTCGGGTTGGGCTTCGTGCTCGCGGGTTTGCCGCTCGTTGGCGTTAGCGTAGGACGCGGCGCTCGCTAGCACCGTTCTCGTCGCGGCGATCGCGGCTTTCGCGGACGCGGATCACCATGCTGCGCTGATCTTCGGCGATGAGATCGCGTGAGGCAGCTGGCGCGTCGCCGGGCTCCATGCCAGGGATTTCCACAGCGACGATCTCGCCTTCGGCGTTGCGCTCAACGGCGCTCACGCGGCCAATGACACTGCCGTCGTCGCCGCGCACTTCGACGCCCTGCGCCGATTGCGGAAACTGTTCAGCCGCGGCCAGGCCGGGCAAACCAATCGCTAAGGCAAACACCAGGGTACGCAGCATCACGGTTTCCGCCCCATCTGGGGCGGCCTCTTAAGTTGTTGGACGGGATATGAACGCACTTCGGCCGCAGGCGTTCCGGCTTGCGTACCGTCACCCCAACGGCGATATGGGGCGCGCAGGCAGGCGGCGGACGGCCGCCCCGCCAACCCGGTCAGATCCGGAAGGAAGCAGCCGTAACGGGTTGCGTACGGGTCGCTGTCCTGTCTGCACTTTCCCCAAAAGCGCGATTAAGCGGCTGCTGAAACCGGCGGCGCCTGGGTCATGTCGAGCGGCAGGTAGAGCGTGAAGGTGGAGCCGTGGCCGAGCTTGCTCGAGACCTGGATGTCGCCGCCCATGGCGCGCGCGAGGCGGCGCGTGATGACGAGGCCGAGACCGGCGCCATCGTGAGCACGCGTCTTGGTGCTGTCGATCTGCATGAAGGGGCGAAAGAGCCGCGCCTGATTTTCAGCGCTGATGCCTGGGCCTGTGTCTTTCACGGAGATGGCGACGCCGCGAATGCGGCCGATGCGGCACTCGCGCATGTCGAGCGCGATCGCGCCGTTGTGCGTGAACTTGGCGGCATTCGAGAGGAGATTCAGCACGCACTGGCGAACGCGGGTTTCGTCCGCGATCATAAGGCCGACTGTCGGCGCTACATTGAGCTGACACGTGGTGCGCTGCTTGGAGGCGGTCGGCTTCACAGTATCGAGCGCGCCGCGCAGCAGCGACGGCAGATCGAACGAGGCGGGCTTCAATTCGAGCTTGCCGGACTCGATGCGCGAAAGATCGAGGATCTCGTTGATCAGCGTCAGCAGATGTGTGGCTGAGCCGCGGATTTTGCCGAGGTCAGCCGCGCTGGCGCTGGTGTCGCCGCTTTCCAAATCTTCCTCAATGATTTCGGAATAGCCGATGACAGCGTTGAGCGGCGTCCTGAGTTCATGGCTCATATTGGCCAGGAACATGGATTTAGCCTTGTTGGCGGCTTGTGCGCGCTTGCTCGCGACTTCGAGCTGGGCGGTGCGTTCGTTGACACGCCGCTCCAGATCCTCCGCCGCCTCTTCGGCGTGCAGACGCGACTTGATCAGCTCGCCGAAGCTCTTTGCGCCCGAGCGAGCAGCGATGATGGCGTTGGCGCCGAAGAGCGCGGCCATTACGCCAAGTATAATCGCATTAGCGCCCTCGCCTAGCGCCGCGGCGTTGAACACCAAAACAAGCATCACGGGAGCGATAGTGTAGAAGATCATCGTTCGCGTCATGACGTGAAGGTTGGCGGAGACGAGCGCAGCACCGGCGCCAAAAAGTAGGCCAACAACGGGGGCCGGTTGCGGCGCGAATGCGAGCGCGACGTAGGGGGCGACGTAGCAGGCTGTGGTCGCCGCGAGCGCGGCAACGTATTTGCCGATCATCGCCTTGAGCGTGTTTGCATCGAGATCATCAAGCTTCAGCGAGAGCCGTTCGAATGCGGCCTGGGTGCGCAGGTCGATCAGCACGCCGGCAATCGCCCCGATCAGGCAGCCCGCCCACCAATAGCCGGGGACTAAAAACGCGACCAAAATAGGCGTCAGGACAACCGAGCCGTAGCGAAGTGGTCCGTGATCGGACCACGCCATCTCAGCAAAGCGCCGGATCGTCATTGCCCAGATGCGGCTTGAGGTGTCCGGTGACGTCATTGCCTCTCCCGGTTCGTTCCGCATTCGAAACCGCACAGATTCAGAGGGTAATCGGCGCCCGGTAAACGAGGCGCGAACGCGGCAGCCTCCGGGAGTCGCAATTCCCGGCAAAATCCTTAGGTTTCAGGTGTGAGCGAATCCACCACCCCCGGCCTTTTCGGCGACGATACGACCGGCCCAGGCTATGTCGTTTTGGCGCGGAAATACCGGCCGAAGACGTTCGAAGATCTGATCGGCCAAGAAGCGATGGTCCGCACCATCGCAAATTCATTTTCGCTCGGCCGAATTCCGCACGCGACGATGCTGACCGGCGTCCGCGGGGTCGGCAAGACGACGACGGCGCGGCTGCTAGCGCGGGCGCTGAACTACAAGCGCGGCGACATTGATCATCCGAGCATCGAACTCGATCCGCCGGGCGAGCATTGCCAAGCGATCATGGAAAGCCGCCATCCGGACGTGTTCGAGATGGATGCCGCCTCACGCACCGGCATCAACGACATCCGCGAAATTCTGGACAGCGTTCGCTACGCGCCGGTGATGGCGCGGTTCAAGATCTACATCATCGACGAAGTGCACATGCTGTCGACGCAGGCCTTCAACGGCCTGCTGAAGACGCTGGAAGAGCCGCCGCCGCACGTGAAGTTCATGTTCGCGACGACGGAAATTCGCAAAGTGCCGGTGACGGTGCTGTCGCGCTGCCAACGCTTCGATCTGAAACGCATCGATAGCGAGCGGCTGGCGACGCATCTTGGAAATATCTGCGCCAAAGAAGGCGTGAAAGTTGACGCTGATGGCTTGGCGCTGATTGCGCGCGCGGCTGAAGGCTCGGCGCGCGATGGCTTGTCGCTGCTGGATCAGGCTTTGGTGCAGAAGCCTGGCGAGAGCGTCACGGCTGCGGATGTGCGCGAGATGCTCGGCCTCGCCGATCGCGGACGCGTGCTTGATCTCTTCGAGGCGATCTCGAAGGGCGACTCGAAGACGGCGATCAACGAAGCGCGCTCGCAATACGATAGCGGCGCCGATCCGACATTGATCCTGCGCGACCTGCTGGACATCGGCCACGAAGCGGCGCGGGCGCAGGCGCTTGGCGCCGAAGCGAAGATCATCGGCGGCGCCGATTGGGTTGCCCGCGTGCGTGGGTTAGCGGCGAGCCTCTCGCCTGCTCAGCTTTCGCGGCTGTGGCAGATGCTGCTGAAGGCGTTGGAGGAAGCTGGCAAGGCGCCCGATCCGATCGCTGCAGTCGAGATGGCTATGGTGCGGCTCTGCGCGGCGCAGTCGCTGCCGCCGCCGGAAGATGCAGCGCGGATGTTGCGAGATGGGTCGTCGTGGAGCGGCGCTGGTGCGACGTCGTCTGCGCCGCCCGCGCCAAACAAAGACGCGCCGATCAATGCAGCGCCGCAGACGCCGGCGCGCGCAGAGCAGCCAGCTGCGCCAAAAGCTGCGTTACCAGAGACGCCGTTCGCGACTTTTGATGAGGTGATGGAGCGGATCAAGTTCGAGAACGATGTCGAGCTTGAAGTGGCGCTGGATCGCTTGAAGGTCGTGCGGTTCGCACCGCAGGGCGAGCTTGTGTATGTCGCCAGCCCCGATCATCCGCGCGATATGGTGCGGCGGTTGAAATCGTTCCTGGAAGAGCACACGCCGTTTGAGTGGACGATCCGCTCCACTGCGGAATCCGCTGCGCCGGTCGAGAGCTTAGCGGATAAGCGACGCCGCGAGCACGAGCGTGAACTCGACGAACTCAAAAAGCACCCGTTTGTTGCCGAAGCACTGAAGCATTTTCCGAGCGCCGAGATCGCCAAAGTGACGAAGCCAGTGGATGAGAGCGCGCAAGGTGGCGATGTTGTGCCGATGCCCGCCGCGCCGAACGCGTCGCAAAAGCCGGCGCGCAAGAAGGAAGGCCAATGAAGGACATCTCGCAGATCATGCGCCAGGCCCAGCAGATGCAGGCCAAGATCAACGAAGCGCAGAAGAAGCTCGAAGCGATGGAAGTCGACGGCTCATCGGGCGGCGGCATGGTGAAGCTGCGCATCACCGGCAAGAACGCGCTGGTGAGCATTACGATCGATCCGTCGCTCATGGTCGCGGATGAGCGCGAGATTTTGGAAGATCTCATCAAGGCCGCGCACGACGATGCGCGCCGCAAACTGGAAGACTCTCAGAACGAAGAGATGAAGGGCCTGAGCGGCGGCTTGGGCATCCTGCCCGGCTTTAAGATGCCGTTCTGACGTGGCGACGGCCGGTGAAATCCTTGGCATCCTCGATCGGTGCTGTTCGGCCTACACGTTTCCGATGCTCGACAACGGCTACATCTATCCGGCCGCTTCACGACTCTCGATTCATCACGCGCCGGACAATTGGGCGCTTGTGTTTGAGTTCTTCGGCTTCTCACCACGCGCGACGCGGCCTTCATGAACGCCTATATACGTCACCTATCCGGCGACGCTTGAGACGACAGAATGCGCTCTAAGTCCATCCACATTTCGGCAAAGCTCGTTACGTGTTGCCTTGCTCTTACGATCGCTTGCGTGACGTTTCCCGATCGGGCCCTCGCGACAGAGGCCGACGCGGCGGCACGATGGGACACCATGCGCGACAGAACTAGGCCGCCTGAGCCATGCTCGGCGATCGATCCAAGCCAGCACTCCGTCGTGCGGGAAGACAGGCGCATAGATGCGATTGAGCGGCTAGACGATGTACAAACCTCGGCGTTGAGCGATGACGAGGCGACTTCCTTTACGGGCAATGCCGCGTTCGTCAGCACGGCAACCCTTCGCCCCTTTTTGGTTCGGGCCATTGCGAAGCACAGCGCCCCGATGTTCTTCCTTCAAGCATGCGGATCGACACTCGTCATACTGCAGGGATCGCTTGGACGATCCACGTCGCCGTCCTATCGCATGCCACTTGTGGTCATGCTCGCGCACGAGCCGGAACGCGTCGAAGTGCTGTGGAGCATTGCTGAGTAATGCGCTCGAAATCCATCACCGCCGCGCCTGAGATTGAGGCGCTGATTTCGCTGCTAGCGAAGGTCCCAGGTCTCGGCCCGCGCTCCGCGCGGCGCGCGGCGTTGCAGCTGTTGAAGCGCAAGGATCAGCTCATGGTGCCGCTTGCGGGCGCGTTGAGCGAGGCGGCGGAGAAGGTGCGCGCGTGCTCCAATTGCGGCGCGCTCGACACGCAAGATCCTTGCATGTTGTGCTCAGCAGTGGACCGCGATGATGGGTTGATTTGCGTGGTCGCTGAGGTGGGCGACGTGTGGGCGCTGGAGCGCGCGGGCGCGTTCAAGGGGCGTTACCATGTGCTGGGCGGCACGCTGTCGGCGCTCGATGGCGTTCGCCCTGAAGATTTGCGCATCGCGAAGCTACTGGAGCGCGCGAACGGCGACGGCGTGCGCGAAGTGATCCTGGCGCTCTCGGCCACGGTAGATGGGCAGACGACTGCACATTATTTGGCGGAGCGCTTGCAGCCGCTTGATGTCACAGTGAGCCGGCTGTCGCATGGCGTACCAGTCGGCGGTGAACTCGACCTACTCGACGACGGCACCTTGTTCGCCGCGTTGCAGAGCCGCCGCCCCTCCTGAACCAGTATCATCGCTGTGCGTTGACGCCCCTAACCGGCGCCCGCAGTTTGGCGACTCAAGGAGATTGGGACATGGGCTTTTTGGATCGTTTTTCACCGCAATTGCTGAGCGCGTTGCGCTTTATCAGTGGGCTTCTGTTCGTGGCGCACGGCGCGACGAAATTGTTCGGCTTTCCGCCGACTGAGATGTTCGCACAGCCGCCTGAGCAATTCACACTGATCTGGTTCGCAGGCGTGATCGAACTCGTCACCGGCGCACTGATCACGATCGGCTTGTTCACGCGTCCGGCGGCGTTCCTCGCGTCAGGCACGATGGCGGTCGCGTATTGGACTGCACACGCGACGCAGTCATTCTATCCGGTGCAAAACGGTGGCGATGCAGCGATCCTGTACTGCTTCGTGTTCCTCTACATCGCCGCCGCAGGCCCAGGGCCACTGAGCATCGACAGCGCCATCAGCAAGAAGGCCTGATCGCTACTCGCCAAAACTACTCGCGATTATGCTCAATGCACTGGGTTCGCGCGCGCGTGATGCGAGGCTCCATGAGTCCTGTTTCACGAAAGCGCGCGAGCGCGGCTTGATAATCCTCGTACGTGATGGTGCGCGTGATCTTATCCCAGGTGCAGGTGCACACGGCGCTATCGGGCGGGCATGACATCGCGAACCGCTCGTGCGCGCTTTGCGGATAAGGATACGGCGCGTGCTCACTGTTGCACGCTGCCAACATGCTGAGGCCCAGTAGGGCTGCAAATGCCCAACGCATCGCTCAACTCTCCGACCGGCAAACTTTGCCGGGCAACGCGGCTAGTATGCGCCCAGCACGGTTAAGATTGAACAGCACCAAAGTCGTTAAATCGGCGATCAGGGCTCGGGAACGGGCTCATCGGCCCCCGGCTCAACCTGCGGCGTGAGGCTCGCGTTGCAGGTTTCGACATAGCCGTTGATTTGCGCCGTCAGCGGATGAGACTCGCGTTGCGGGCCAGGCATGCGCTCAAGCGCCGCGAAATCGCCTGGCGGCACTTCGGCGGCGATCTTGCCCCAAGTGCATCCGCACAGAGCGCTCGATGAGCCCTGCGCTTCGCACGCCATCCTGAAGTTGCGCTCGACGTCCGGCGCGTATGTGGCCGGCTGCGGATTACAGGCGCCGAGCGCCAACAGCGAAACAAGAGCAAGTAGCCGCATCACGCCTCACTGAGCTTTCGGGTCGTTCTGGAAGGCGCCGAATATGTTGCCTTCGGTGTCGATCAAGTACGCGACATGGCCGGTGTTGGGAATAGCCATGCGTGGCACGGCGATGGTGGCGCCGGCCTTGAGGGCAGCGTCCATTGTCGCGGTGAGATCGTCGACGCCGATTGTGCACATGTGCGCGTTGACGGCTTGGCCCTGGATAGGTGGATCGCCGCGGCGGCGGACCATGCCGCCATCGATACCGGGGCCCTCGCCGGTCGAGATCATCCAATAGTCGATGGCGGCGATGTGGTTGAAGCGCCAGCCGAAAACGGTCTCGTAAAAGCGCACCGCGCGCTCCGGGTCAGACGCGTGAATTTCGAAGTGGACGACGCGAGCCATGGCCGAGGTTTCACCTACTTGGGGGATACGCGCAAGCAACACTGCGGACGCGTACGCAAACGCCAATCGAAAGTCGCTTGCCGCCCCGTGAGCGCGAATATTACCGTCACCTCACGGGACCGCAAATGCGGCCCTGTGGGGAGAAACATACATGAAAGCGAAATTGGCCCTAGCGGCCGCGAGCATGGTTGGCTTGTTTGCAACGCCGGCCCTGGCTCAAGACCAGAACGATAATTCAGGTTTCTACGCCGGCGCGGGCATCAACCTCTATTTCGTCGACAAAGACGACGCCGCAGAGGGCATGGGCATCATCTTTGAAGATCAGCCCTCGCCGGGCGCGTTCGTGGGCCGCGTCGGCTACTCGTTCAACGAGTACTTCGCTGTCGAAGTCGAGGCTGGCATTGGCGGCGCCAAGTCAGAGTTCGAAGGCCCTGGCATCAACGGCGATATCGGCGTGACCGGCCCGGTGGCAGCGCACCTGGTTGTCACCTATCCCATCGGTGAAGGCGGCGGCGGCTACATCCTCGGCCGCGCCGGCTACAGCCGCGTCACCGTCGAGCGTGAACTCAACGGCGTTGAGCAACCGGATCTCGAACTGAGCGGCGCTTCGTTCGGCATCGGCGCTGGCGTCCGCTCCGGCAATTGGGACTTCCGCGGTGAGTACAGCGTGCTCTCAGGCGGCGACGCCAACTCAGGCGTGCTGGGCTTCTTCGCTCTGCGCCGCTTCTAGACTGTTGCTGAGGATGGCGCGGTCGCGCGCCATCCTCAGTTGACGCCCTCTTCAAGCAATCTGCGGCCAATCACCATGGCCTGAATTTCACCGGCGCCCTCGAAGATGTTGAGGATTCTCGCATCGGCGAGCACGCGGCTAATCGGATATTCGACGGCGAACCCGTTGCCGCCGTGAATTTGCAGCGCATTGTCCGCCGCTGCCCAAGCAACACGCGCGGCCAATAGCTTCGCCATCCCCGCTTCGAGATCGCAGCGTTTGCCGCTGTCTTTGCGGCGGGCCGCAAAATACGTGATCTGTCGCGTGGCCATGAGTTCGGCGGCGATCATGACGAGCTTGTTCGAGACGCGCGGGAAATAGAAAATCTCTTGGCCGAATTGCTTGCGGTCGATCGCGTATTTTAGCCCGAGCTCAAGCGCGCTTTGCGCAACGCCAACGGCGCGCGCGGCGGTTTGGATGCGCGCGCTTTCGAATGTGGCCATCAGCTGTTTGAAGCCCTGGCCTTCGACTCCGCCGAGCAGGTTTGCGGTTGGCACTTTGAAGCCATCGAAGCCGAGTTCGTATTCCTTCATGCCGCGATAGCCGATGACCTCGATCTCACCACCACTCATGCCGGGTGTCGGGAATGGGTTGGCGTCGTCGCCGCGCTGCTTGGGCGCAAGCAGCATGGAAAGGCCGTTGAAGCCTGTGGTGCTGGGATCGGTGCGGACGAGGAGTGTCATCACATCGGCGCGCGCAGCGTGTGTGATCCAGGTTTTGTTGCCGGTGACGACGTAGCTTTCGCCATCCTTCGCTGCGCGTGTGCGGAGTGAGCCAAGATCGCTGCCGGTGTTGGGTTCGGTAAACACCGCTGTTGGCAGAATTTCTGCGCTCGCGATCTTCGGCAGCCATTCCGCCTTCTGTTCAGTCGTGCCGCCGATCAGAATGAGTTCCGCCGCAATCTCACTGCGCGTGCCGAGAGAGCCGGTGCCGATCCAAGCGCGCGACAGCTCTTCAGAGACAACGCACATCGCAGTCTTGCCGAGGCCTGAGCCACCGTACTCTTCCGGAATGGTGAGACCGAAGACGCCGAGCGCGCCCATCTCTTCGACGATGCTCATCGGAATGAACTCGTCATTGCAATGCCAGCCATGCGCGTGCGGCATGATCTTGTCGTCAGCAAAGCTGCGGAACTGATCGCGGATCATTTCAAAATCCGCGTCGAGATTGGTGTTCTCGAACGTCGCGCGGCCTTGAGATTCGTGCAGCAGTTCGGCGAGACGGGTCTTCTCAGCTTGGGTGACGCTCAGCGCCACCGCCGGCGCGGCAATTCCGAAATCCGCGGGGCGGATGATTTCGACCTGCGTCATCGGCACGCCGCCGGAGAGCTGCGCCGAATATTCGGCGACCAGCAGTTTTGCGAGCAATTGCTCGGTCTCGCCGAACTTGCCCGCCTCGGTGAGTGCGCGCACCCAATCGGACACTTCGCGCAACGTCTCGGCGTAGGTCGCGACCCAGGCGAGGCCGTGGACAACGTGCTGTTCGCGATCGAGCGCGGCGCGATCAAGCTTGCCGTTCTTGCTCACAAGCGGGCGCACCGCAGCCTTCGCGGCTTCGGCATAAGCGCCAGCGGCGTTAGCAGCGGTTTCCAGTTGCGTAATCAGCTCAGCGCCCATGCAATCCCTCGCGAGTCAGGGCACTTAATCGTCTTTCTCGCAGTTGCGAAAGGGGCGACGCAGCGCCAACCACTGCTGTGTCGCACCTTGGGAGCGAAACGAATGGAACACGGGAGCGGCGGAAGCGAAGTCCTGACGCAGGTGCTCGTGTTTTTGGGCGCGACCTGCGTGCTGATCCCGGCGCTCAAGAAAGCGCGCATCAGCGCGGTGATGGGCTTTCTGATCATCGGCGTCGCCATGGGCCCGCACGTCCTGGGACGCCTGGCGGCGGATTTGCCGTGGCTTGCAGCGTTCGAATTTGAGCAGAGCGAGCCGACTTTGCTGTTGGCTGAACTCGGCATCGTGTTCTTGCTGTTCGTGATCGGGCTTGAGGTGTCGCTCGAACGCCTGTGGTCGCTGCGGCGCTACGTGTTTGGCTTGGGCCTGTTGCAAGTGGTGCTCTGCACAGCGGCGATCACTGTTGCGGCGATGGCGTTCGGCAATAGCTTTACCGTGGCGGCCGTTGTGGGCCTCGCGTTCGCCCTCTCCTCCACGGCTTTGGTGCTTCAGCTCTTGCGTGAGCGCAGTCAGATCGCGACGCCGGTTGGCCGCGCGAGCTTCTCGATCCTGCTGATGCAAGATCTGATGGTGGTGCCGATCCTGTTTCTGGTTGCGGCGCTCAGCCCCGGCGCCAATGCGTTCGGCGATCAGGTGGGCGTCGCGCTGATGACGTCGTTGCTTTCGCTCGGCGCGATCATCGTTATCGGCCGATTGCTGTTGCGGCCGCTGTTTCGGTGGGTCGCGGCCGCCGACAGCCGCGAGATATTCATCGCTGCTGCGTTCTTGGCCGCGATAGGCATGGCCGGCGCGGCGCAGATGGCGGGCCTATCCGCAGCGCTAGGCGCTTTCCTTGCGGGGCTTCTGCTCGCCGAAACTGAGTTTCGCCATCAGATCGAGACTGACCTTGAGCCGTTCAAAGACCTGTTGCTTGGGCTCTTCTTCGTCACTGTCGGCATGCAGATCGATATCTCGCTGCTGCTGAGCGAACCGCTGCTGATTTTGATCGGCGTCGCCGGACTGTTCGCAGTGAAGGGGTTCATCATCACCGTCCTCGCCCGCGGCTTTGGGCTTTCGTGGCGACGCGCGGGACAAATGGGCTTGCTGCTTGGGCAAGCAGGTGAGTTTGCCTTTGTCGTGATCGGCGCGGCGCGCGCCGGTGGCGCCATTCCGGCCGACACGGCCGCGTACATGCTGATCGTGACCGCGCTGTCGATCTTCTTCACCCCGATCGTCGCGGGGCTCGGCGCGCGCTTGGCGTATCGCATTGCCGGCGCGCCCGCCGCGCCGCCGCCGGATGCAGCGAGCGAGAGCGGTCACGTTGTCATCGCCGGCTTCGGTCGCGTCGGCCAAACGCTCGCGGATATCTTGAGCGCGCAGGAAATTTCGTACGTCGGCATCGAGGGCGATGCGACAGCGGTTGCAAAGCTGCACAACGAGGGACTGCCGGTTCACTACGGCGATGCGAGTAGCGCCAATGTGTTGGCCAGCGTTGGTGCGCCGAACGCGGCGGCGATCGTGGTGACGATCAACGATGCTGAAGCCGTCGAACGCATCGTCGCTGGAGCGCGCAAAGCTTGGCCGCACATTCCGGTGTACGCCCGCGCCCGTGACGGCGAGCACGCGCGACGCTTGCATGCCGCAGGCGCGGCGCTGGCCAGCCCAGATTCGATAGAAGCGGCATTACAATTGGGCGAAGCGCTACTGAGCGGCGTTGGCGTTCCCGACGACGTGTCGCGCCGGATTATCGACGAACGGCGGGAAGCCGAGGTTGCTAAAGCGATCTATCGCGGCGCGTAGCTTCACGCCTTGTTGCCGCCACCAGCGCAGCTGATACATGGGGACACCGGGAGACAATGATGCATCGCACCGCGCTCATGACCGCCATTTGTGTGTTGGCTCTAGCGGCATGCTCACCAGCGTCTCCACCCGCATCCACCGAAGCGCCGGTCACGACCGAATCTGCCGCAGCGCCCGGCGCAGTGGCCGACGGCCTGGAAGCCGGCGCGCGCGTCGCGAGCCCGTTTGTCGTGGAAGGTACGGCGCCCGGTGATTGGTATTTCGAAGCGCAATTCGCGGCCAAGCTTGTGGGCGCGGATGGCGCCGTGATCGCCGAGGCGCCGGCGCGTGCGCAGAGCGATTGGATGACCGAAGCGCCGGTGCGCTATCGCGCTGAGTTCACGTTCAACGTCACGCAAGACACGCCAGCGAATTTGGTGCTGCAGGAAGACATGCCCGCCGACAACGCGGCGCCGCGCGAAGTGACTATTCCGGTGGTGCTGGTTCCGCGCTAACGTTCGGCCCCTCAGGTGGGGGAACCGAATGCGGATAGCAGTCATCGCAGCAGTCAGCTTGCTGTGCGCGGCGTGCGATCAGGTCCGCAGTATGCTGCCGCCTCCGGATTATGATGGCGCTTATGTTGTTCTTGAGATCGACCGGCCAGCCATCGAGGCCGATCACCTTGAGCAGATTTCCGACCAGAGCGCCGTTGCGCTGCGCGCAGCGGGTATCCGCTATGTCGGCCGCGGCGTTTCCGAAGGCGCACTGCGCATTCGCCTCGAAAATCCCGACGACATCTCTCGCGCGAGACAAGCCCTTACGCCAATTGCTGGCCATTTGATTTTGAGCGATCAGGCTGACGGAGTGATCGAGGCGCGCGTCGGCGATGACTATGCAGACAACCTAGCCGATGAGACGGCAGAGCAATCCATCGCTAAAATTGAACGCCGCATTCAATCGCAAGTGCTTGTCGAGCCGTACGGACCGGGCCGCCTCGTCGTACGTACGGATGCGCCCGTTTTACCTGAACAGGTCCTGCGGGCCGTCAGCCAACGCGGCCTGATCGCCTTTCATCTTGTGAAAGAGGTGACGCCGGAGGCTTCAGCGCAAGGGCGCCTGCCGATCGGCGCAATCGTGGCGCCGCCATATCTCCAAGGAACAAATCCCGAAGTTGTCGTTCGGCGCCCCGCGTTGGTAGGCCACATTGAGCACGCCAATCCTTCTACGGATGCGCACACCGGCGAGTTTGTGGTGTCATTCCAGTTTGACGCCCAAGGCGCCCAGACATTTTGCCAAATCACTCGTGAACACACTGGAGAACGGTTTGCGGTGCTCCTAGATGGCCGCGTGATAACCGCCCCAACCATCAATGAACGTATCTGCGGCGGGTCTGGACAGATTTCGGGCAACTTTGATGCGAGCTCGGCCAACGACCTCGCGATTCTCATGCGCGCGGGCGCGTTGCCACTGCCCTTCGTTGTCATCGCCCAGGGCGTTGGCGCACCGCCTGCGCCCTAGCTCATCCAACGCAGCGTTGTCGGCTCGATCGGATTGACGAAGTCGCGCTTCTCTTCGCGGCTCTTGGTCCATTCGCGCTTGAGCTTCAGGTACCATTTGGCTTGCACGTCGATGTCGTCGATCCAGAGCATGGACGGGCTGTAGCGCAGGCCCTCGTTCTGCAGATCGACCATCCGGCCATCCTGATCGAGAAATTCGCGGCCCGCGGGCACGAGGATAGGCTTCATCGCGTCAAGCAGCGGCGCGTTCTTCCAGTACGTCACCTGTGTGATGCGCGTCGACTTTTCGTTTTCCGGCGTGAGGCACGTCAGCGTGAAGAGACGCGACTTTTCGTTCTCAACCACCTCCCAGCGGAAGCCGGGCAGCATGAACGAAATCTCGGTCGTCACGTTGCCGCCGAAGAGCATGCGATACGCGAGCGAATTGCCGCTTGGCGCGTGGCGTTCGATGGCCCAGCCACGTTCGCGCGGGACGAAGAGCTTTTCCTTCAGGCGTTTGCCGGTGCTCGGCGGGCGCCACCACCATTGATTATGCACGTAGGGCACGTGCGCCGGGTCCATCAGGCCAACAACGGCGTTGTCCATGGTCGCCGCGAAGATGCGGTGGATGACAAATTTCGGTTCGCGGAAATCGCCGAGATCGAATTGCGGCGCCGGTGGCGGCGCTTCGGTCGAGCGCGGATCGGACGAGACGAAGGCGAGCACTATGCCGTTGGCTTCGTGCGTCGGGAAATGGCGGACGCGGATGCGATTGGCTTCGTAGGGCTGATCCTTCACCAACGACGGGATGAGTTTGCAGACGCCATCCTGCGTCCCGTAGCGCCAGCCGTGATACGGGCACTCGACGGTTTGCACGCCATTCTCGGAAACGATGCGGCCCGCGGAAAGCGGCACAGCGCGGTGCGGACAGATATCGCGCATCGCGAAGGCTTTGCCCTCCTCGTCGCGCCCGAGCAAAACCGGCTCACCGAGGATTTCGCGCCGGAACATCTGTCCGCGCTTCAACTCGGCCGACGTCGCCGCGAAGTACCAAAGGTCCCGAAGAAGATCGCTCATTGGCGTGCGACATACAGGATCGTGGGGATGCCTACAAAGCCTAGCGCCGCCGATGCGACAATCCCGCACCCACAAAGCGCTGCGAGAAAGGCCCGGCGGCGGCGCATGTCGGCCGGGCGCGCCTTGTTCATCGCGCCGCCGCCGAAAAAGATGAGCCCGAGCGTCCCGGTGACGATGCCCGCGACGGCGAGCATGAAGAGCGCGGTTTGGGCAAAGAAAATCATTGCGTCGAGCGGCTCTGTCCCATCACGGCGGCGATGAAATCGGCAGGCGGCGCATGCTCTTGCCATTGCGGGACGCCCTCGGGGATCGCGATCCAAGGCTGCTTCCGCTTCACCCAGATATGGGCGACGACGTTCAGCTTATCGCTGTCATCGAGCGTGCCCGCGCGCACCACAGCGACGCCAGGACGCCGTGTGTTGGTGTTGAATATGCGCGTGTGACACGTGGCGCAAAAACGCTGGTGTGAGACGCGATCCTCGGTGCGCAGATCATACGTCTCGATTGGGCCAGTCACGCTGAGAGCGCTCTCGGGTAGCAGCACTTGTTCGCTGAACGCGCTGCCGCTCCAGGTCTGGCATTCGTGGCAGTGGCAAGCGTACGCGTCGGGCAGGCGATCGACATCGAGCGTGTAGCGCACGGCCCCACAACGACAGCCGCCATCAACGCTCATTGCGCGTGGATCGTGACGCGGAAGGTTTGGTTGGCCGGTTCGTTGGCTTCCCAAGGGCGGCGCTGCTCCATCACGATCTCGCCACTACCCGCGGCCGTCGCGGTGAACATTGTCACCTCCCAATGATTGCCGCCAGTGAAGCCCGGTTGGCTTTGCGCTTGGGTCGTGTTGCCGGACGCTTCGCCCGCCGGCGTGATGAACGCTGGCACCGTCTTCGGCGCCCAAACGTATCCAGCTGTCGGCACGCCGACGAGTTCGATCGCGAAGCGCTGGTTCACACCAACGTTCACCGTCTGGCCGTTCTGTTCTTGCGTGATGTGCACGTCGACATCGCCCGGCGACGGCGCGGCGACGGAATTATTGGCCACCGGCGCCGTCTCCTCTTTGGCTTCCTGTCCAGGCGTGCAGGCGGCAAGCGCCAGTGCGGCGGCAAACAAAGCTGTCCGGATCATTGCATCGCTCCCGCTTCCATCAGGCCGATATAGAACCGGACCGTGCGTTCGATATTCTCGAGACTGATATGCTCGTTCGTGCCGTGGATGCCCGCCAGATCCTCTGGCCCGAACATCATCGGCTGGAAGCGATACACGTTCTCGGCCACCTCTGAATAGTGGCGCGAGTCGGTGCCGGCCAGCACGAGCCCTGGCGCGACGGGCACGTCAGGCATCACATTGCGCGACAGCGCCGCGAGCAGCGCGTAGCTCGTGCTGGTGGTGCTTGAGGTCGTGGTGGCGTCACGCGGCGGCTCAGCCCAATCGAGATCGACGCCCTCCATGTCGGCCACTTCGGCGCGCGCGCGTTCGAGGATCGAGGCCGCGGTGTCGCGTGGGTGAAAGCGATAATTGATCATCGCCGTGGCTTCCGCCGGCAACACGTTCGGACGCACGCCGCCATTGATCATGGTCGGGGCAACCGTCGTGCCCATCAGCGCGCGCGCGGTGCGGTCCTGCGCCATGCGTTGACGCAGCAATGGACCGAACAACCACTCGTTCGACACGGCCATGCGGTTGGTGAACGAAATCTCCGGCGCGAGCGCGCGCATCATGTCGATGGCCGGCCCGCCTTCGAGGCGCTGCTCAATCGGCATGTCGTGAATTCGGACGACGGCCTCAGAGACAAGCGACACCGCTGTTTCTGGCGGCGGCATCGAGGAGTGCCCCGGCTGGCCCACGGCATGAACACGCAGCGTGCCGAAGCCGCGCTCGGAAATGCCGATCATCGAAGCTGGCCCACCGGTGAGCGGGTGATTGGTGATCGCCGCCATGCCTTCGTCGAGCGCGAACCACGCGCGCACGCCGCGTTGCTGCAACAATGCCGCTACAGCGACAGCGCCGTTATCGCCGCCGATTTCCTCGTCGTGGCCGAACGCGAAGATGATGGTGCGTACCGGCTTCTTGCCTTCGCGCGCGAGATGCTCCGCCGCTTCCAAAAGCAGGACCAGCGAGCCTTTGTCGTCTACGGCGCCGCGACCCCAGACAGCGTCATCGCGCATCTCGCCGCCAAACGGATCCACCGTCCATGCAGCGCGCGTATCGTCCGGCACCGGAACGACGTCTTGGTGCGCGAGCAGCAGCAGCGGCGGCTGTGCCGGATCGCTGCCTTCCCAGGTGTAGACAACGGTGAGGTCGTTCACGGTCTCGCGATGCGCGACGGCGTTGAAAGCGGGATAAGTCGCGATCATCCAGGCTTGGAGATCGGTGAAGGGTTTGCGGTCCTCGTCGGGCGAGACGAGCGAGACGGTGCGAAAGCGCACCGCTTGACTCAAATGCGAAGCGGCTGAGGCAACGTCGATTGTATAGCTTGATGTATCGGGAACCGTGACGTCCGCAGGCGGCGGCGGCGCGGTGAACGACATCGTGCGATAGCCAACAAACCCCGCCAACGCGACGAGCACCAACGCCAGCCCGCCAAGTATAAGCCGCACCATGCCGTTTCCCCTCTCGGCGCTGCTCCGGCGCCTGGACGAATTGGAGCGCCGCCCGAGCGGTAGGTCAATTAGAGACAGCCGCCAGAAAGAGCGATCTCGCCGCGTGAGGCGCGGACGCGACAGATGAGCCGGTGTCCGCTAGGTTACCGCCAGGGGACAAAATGCGCGTATATCTGGCTTCCACGGCGCTCGCACTGATCGCGCTGGCGACACCCGCGTTGGGGCAAACTCCGGACGGCGGCGCACCGGCGCCCGCCGCAACCGCCCCAGCCGCACCAAGCGAAGCAGATCTTGAGCGGCGGGTGATCGAATTGCTTCAGCAAGAGCTGCGCAGGTGTTGGCGCATGCCGACGGATCAGCCGGACCCCGATCGACTCGCCGTGACGGTTGAATTCAATCTCAACACGGATGGCTCACTCAACGGACAGCCGCGTGTAGCCTCGCCGCGCAACTATACGTTCGATCCTCCCATGGCGCACGCCGCTCAGGCGGCGCTAGCGGCGGTCCGCGCTTGCGCACCTTACACGGTCTTTGCCAATGACCCGCTGCTTCGAGACCACCACGAAGTGTGGAGCCAGGTCTCGATGACCTTCCGCCCGTCTACTGAAAGACCCGACAGGGGTACCCGCCCATTCGATCCAAGCGAAGCGCAGGAATTGGTTAACCGCCACCGCAACTTTTCAGGCGAAGCGCAATACATCCGCCCACCAGAAACGATCGAAGAAGAAGTCGTCTATGAACTGCGTATGCACATGGCGCGGTGTCGCGAGCGGCCAGCACGCGGAATGCGTCGCATCTCTGTCGTGCTCGGGTTCGACCTGAACCGCAACGGAACGATACGCGGACGGCCAAGAGTTGTTCTTCCGGAAAACTACCGGCGCAATCGCGAGACGCGCGCCGCGGTGGAGCGCACTATCGCCGAACTGCGCCAGTGTGCGCCTTTCCCGTTCGCGACAAACGCACATTTAGCGGAGCGATACGACCTGTGGGATCGGATCAATCTTCGCCTGGATGCGGCCGTCGAAACGCCAGCAGAGCGTTAGAACGCGCCACCGCGCCAAGTTGGCAGAGGTGCAGCGCCCGTCGCAGCCGCGACCGCCGCGTGCGCTAGCAAGCGAGTTGAGTCCAACGCCGGCAGCGGCGAGATGTCTGGCGTGATGAGGATCGGGATTTCGGTGCAGCAGAGCGCGGCGGCGTCGCAGCCTTCGGCCTTCAACGCCTCGATCACGCGTAGGAATTCGCGGCGCGCAGGATCATCGAAGCGGCCGAGGCAGAGTTCGTCGAAGATGATGCGGTTGAGCAGGTCGCGATCGGCCGCGCCAGGCGTGCGCATCTCTAGTCCGTGACGCGCGAAGACGGCGGCATAAACCGGGCCCTCCATCGTGTAGCGCGTGCCGAGCAAGGCGATGCGCTTGCGGCCGTCGACCTTGGCGCGCTGCGCGACGACTTCGGCGATGTGCAGACCTGGCAGCGGATACGGCTCGCGTGCGGCTTCGAGCGCGATGTGGGCGGTGTTGTCGGGGCAAACGAAAAAATCGCAACGCGCGGCGGCCAGGCGCTCAGCCGTGGCGCGCAGATGCGCATTGATCTGCGCAAGGTCGCCGCTCTCCCACCACGGGATCGTTGGCCCCATCGGCAGCAGCGACATGGTGATTTCTGGATGCACGTGATCGCCCAGCAGCCGCGCGCTCTCGCGGACGCATTCGAGATAGCAAAGGGCCGAGCCGTCGGCGGAATGGCCGAGAATGCCGATGTGGAGCATGCGCTCCTCCTTTGCCTAGATTGGCCGCGAGGACGGACGCTACTATCTATCCAGAATGCAAAGAAACCAGCGTTTGCCATCCGGAATGATTTTGCGTCAGGATTTTCGCGAAGCGGCCAGGTTTGTCTTCTTCGCGTCCGACGATCCGGAATTCCCGTACTGGACGCCCGGCGGCACTTCGTTCGTGGTCAACTATCACTCACGCCCATACGTCATTACTTGCGCGCACGTACTCGACAAAACCCACCGGGGCGACGAGCCGGTCATAACGAATACGCGGCACGGCAATAAACCGGTAAGGGCGCGCCGCGTTCACCGCGTGCACGACCTAGACGGCAGGCCGCTAGATGCCGACATGGCAGATGTCGCAATTGTCGCCTTCGACGATGAGGTGTCTGTCGCCGAGTTCAGCGACACGGCGTACGTAATCTCTGAGACCACTTTTGGAACAAGCGAGCGAGGCGACAAGCTGCTCGTTCACGGCGCACTCAAAGACCCCAGCTTCATCACACCCACCGAGATAGCACCGCATTTTGCAACATTCGAGTTCGAGGACGTGGGTGCCACCTCCGACGATCCCTTCATCCGTGAGGCTCTCGCGAAATTTGAAGACTCGACTCTTCAAAACCTTACAGGTCTGAGTGGAAGCCCGGTCTTCAATACCAGCCGCAATCGACTCTGTGGAATGGTGGTTCGGGGCGGCATCAACGAAAGCGGCGAGGCGCGCATTCGCTATGTCGACATCTTCGACATAGCAAAGTTACTTGAAAGCATCCGCTCGGATGAAGCCCACGTCACCTACGACAAGAACGTGAAGCGCCTACGCGCGCGCTAGCCCCGCGTGTTGCTCAACTCCAGCACGTCATCGAACGTGCGCAGGCCAGAGCGTTGCGCGTTCACGAGCACGGCCATGTTGCCGGGGGCGTGCTTGTTATCGAGCATCTTTTCGTGTGCGTCAGGGATTTTGTCCCAGGGCAGCACTTCTGACATCGCTGGATCGATGCGGCGGTCGATGACGAGCTGGTTGGCTTGGGCGGCGTGATAGAGGTGGGCGAAGTGTGAGCCCTGCACGCGCTTTTGGTGCATCCAGAGATAACGCGCATCCATGGTGAGATTGTAGCCGGTGGTGCCGGCGCAAATGACCACCATGCCGCCGCGCTTCACGATGCGCACCGAAACCGGGAAGGTTGACTCACCTGGGTGCTCGAACACGATGTCCGGATCTTTGCCGCCCGTGATGGCGCGCACGGCTTTACCGAACTTGCCGACTTCCTTCATGTATTCCGGGAAGCCTTCGCCATTCACTTTCGGCAGCTGGCCCCAGCAATCAAATTCCTTGCGATTGAGCACGGCCTTCGCGCCCATCGAAAGCACGTAGTCTTTCTTCTCATCGTCAGAGACAACGCCGATCGCGTGCGCCCCCGACACGGCGCAGAGCTGAACCGCGAACACGCCAAGGCCGCCCGAAGCGCCCCACACAAGCACGTTTTGACCAGGACGCAGCACGTTCGGACGCCAACCGAACAGCATGCGATAGGCGGTGGCGAGCGTCAGCGTGTAGCAAGCCGCCTCTTCCCACGTGAGATGCATCGGGCGCGGCATCAATTGGCGCGCTTGCACTTTGCAGAATTGCGCGAACGAACCGTCGGAGGTTTCGTAGCCCCAGATCTTTTGAGTCGGCGAGAACATCGGGTCGCCGCCGTTACACTCTTCGTCGTCGCCGTCGTCTTGGTTGCAGTGGATGACAACTTCGTCGCCCGGCTTCCAGCGCTTCACCTTCGAGCCAACGGCCCACACGATGCCGGACGCATCCGAGCCGGCGACGTGATAGGCGCCCTTGTGGACGTCGAGCACGCTCATCGGTTCGCCAAGCGCGGCCCACACGCCGTTGTAGTTCACGCCTGCCGCCATCACGAGCACGAGCACTTCGTCTTCGCCGCAGCGCGGCGTCGGCACCTGCTCAAGCTGCATCGCGGTCAGCGGACGCCCGTGGCGTTCCTTGCGGATCGCCCAGGCCCACATCTTCTCGGGCACGTGGTAGGCGGGCGGGATCTCGCCGATCTCGTAAATGTCCTTCACGGGCTTCAGATTGGCTTGAGACATAGCGCGACCCTGTATTTTGCTGCGGCGCACAATGAGGCGGTTTTCCGGGCATCGTCAATGGGGTGACCCGCTCCTGCGATAGCATCGCTCGCCTGACCCACGTAAGACGCACGGTACGGGGGGAGAGTTAAGCATGGGGCGGTGGAGCGCGGCCTTTTTGACGCTGCTGGGCGTCGCGATCACGGCGCTGATCGTGTGGTTGATTCCACAGCAGAGCAGCGCGGATCGCACCTTCTCGATCGGCGGCGCACTCTTCTTCGGCGCTTGCGCGCTCGTTGGGATCGCCAATCTCGTGCCTGCGCGTTTACCGGCGCCTGACATCGATGGCTCGATAACCATTCCGAACTCGAAGATCAGGTCGCTCGTCTTCGCGACAGCGCTGATCATGATCACGACTGCGGCGCTGTTAATGTGGCCCTCGTTGGAGAGCGGCGGCGACTGGCGGAAATATGCATTTCTCATCATCCCGGCGCCCTGCGCATTCCTCGCATTGAAGTATTTGCAATGGGGATTGGGCGGCAGACCGGCCTTCCGCTTCGATAAGCATGGCGTCACGCGCTACCAATGGGGCGAACGCTTCACGCCATGGGACGCGGTCACCGGCGTTCGCATGATCAAAGTGCGCAATTCGAAGAGTGTCGCGCTCGACGTGACGCCTGAGCATCGACAGCAAGCGAGCGGATGGAGTCGCTTCAACGCCGCCACTGGCTTTGGCGATGTGACACTCGCATCGGGCGCGAGCGGCCTCACGCCAGATGAAATCGAAGCACTGGTGCGTCGCTTCTGGAGTCCGAAGTGAGACAGGTCTACGCCCCGGCGAATGCTGCCGAAGCGCATATGCTGGCGCACATGCTCGATCAAAATGACATCGTTGCGCACATTCACGGTGAAGCGCTGCAAGGCGGCGTTGGAGAGTTGCCAGCGAGCGGGCTGTTGCAGCTGCTTGTGGCAGATGAGGACTACGAGCGGGCGCGCGCACTCATAGCCGCCTGGGAGCGCGCCAATGTCTCGTCGCCCGAGGGAGCAAGCGAAAGCCGTCGCGTGCCAATCTGGATGGGCCTTATCGTATTTGCGATAGGCGTCGGCGGCGGCTGGATCCTGCGCGATGTGGCAAAGCACAACGTAATCCCGATCGACGCACAGCAATGGAGCTCTGACGACAACGGCGATGGTGTAGACGATGTTACCAGTTATGCGCGCGTTGGCGCCGCTTACGCCTACAAGACGGAGATAGACCGCAATTTCGACGGCCGCGTCGATGACATAAGTCTCTACGACGGCAACGGCGCCACCACCAACCGCGAGTTGGACGACAATTTCGACGGTTTCTTCGAAACAAAAATGCGCTTTCGCGACGGACGCGTTGCCGTCTCGACGATCGACCTGGATCGCGATGGTAAGAATGACCGCACTTTGTACTTCGTTCGTGACGTCCTCGA
Source organism: Alphaproteobacteria bacterium (assembly GCA_026400735.1). Taxonomy (GTDB): domain Bacteria; phylum Pseudomonadota; class Alphaproteobacteria; order Caulobacterales; family Aquidulcibacteraceae; genus Vitreimonas. Next base: position 6,985 of record JAPLOL010000156.1, on the reverse strand, counting down.
TCGCGAGGAAGTTCTGGACGATGAAACCGGGCGCATCGTCGCGACACTCTTCCACGAAGGCCTGCGCCTACACCACTCCGAGCACGATCTAGACGGCGACGGCTTTGCTGAGACGCTGCGGACGTACGATGGACGTGGTGAAACCACTTCGACCGAGACGCGTCAGCGAGGCTAGAGGCGGGGATGATCTACACGTTCAACCGCCGGCGCTTGCTGCAAGTTTGTTTCGTCGTGCTTGCGATCGCGATCTTGGTGTGGGTCGCGGGCTTTAGCTGGTTCATCATCCCAACGCAGATGTGGCCGCTGAAATGGCTGCTCATCATCCTGGCTGGCAGCCTGTTGCTTGGCGCCATCCCCGGCGTCTTGATCGACGCGTTCTCTCCCGGCCCCATCCTAACCATCAGCATCGAAGGCATCCGCTATCTGCCGTTCTCGCGCGAGACCGTGCCGTGGTCGGCGGTGCGTTCCGTGACGCTGACGCGCGCCTATTCGCACGCCCGTGGGTCGAGCGACTATTATCGCTTCAAGCTCATGGATGGGGTCAGCTTCGTGGTGAATGATCCAAAGCGTTTCCCCGTGCCGCCCGGCGGGCTGCGCTCCGACAACATCGCCATCAGCATCATGCCGACTGCCGTGAACGCTTCGCCCGAGGCAATCATCGAGGCCGTGCGCGCAAGCTGGCGCGGCGGCGATATCCGCGAAGTAGACACCGCCCCTCCCGGCGCGACCTTGCATTAACGCCGCGGCGCTCGCCGGGCGGCACGTGTTCTGTTGCACCGCAACAATCCTCCGCGCATGATCGGAATCGCGCGCCATGACATTCCAACACGCCCCCGATCCGCCCTGGATTTTCCGGACCTATGCCGGACACTCGACGCCTGCGGAGTCGAACAAGCTCTATCGGGCGAATTTGGCCAAGGGTCAGACGGGCTTGTCGGTGGCCTTCGATCTACCGACGCAGACCGGTTACGACAGCGACCACATCTTAGCACGCGGCGAAGTCGGCAAAGTCGGCGTGCCGGTCGGGCATCTTGGGGACATGCGCGCGCTGTTCGACGGCATTCCGCTCGAACAGATGAACACGTCGATGACGATCAACGCGCCGGCGGCGTGGCTCCTCGCGCTCTACGTGGCGCTGGCCGAGGAACAAGGCGCCGATCCAAAGAAGCTCGCCGGCACGACGCAGAACGACATCCTCAAAGAATATCTCTCGCGCGGCACTTACATTTTTCCGCCGGCGCCGAGTTTGAAACTAACGGCCGACACCATCGCCTGGAGCCTCGACGCGATCCCGAAGTGGAACGCGATGAACGTGTGCTCATACCACTTGCAGGAAGCGGGCGCGACGCCAGAGCAAGAGCTGGCGTTTGCTTTGGCTGCGGCGATTGCGGTGCTGGACCAAGTGAAAGCGCGCGGCGAAGTGGCGCCGCAGCGGTTCGCCGCAGTGTTCTCGCGTATCTCGTTTTTCGTGAACGCCGGCATGCGCTTCGTGACTGAGCTCTCGAAGATGCGCGCGTTCGTGCAACTGTGGGATGAGATCGGACGCGAGCGCTATGGCGTCGACGATGAGAAGGCGCGGCGCTTCCGCTATGTCGTGCAGGTCAATTCGCTGGGACTGACTGAGCAGCAAGCGGAAAACAACGTCTATCGCATCTTGCTTGAGACGCTAGCGGTCACGCTCTCTAAAGATGCGCGCGCACGCGCGGTGCAGTTGCCAGCGTGGAACGAAGCGCTTGGACTGCCACGGCCGTGGGATCAGCAATGGTCGCTGCGGATGCAGCAGGTGCTGGCTTACGAGACGGATCTGTTGGAGTTCGAAGACATCTTTGAAGGCTCGACCGTGATTGCGGCGAAGGTCGCGCAATTGGTCGAAGGTGCGCGCGCCGAGCTAGCTAAGCTGGAAGCCAGCGGCGGCGCGGTGGCGAACGTCGAATACATGAAGGCGGAACTGGTGAACTCGAACCGCCGCCGCATCGAGCAGATCGAAGCCGGCGGGCAGAAAGTGATCGGCGTCAACGCCTTCACAGATGGCGAGCCCTCGCCGCTCGAAGCTGGCGAGAAGAACATTCACGTCGTCGATCTTTCGGTTGAAGGCGAGCAGATCGCGCGACTGAAGGCCTGGCGCGGCGCGCGCAATGGCGCCGCGGCTGAAACTGCACTCGCGCAGCTCGAAGACGACGCGCGCGCTGACAAAAACATCATGCCTGCCTCCATCACCGCCGCGAAGGCTGGCGTGACGACGGGTGAATGGGCAGCCGCGTTGCGACGTGTGTACGGAGAATATCGCGGGCCAACGGGCGTCGCTCTCGTCATCGAAAGCGGCGGCGAAGACATTGAAGCGGTGAAACAAGACGTAGCGGCACTGAGCGAAAAACTCGGACGCCAGCTCACCTTCCTGGTCGGCAAGCCAGGCCTTGACGGACACTCGAACGGTGCAGAGCAGATCGCGGCGCGCGCACGCGCTGTTGGCATGGACGCGATCTACGAAGGTATTCGCCTCACACCGGCAGAGATCGTCGCGGCAGCTAAAGAGAAGAAGGCACACGCTGTCGGCCTCTCCATCCTCTCCGGCTCGCACCTGGATCTCGTGCAAGAGGTTGTGCGCCTCATGCGCGCCGAGGGCTTGGACAACGTCCCGCTCGTCGTCGGCGGCATCATTCCGCCGGTCGATGCGTTGGCGCTGAAACAGATGGGCGTCGCTGGCGTCTACACGCCGAAAGATTTCAAGATCACAGGCATCATGAGCGATGTGGTGAAGCTGGTGGCGGCGCGGGCGTGAGCGTCGAGGCGTTAGAGCGCGCTTGCTTGGAAGCATGGCCCGCCCGAACGCGTGAACAGCACTTCGGCTGGGAGTTCTGCGCCACCGATGGCCGCTCCGGCCGCGCCAACGCGATCTGGCCGATCGCCTGGAACGGCGGCGATCTGGACGAAGCCATCGAGATCGCCAGCGATTGGTGCGTCGTTCGCGGCATCACGCCCACGTTCAAAGTTGCGGATGAAGCCACACACCCAATCCACTTGCCGCAAGCCCTCGCCGATAATCGCTTCTCGCCGGAAGTCGAAACCTTGGTGATGACGCGCCCAATCGGCGACACCTCGTCGTCAGGGCTTGCCGAACTCCACGAGCACCCGAACGCCGACATTTGGTCTCCGCTCAACGAAAGCGCGCCGGATCCCGCCGACGCCGCAGAACGGCGAGACATCGTCGAGCGGATATGCGCATCGCATCGCTTTGGCCTGGTGCGCCACGATGGCAAGCCAGCCGCCGTTGGCCTCGGCGTGCTGACGGGCGAATGGCTCGGCGTCTATCTGATGCGCACGGCGCCTTGGGCGCGGCGAAACGGGTTCGCGCGCGACATCCTCAACGCACTCACACAATGGGGCGCATCGTCAGGCGCGCGCGAAACCTACCTGCAAGTCGAGCGCGCGAACCAAGCCGCCATTCGGCTCTATCAAAACGAAGGCTTCGAACTCGCCTACCAATATCGATATTGGCGCCGTTAGCGCTTTCGCGTCCCAGCAGCACGCCGCGGCGCGGCCAGCTCGATCCAAACAGGCGCGTGATCGGACGTCTTCTCCCAGCCGCGGACATGACGGTCGACGCCGCATGATTTCAACGCCGGCGCCAGCGCAGGGTTGAGCAGAAGGTGATCGATGCGCAGGCCTGCATCACGCGCGTATGCATTCCGGAAGTAGTCCCAAAAGGTATAGATGCGCTCGTCGGGACGAAGGTGACGGACGGAATCCGTCCAACCTTGCTTCACCAGGTTGGCATAGGCGGCTCTCACGTCGGGACGAAAAAGCGCGTCGTCGGTCCAGCGCTCAGGTTTGTAGACGTCTAGCTCCGTCGGCATCACGTTGAAGTCGCCGCAGAGCAAAACCGGCGTCTCCTTTTTGACCAAGCTACGCGCGTGCTTGGTCAATCGCTCGAACCAACGAAGCTTGTAGTCGAATTTCGGACCAGGCGCAGGATTGCCATTTGGCACATAGAGGCAACCGACTGTCAGCCCGGCAATGTCGGCCTCGATGTAGCGGCTTTGAAGGTCGTCTGGATCGCCCGACAGGCCGCGTCGAATTTCCACTGGCGCGGCGCCACGTACCAAAATCGCCACGCCATTCCAACTTTTTTGGCCATGCCAGATCGCGCGATAACCAGCTTTCGCAAGATCGATCTCGGGAAACTTCTCTTGCGGCGCCTTCAGCTCTTGCAGACAAACCACGTGCGGTCGCCGTTCTTCCAACCAGCGCAACAACACCGAAAGGCGCCCGTTGACGCCGTTCACGTTGTAAGTGGCGACAATCATCTTAGCGCGACGCGTGGATCAATCGCGTCATCGCACTCGCGCCCACGAGCGGCGCAAGAAATGGCACGAGTGAACACGCAAGCCCGACCATGAACACACTCATGCCGTGGCGCTTACGGAACGTGACGGCGTCCTGGTAACTCATGTGACGCGCGGCCGTAACCGTCGCGTACTCGCGGCCCATCAGAAAACCGTTCAAGGTATAAAACGTCACCGCATTCACCACCGGAATGAAATAGAGCGGGACAACAAGAAGGTTCAGCGCGAGCGCCGGCAGCGCAATGCGCAGCCCGTTGAGCAGACCTTGTTGAATTGGCACCGGCCGCGCCGCCGGTGCGCCAATCCTCTTTTCAACGCGCTCGGCGGCGATATCGAAGAGCGCGCCGCCGACCACCATTGAGATTGCCGGTGAAAGCGCGATCGCCAGCACGACCACGATGATTGTCGCCATAAACGAGCCGGCCATGGTGACGTAGCCGAACCAGCCCTCGCTATCGGGGATGAGCGGCACGAGGTATCGCAGCCCCGCTTGCGCCGCGAGGACGGTGATCGTTGCGGCAATGACGAGGTTAATGAGCGCCAGCCATGTCAGACGCCCGAAGATGACGTCTTTCAGGCCGCCCATGATTGCGGTCATTGCGCGCGTCACCAGTGCCTCCGCCGCTTCCAGCTTGACGGCAGATAAATTGCTTCCCACCCTTGCGCCAGCGGGAGTTACGGATGAGCGATCTCAAGGAACGTTTGCGCGGCGAAGCGTGGGAATGGGCAAAGACGATCGCGGCGGCGTTTCTCGCCTACGTCGCTTTCACCACGGTGGCGTTCGCGCAGTATCGGATTCCGTCCGAAAGCATGGTGCCGCACATCGAAGTCGGCGATCGCGTGACGGTGTCGAAGTTCGCTTACGGCTATAGCCGTTTCTCGCTGCCGTTCGACCTTGGCTTCTCGTTACCACGTTCCGAGCATCGCTTGTTCGAGAGCATGCCGCATCGTGGTGACGTGGTGGTGTTCATCCATCCGATCTCAAGCGAAGTGATGATCAAGCGCGCCATCGGCTTGCCAGGCGACGTGATCGAAATGCGCGACGGCACTTTGCTGATCGATGGCCGCGCTGTGGAAACCACTGAGCCGCGCTTGCTGATGCGCCAAGTTCATCCGCGTGGACGCGAATGGGCTGAACGTTATGAAGAAACATTGCCCGGTGGCGTTACGCACGCCGTGCACAATCTCACTGACAGCGCGCCGCTCGATAATTTCGGGCCATACACCGTGCCCGAAGGCCACATCTTCTTCATGGGCGACAATCGCGATAATTCGCTGGATAGCCGTTGGAGCGGCATGGGTCCGGTGCCGATTGAAAATCTGATCGGCCGCGCTGAAATCGTTTACGCCACAGCGATTTCATCCTGCGCACGCGATCACACCGTCGCGTGTCCAATGGATCGCTGGATGCGGCCGCTGCACCACTAAGCGCGGCTGCGCTGCACCATGTAAATGCCAGCGAGAACGAGGCCCGCGCCAAAAAGCGCGACCGCGCTCAACGCTTCGCCGAAAAGTATCCACGAGAGCGCTGCGGCCACGACAGGCTGCATCCAAAGCAACACGGTCGAGATCACGATCGGTAGACGGCCAACGCCATACGCGATCAGTCCCTGCCCGCCGATTTGCACGAACAGGCCAAGACCAATCACCAACGCCCAACCGACCCAAGTTCGCGGCAGCATCGTCTCACCGAGTGAGAAGCTCAGCACCGCAGCGACACACGCGGCAGCGAGCGTCGCCCAGAACATCACCGCGCCGACGCTGACGTTCTTCCCGATCGAGCGGACGATCATCAAGTAGCCCGCATAGAAGAGCGCCCCGAGCAGCGAGATGGAATCACCGATCCAGCCGTGAGCTGCGGCCTCCGCCAGGCCGCCGGCGGACTGGGCTCGGGCCAGGGCCAACGTCACGGCGCCAACCAAAGCCACCGCCCCGCCGGCCAAGATTGGCTTGCTGAGCCGCTCCTTCAGCCAGAGCCAGCCAAAAAGCGCCGCGAAAACAGGGGTTAGGTTCACCAGGAGGGTGGCGTTGGTGATCGTCGTCAGATTGAGCGCCATGGCCCAGAGCGAGATCTCCATGCCGAACAGGAGCCCCGCGCCCACTAGCCATAGTGTCTGCCGTCCAGATGGAATCGGTCGGCTGTTGGCGGCCCAGGCGGCCAGAATCGGTAGGGCGAACAAGAATCGCCAAAGGTTTGTGGCGTGCGGACCGACCTCGGAGAGCCGAATTGCGATCGGCGCGAGCCCGATCAGCGAGGCTCCCGTTAACGCCGCGAGCGCCGCTTTTCCCTGCCCCGAATGATCAGCCATTTGCCTGAAAAACGCCGGATTTTGTTAAGGTGCAAGGCCCGATTTTGCGGCATCATAACACCGCCATTGCGTTAACCTTTGAACCTGGTTCGGACCCTGTGTTCACAGATTCGACACGCGAAAATTCGCTGCTGAGGCCGTCCCCCATTGACCCTGCATTAACGGGTGGCATCACTATATATAGCGGTACGCTTCGGCCGGGCACGCAACCAAATGTGGTTTGGGCCAGAGCCGAGTCGAGTTAACACAGACCTAAATTCGGGGGCAGGAATATGCAGGCACGAGCGGAAAAAGCGGGGGTCCACCGCATGGGTGACGTCCATCGTGGCAAGC
>JAPLOL010000037.1 GCA_026400735.1 Alphaproteobacteria bacterium | reverse complement strand
TCGTGGCGCCAAGGTCTCCCACCAGTTTTCCGATAAAAGCGTTCAGTTTGTCGGGGTCCGGCGTCTTCATGTGAAAGCCTCCCTCATCAGAAGCCGCGAACTAGCGCCTCGATTTTTCTGACTTCAAGCTCCGCGTGGGTGAATGTCCCAAACTTCACGACCACCCTTCGGTTGCCCCCGCGCCGTTTGTCGCGTTTCAGGCGATGCGGCGACGCATGCTGGGGCGTGCGCTTGATCTCAGAGGGGCGCCCGTTAAAGCTCACCCGGCATGGTGGACGCAGCGCTTGAGGCGGAGGGGTTGGTCAAGCGCTACGGGTCCCGGACCGCGGTGCAAGACCTCAGCTTCCGCGTACCCGCAGGTTCGATCTACGGCGTGCTTGGCCCGAACGGCGCGGGCAAGTCGTCGACGCTGCGCATGCTCGTGGGCATTTTGCGTCCAACAGCAGGGCGGGTCGCGATCCTCGGCGGTGACCCCAATCGCGAGATCATGCAGCGCGTCGGCTATCTTCCCGAGGAGCGCGGCCTCTATCGCGGCATGAGCGCGCGTTCGGCGATTGCCTATCTTGCGCGTCTGAAGGGCGCGCCGGCAGGGAAGGCGTTTAAGGCCGCCGACAAGCTGCTGAACGATCACGGCCTCGGCAAAGTCAGACACAAGAAAATCAAAACGCTGTCCAAGGGCATGGCGCAAAAGGTCCAAGTGCTCGGCGCCATCGCGCACGATCCCGACCTCATTATTTTCGACGAACCGTTTTCCGGTCTTGATCCGGTGAATCAACGCGGCCTCGAAGAAACCATCCGCGCGCAAGCCGCCGCAGGGCGCACCATCCTGTTTTCAACGCACGTGATGGAGCATGCCGAGCGCCTCTGCGATCGCATCTTGCTCATCGCCCAAGGCAAAGCGGCGTTCGAAGGCACTGTCCGCGACGCGCTGGCGTTAGCGCCGAGCCTCGCCGTGCTTGAGACCGATGGTGACTACGATCTCGCGCCGGTGCTCGCGCCGCTTGGTTTTCAGTGGACCGAAGAACTCGGCGAGCATGGCAACCGGCGTTGGCGCGTGCGGCTCGAGAACGGCCACGGATCACGTCAATTGCTGCAGGCCTGCGTCGAAGCCGGTGCGCCGCTTTCGCTTTTCGAGCCCGCGCGCGCCAGCTTGCACGAAGCCTTCGTAGCTCTCGTCGGCGACAAAGCCGCTATTACGGCGGCGGAGTAGGCGATGTCGCAGATTCTCCTTGTCGCCCGCCGCGATTTCTTTGCTTACGTCGGCGCGTGGGGCTTTTGGCTTTCGCTCCTGACCGCCCCGCTGATTATCGCCGTGCTGTTGTTCGGTCCGATCCTGCTCGCGCGCGCTGAGCCGCCGCGCGTGCTCACCATCGTCGCCGAGCGCGTCAGCGATACCGAGGCCATCAAATCCGCCTTCGCCGATCACGCACGCCGCGAAGCCCGCGGTGAGATCAACGCCTATCTCAGCGCGACCAACCCATCGCTGCAGGCGCCAGCTTTGACGGCATACGATGCAGCGCCAGATCGTGCCGCCGGCGTTGCCGCTGCACGTCAGATCGTCGCTGCGCGCGCGCCCAACGCGCTAGGGGCGTTTCCGTCTGGTGTGCCGCGCTATCATTTGGTCGATCCGCCCGCGACAGACATCACCGCTCTACGCCCGTATCTCGACGGCACGCGGCTCCTGGCCAATGGCACAACGCTCTACGGCGCGCTGAACATTCGTCGGGATGAGCAGGGTGCGCCGGTGATCGAATATTGGAGTACAGCGCTCAGCCACGATGAACCCACCAACATCGCGCACCGCGCCATGCGCCTCGAAATGCAACGCGAAGCGCTCGCTGCACAGGGCTTGCCGCCAACCGAAGCCGAGCGCCTGCAAGCCTTAGATCCGCAAATCGTTCAGTTCGACCCGCGCTCATCTGGCGCCGAGGGCGTTACGCTTCGCGAGCGCGCGCCGTTCTACGCTGCGCTCGCGCTTGCCTTCATCCTCTGGAGCGTCGTCTTCTCCGTCGCCAACATGTTGCTCAACGGCGTGATTGAGGAGAAGTCTAACAAGATCCTCGACACGCTGCTGACCAGCGTCACGCCGTTGCAAATCCTGATTGGAAAGTTGCTCGGCGTCGCCGCCGTCAGCGCCACGCTCTTCCTGTTCTGGGGCGCGCTTGGCGGCACGTTGCTCACCATGGCCGCCGAACGCGCCAGCGATAACCTCTTCGGCCAAGTTGCCGCCGCGTTCCTCGATCCGCGTTTGCTTACGGCGTTTGTCGTCGGCTTCGTCGCTGGCTATCTCATGTATGGCGCGATCTTCCTGGCGCTGGGTTCGCTCTGCGAGTCCGTGCAAGAAGCGCAAACTTTGCTCGGCCCCGTGGCGCTTTTCCTTGCGCTGCCGATGATGCTGATCACGCCCGCGCTCGATAATCCCAACGCGCCGATCATCGAAATGGCCAGCTGGTTTCCGCTGTTCACGCCATTTCTGCTTTTAATCCGCGCGCCTTCAGGTCTGAGTTGGATCGAAATCGTCGGACAGGGCGGGCTGATGATCCTAACCGTGATGCTGATCCTTTTTCTCGCGTCACTCGTGTTCCGCGCCGGCGTCGTCGGCCAAATGGGCCTGTCCAGTGGGCGACGTAAGCCGAAGGACTGAGCGCGTCGGTCGTTGGCCCATCGCGGACACTTCTAGAGGGTGAGGTCCTCGCCACATCGCGAGCATGATCGACCGGGAAGCCGCTTTCCGAGGTAGTAGACGAAGTGATCAGGGTCGTTAGGCCCACGGCGCCAGAACGTCGCCAGTTTGCATTGCGGGCAGCGCGGCCAAAATGCTGCGACGAAAAACAACGCGATGCCCAGCGCGAACGGCCAACCATTCTGGGCAAAGAAGCCCACCAGCAGCGCAAGCATTGCTGCGATTTGTATAAGCCAAGTCTGTAGGTAGATGCTCACATCCACATCCTCGGCGATTTTCGACCACCGAGCAAAGGCTGCTATCGGCGAAAAGCGACCATCACACCGCGCGCCAGCCCATGATCGCCAGCGTGTGACCTTCTGGATCTTTGAACGCGCGTAGCATCAGCTCACGTCCGGGCGCTTCTTGTAGCTTTTGCGCCGGATGCAGAAACGCGATGCCTTTGGCTTCAAGCGTACTCTCCACCGAACTCCAGTCGCGCGGTTCGAAGTAGAGCACCGCATCGCCACCGATTTGCTGACCCGGATGCCCAGCGCCGATCATCAGCCGCGTCGAGCCGGATTGGAAAAACGTCATGCCATTGGTTTCGAACAGCACTGGAAAGCCCAGCGTGTCGCGATAGAACGCCACCAGCGCGCCCGGATCGGCGCTCGCCAGCGCGACCTGGCAAATCCCAGTGAGCATCTGCGGCGCTGCATTCATGGCTTCAATCTCCCATCAAAACAATTAGTTTGACTAACTAACTAAGTCAAGCGAGATTCGACATCGCCATGGCCCGCACGGATTCACTCGAAGTCGCGACAGCGCTCCACCGCGCCGCCATCCGGCTGTTGCGCACCGTGCGCGTGGCTGACGACGAAACCGGCGTCTCCGCGCCAAAGCTCTCAGCTCTTTCCGTGCTCACCTTCGGTGGCCCGCAAAGTTTGAAGAGCCTAGCCGGCGCCGAGCAAGTCACGCCTGCCACCATGTCCAAGCTCGTCACCGACCTCGAAGCTGCTGGTCTCGTCGCCAAACGCGCCGATCGCGAAGACAAGCGTGGCTTGCGCATTGAAGTCACCGCCAAAGGCCGTGCGCTGATGGAGGAGGGCCGCAAGCGCCGCCTCGCGCTGCTGAACACGCGCATCGCAAAACTCAGCCGCGAAGAGCGCGCGCAACTGGCCGATGCCTCGGCGCTGATGATGCGCCTCGCCGCAGACCAATAAAAAACGCCGCCCGGTGAGGGGCGGCGTTTTCGAATTCCAATCGCTTCAGAGTTTGGCTCTTACCGCGGCTTCGCCGGCGGGCGCGGAAGGAGACCTTCACGCTGCGCGCGCTTGCGGGCGAGCTTGCGGGCGCGGCGGACAGCTTCCGCACGTTCACGCGCACGCTTTTCAGACGGCTTTTCGTAGTGATTGCGACGCTTCATTTCGCGGAAAGTGCCTTCCCGCTGCATCTTCTTTTTGAGCGCCTTCAACGCCTGATCGACGTTGTTATCGCGAACGAAAATCTGTACCAGGACCCGTCTC
>JAPLOL010000075.1 GCA_026400735.1 Alphaproteobacteria bacterium | reverse complement strand
GGCGTGATGGGTTTGTCGGCGCCGCTCATCGAGTCGTCAGTGTATCTTCACAAATGGGGTTGGGCGCGGCCTGATCCCAGAGAGGGGCAAGACAGGTGAGGTGGAACCTATCGTCCTGCGGCCCCGCGCCCCCTGGACGGGAAAGGCGGCTCCCGCCACGGTATCCACATGAAAAACCTCAACCGTATCGAGCCGGAGGCGGACAACCGCTTTGAAGCGCTCGATCCAAACGACTGCAAGACGATGCTCGACGTCCGCGCCGGCGTCGATGAAATCGACCGCATGCTGGTCGCGCTCATCACCCGCCGCCAGGGTTATATGCACGCCGCAGCCCGGATAAAGCCCAGCCGCGATGTGGTGCGCGACGAAGCCCGCATCAATCAGGTGCTGGCAAACGTGAAGGCCGAGGCCGAGCGCATGGGCCTGTCCTGGGCCATCGCCGAGCCGGTCTGGCGCGAGATGATGGAACGCTGCATCGCGCACGAATTTGATGTCTGGGACGCCACACGCGTCTGAGCATCTGCAGCAGCGGGCTGACGGCTAGCCTTTCGCCGTGTTAACCCAATCCTGGCTGGGAGGGCGTCGTCCGGGTTGGGTGATGACGCACAAGATGATCTTAAGGGTTCGCGCTTGGCGCGAGGCAGAGCCGCGCCATGCAAGCATGCAAGGCGCGTCGTGGCGGCGAGTCCGCACCAATGCTAAGTCCTTGAGCTTCCGCGCGGGGGCTGGCGCATGAGATGGTTTCTAGGATTGCTGCTGGTGATCGCGCTCGTTTTGGGCGCGCTTTTCGCTGTCGGCACATTTTTACTTCCCAACACACTTGAGGTGACGCGCACCGTGACGGTGGAGCGCCCGCGCGCCGCCGTGTTTGCTATGGTGAACGACCTCAAGATCGCGAAGGAATGGTCGCCGTACTACGCGCGCGATCCTGACGCGGACTATACTTTCTCAGGCGAGCCTGGCGCCGGCCAAACCATGCGCTGGGCGTCCGACGTGCGCGAAGTTGGCTCCGGCCGGATGTCGATCGTCAGCTCAATCCCGAACGAGGAGGTGCAAAGCATCCTCGAAATGGGCGAACGCGCGACGCTCAACGCCCAGATGATCCTGCGCACCGTCGATGGTGGCACCGCTGTCGCTTGGACCGTTACCGCCGAATGCGGCGCTGGCTGGATCAACGTGCCGTGCCGTTACATGAACCTCATCTTGCGCGGCGTGATCCAAAAGGAGCTCGACAGCGGCTTGGCGCGTCTGAAGACGCTGGCGGAACAGCTGCCAAACGTGAATTTCGAGGCGCTAAACCCGCAATTCGATGAAATCGAAGCACAGCCGTTCGTGTACTCGGTGGTCGAAACGGCGGCCAGCAATCCAGAAGAGATCGAACGCGCCGAAGCCTTGGGTCTCGATCAAGTCCGACGCTTCATGAGCGAATATCAACTGACCGCTGCCGGCCCGCTGACGCGCGTCGTTACTGAGCAAACCGCTGAGCGCATGACTTACCGTGTCGGGTACCCATACGCCGGCGCTCGTCCGCTGACGGTTGTCGGCGTGCAGGTCGGTGAGACGCCATCGGGGCAGGCCATGCACGTGCTGGTCGCTGGCGATCGCAACAATGTCGGCGCCGCCTACGCACAGATGGACGCTTATCTGCAGGCCCACCGTATCGCAAAGCGCGAGGATGCATTGCCGTGGCACACCGTCGTCGATCCGGGCGACGCGACGCGGCCGCCGCGCATTGAGATCTTCATGCCGCTCCAGTGAGCTAACGGCCTCTGAGCGAGGGAAGAGGGACAAAGCAAAAGGCCCGCCGGATCACTCCGGCGGGCCTTAGCATTTTCAGAGCTCCGACGACTTAGTCGTTGACCTTCAGGTTCACGGCCTTCGGACCTTTGCCCTTGGTGTCGGGCAGGGTCTGGAAGTTGACCTTTTGGCCTTCGACCAGTTGCGTGAGGCCAGCGCG
>JAPLOL010000088.1 GCA_026400735.1 Alphaproteobacteria bacterium | reverse complement strand
AGCGGCCGTCTCGAACTCTTCGACTTTGACTTGAACCCGTACCTTTCGGGTGAAGCGCCACCACCGCCGCCTGAGGGGCAAGCCGAAGTTGCTGCAGCGATGCCGGATGCCGGTCAGGCGTCGCAGGCGACAGCCGAAATCGCGACGGTCGAAGCTGCGCCGCGCGCGGTTGACGTGCGCGTCGCGCCAAGTGAAGCGCCGATCGATTTCTCAGGTTTGAAGGCCTTCAACGCGGATCTCGAATTGGTCACGCACGCGGTGCTGATCCAGCACATGCGCGTGGAGTCGAGTCGTCTCAATCTCGTGCTGAACGATGGGTTTATGGCGGCCACTGTGCACAACGTGTCGCTTTATGGCGGTTCAGGGCGTGGGCGATTTGAGATCGATGCGCGCGAGCCGATGACGCGCATGGTGCAGGATCTGGCGTTCACGAACCTCGATGCGCAGCGCTTCCTCACGGATGCGTTCAATTTCGGCGCGATCGAAGGACGTGCTGAGCTTTCGCTGAACGTGCGCGTTCAGGGACGCACGCAGAGCGAGATGATCAACAGCACCGATGGGTACGCGCATATCGAAGTCGTCTCAGGTGTTCTGCGCGGGGTCGATCTCGGCGGCGTCGCGACAACCATCCGAAACGCGCTTCGCGGTGAGCTGATTGCGCCAGAAGCGCGGACGCCGTTTCAGGGGCTTTCAGCAACGTTCGCCATTGCCGATGGCGTGTTGGCCTCAGATTCGTTGTCGATGAACACCACCGATCTGCGCATTCCCGGCATTGCGGTGATCGATTTGCCGAACCGGCGTCTCGATGCCCGCTTGGCCCCGCGGTCACCGCGTGGCGGCGTAGTGGTGCCGTTCGGGGCGCGTGGTCCGTTTGGTGAGCTGACGTATGCACATGACAACAGCGGCCGCGCCTTGGCTGATATCACGCCGCGTATTGCACAGGTGGAAGCAGCGTCGCGGGCCTCCGCGCGACAGCAATAGAGTCAGCGCGCGAGCGCCGCGTCGAGTGCGCTGATCAAGCCTGCGGACGTGACGAAGGTGTCCGGCGCGCGTTGGCCGTTGATGAAGAATGTCGGCGTCGCCGTGACACCCGCGGCGTTAGCGGCTTCGATCGAACGCGAAATGCGCTGCTGGCCAGCCTCGTCCTGTAGGCTCGCCATGACTTGCTCACGGCTAAGGCCCCACTCGCCGCCGGTGGCTACGAGGCTTTCGATCAACGCGCCAACGGTGCCGCCGCTGACGATGGCGTGTTGGCGGTCGAACAAAATGCCCATGCGCCGGAAATATTCGGCGCCGTCGACTTGGCCGCAGCGTGCGAGTTGAAACATCCCGAACGCGGCGATCGCCGGCTCGGTCAGCATCTCCTGCATGGTGAGGCGCACGCGGCCGGCGTCGATGTAGTTGGTTTTCAGCTGCGCGTAGTTCTCCGCGTGAAAGTGTGCGCAGTGCGGGCAGGCCATCGAGGCGTACTCGACCAATTGCACCGGGGCCGACGGATCGCCGATGCTCAGCGTATCGGTGTTCGTGGTCTGCGCCTGGGCGCCGCTGCCGAGGGCTGAGAACGTTAGCAGGAGGCCGCTAGCGGTGACGGCGCGTCGAGAAGGCAAAAGATTCATGGGTCCGGACCGTGGGCAAAGATCGCAGCAGGACTATGGCCGGGGGAAATGGCTTCAGCCGTCCGAAGCTCGCGGATGGGGATACGCAGGTTCTCCTTCGCCGAGGCTTCGGAGGACACCGTCCCTCACTCGCTACGCGAGCGTAGAAAATGGTGCCTGGGGCCGGAATCGAACCAGCGACACGCGGATTTTCAATCCGCTGCTCTACCAACTGAGCTACCCAGGCGGCCGGAGAAGCGGGCCCCATGGAGGTGGGGCCGCTTTCGGAGCGTGGCTCTATAGCGGGGTCGCCCTGGCCTGTCCACGGCGAGCTGAAGTCGGCATCACGCAGGCGAAACGGCCCTTGCTTCGCGCGCCCAGGGGCCGAAAATAGGTCTACCAGGCCGCCGAGCTCCCAGGAGGATACCCAGACCATGTGCCAAGAATTCTGCGGGACGGACTCCGTCCACTCCTCCCTGCGTTATCTGGATCGCCGGGGGCTCTTGAAGGGCGCTGCGGCGAGCGCGGCTGCTTTGGCGCTCGTTGGTTGCGAGACGACCAATCCTGAAACCGGGCGCAGCCAATTCATCATCGTTGACGACGCGCAGCTTCAACAGGCTTCGTTACAATCTTGGGCTCAAGTGCGCCAGCAAACGCCGGAATGGCGCAACGCATCGGCGCAACGGCGCCTGGAAACGGTCGGTCGCCGCGTCGTGCAGGCGGCGGGACGTGGCAATCAAACGTGGGAATTCGTGCTGTTCGATAGCCCGCAGAAGAATGCATTTGTGCTGCCCGGCGGACAGGTCGGTTTTTATCGCGGGCTCTACGAGATCAGCGAACGCGACGATTGGATTGCGACAGTGCTTGGCCACGAAACAGGCCACGTTACTGGCCGTCACGCCGCTGAGCGCTATAGCCGCGAAATGGCGACACAGACGGCAGTGCAGATTGCAGGCGCTGCGACGAACAGTGACCTCGCGGCGGCGGCGCTCGGACTCGGCGCACAAGTGGGGATCAGCCTTCCGTTCTCGCGCGAGCAAGAGTCCGAGGCTGACATTCTCGGCATCCGCTACATGCATTCAGCCGGCTACGATCCAAAGGAAGCGATCCCGTTCTGGCAGCGCATGGAGCAGGGTGGCAGTTCGCGTCCGCCTGAGTTTTTGTCGACCCACCCGAACCCGGATAACCGCATCCAGCGCATCCGCAATTACATCAACGAACAAGGTTGGGGCCCGGTCTAACGCCCCGGAACTAGCGTTTCGGCTCGCCTTGCTTCGGCCAAGGCGAGCCGCTAGGTTCCGCGCCCTTAACAATGCCGCCTTAGCTCAGTTGGTTAGAGCACTGGTTTGTGGAACCAGGGGTCCCCGGTTCGAGCCCGGGAGGCGGTACCATTTTCACTGCGCATGAGCGCAGCTTCGCCTCCAGAAGGCGCGCGTGACCGACTCGTTACCGTCCTCGCCGGCCAATCTCATCAGCGCACAGGCGCGCTACGCGCAGCGCGCGGCTGAAGCGTGCGGTTACACGTTTCGCTCGCTCGATGGCGCTGATGGGTATTTGTTCGAAGTGCGCGATGGCGCGCGCGTGGCAACGTTCGCTGCGGGCGCAGGGACACCCTACGCGCTGAATGATGCGCGCGCCGCGTCGATCGCGCGCGACAAGGCGTTCTGCGCCGAAGTGCTGCGGCAAGCGGGCGTATCGGTGCTGCCCGGCGAGAAGTTCTTCGTGACGAAAAGATGGGCGGAAATGCGCTCGCCGGGTCGCGAGCCGGAGGATGCGTTGGCGTATGCGGCGAAGGCTGAATATCCAGTCTTCTGCAAGCCGCTCTCTGCTTCCAACGGGCTCTACGCTGAGGTGATCGACAGCGCTGAAGCGTTCGGCGAGTACATGGGGCGCGTCTCGCGCGAGCATTTCGCCATTCTTGTTCAGCCGTATGTGCGTGCGCCGGAATTTCGCGTGTTCGTCCTTAACGGCGAGGCATTGTTTTCGTACGGCAAGACACTTCCGTCCGTTCGGGGTGACGGCCAAACGACGCTCGAAGCGCTCGTTTCCGCGCTTGCGCGCACGCCCGAGGCGCCGCTGAAGCCAGTTGGCCGAGATCAAGACGGCAAGAAGATCGAAGCCAACGACGTGCCGGAGAAAGATGCGCATGTTGTTCTCGATGGGCCGGCTAACCGATCCGCCGGTGGCGGCGCCATTGATCTGCGTGATGGCGCGGCGCGGGTGTTGGCGAACATCGCGCTGAGGGCAACGCAAGCTATAGGGCTTCGGCTTTCAGCTGTGGACATTTTTGCGGGTGGCCCGCAGCTCAGTGAGTTTACGGTCATCGAGGTGAACTCAAATCCGATGATCGCAACGCTGGAGGACAATCACCGCTGGGATCTCATTATTGAGATTTGGCGCGCAAACTTCGAAGCGGCCTTTAGGTGACCATCTGGCGCGTGCCCTATCCGAAATTTGGCGCTGGGCCGGGGCTTGAGCGTTGCGTCGCCGTTGCGACAAGCCTTGGCGTTGAGTTGGACTTGTTCGGCGCGAGAGCCGCGGTGGTCGTCGGCTCTAACGGTAAGGGTTCTACAGCCGCGATGTGCGCCTCGCTGCTGCGCCAAGTCGATGAAAATGTCGGGCTCTTCACCTCGCCGCACCTGTTTTCACTGAACGAACGGTTTCGGGTCGGGGAGCACGACATCTCCGACGAAGAATTGGGCGCCCACTGGCAACGCGTAACCGCTGCGATTGACGCGTGCGGGATGGCTGCTGCGATCGGAGGATTTGAGTTTCTATTCTTGATCGCCGCCGATTGGTTTGCGGCTCGGGGGTGCGTTTCCACCGTATGGGAGGCGGGCATTGGGGGGCGGCTTGATCCGGTGAAGCTGATTCAAGCGCAGCACGTGGCGCTGACTGCGCTCGATTTCGAGCACACGGCGCTGTTGGGCGACACGCTCGACGCTATCGCGGTGGAAAAGGTTGCCGCGGCGCCGGACGGCGCGACGCTTTTTGTCAGCGAGATAGCTGCGCCTGATGGATCGCGCGTTCGAGAGGCGATTGATGACTATTGCACAGCACACAAGGTCCACGTTTGCTTCGTTGGCAGTGCGACCCACGAGCTTCCACTTGTGGGCGAGTATCAGCGTCGCAATGCAGAGTTGGCCTTGAGGTTGGCAAAGGCCATTGCGCCTATAAGCGACACACAAATCGCCGACGGGTTCGCCGCGACGCGATGGCCGGGCCGGCTAGAAGTTTTGAGCGGCGATCCTCTCGTTGTGATCGATGTTGGTCACACGCCGGATGGTGTGATGCGCGCGTTGGAGGGATTTCAAGCGATGCGCGGCGATCGCGCTGGAGTGCTTGTCTGCGGTGTCTCTTCGGATAAGGAGGCGACCGCGATCATCCAGCGGCTGGCGCCGTCATTTCAACAGATCATCTGCGCCGCCGCGCGGCACAAGGGCGCTCCGCCGGCATCCGTCGCAGTACACGCGCAGAACGCGAACCCCTCGGCCGAAATCACCCTGGCGGAGTCTGTGGCTGAGGCGCGTCGATTGGCGCTTTCGAAAGCGCGCGGCGCTGCAGTGTATGTCGCCGGTGGATTATTCCTCGCGGCGGAGTTCAAAGCGGTGCATTTGGGCCGCGATCCGGCGTCGCTGGCCTTCTTTTGACGCGGTTGCGCGGCTACAAGAGGGCTGCGGGGACCTATGTCGAAAACACTGTTCGAGCACCTTTCGCCCGATACCGGCCCGAAGCGTATCCTTGCGCTCGACGGCGGCGGCGTGAAGGGATTGTTGACGCTTGGAATGTTGAAGGCGCTCGAAGATGAGTTGCGCCGGCGCGCGCACGGACCCGCGAGCTTTCGACTATCCGACTATTACGACCTGATCGGGGGCACCTCGACGGGGGCAATCATCTCCGCCGGGTTAGCGCTTGGTCTGAGTGTCGATGAGCTCATCGCGCTCTATCAAAGTCTAGGACCAGAAGTGTTCGGCAAGAGCGTTGGTGACGGCGTCTTTCTGCAATCAAAATTCGAATCAAAGAAGTTACGGCGAGCGTTGCATTCGGTGTTGTCGACTAAGACGATCGGATCAGACGATCTAAAGACCGGTCTCGCCATTCACGCCAAGCGGATCGATACGGGCTCTGCATGGGTTGTGACCAACCATCCGCTCGGCATGTTTTACGATCCGCCCGGTGATACCGGGGTCTTCCCGAACAAGCGTTATCGATTGGCTGACCTCGTTCTCGCGAGCGCCGCGGCGCCGACGTTCTTTGATGAGATCACGATCGATATCGAGTTCGACGAAAAGCGGCGACCAATTCAAAAGGGCTACTTCGTCGACGGTGCGGTGAGCGCGAACAACAATCCCAGCATGCAATTGTTCATGTTGGCGCTGGAGCCGTCGTACAAATTTGGTTGGAAACGAGGCGCCGACAATCTGATGATGACATCTTGCGGCACCGGCGCGCGCCGCCCGAGCGTCGATGGCAAGAGCTTTCAGGGCCTGCCGCCTGGTTTGCGTGGCGTGCATGCACTGCGCGCGATGGTTTACGATACGCAAGTGCAAGGCATCATGATGATGCAAGCGCTGTCCGAGCCAAAACGGCCTTGGCGCGTGAATTCCGAGATCGGGGATATGCGTGGTGTCTGCGTGAGCGGCGTGCCTGTGCTCGACTATCAACGCATTGATGTGGTGTTGGACACAAAGCCCAAGGTCAAACGGCGCGGCGATCCGGTCCCGCCGATGACGCCGTTGGAGCGCATGCTTGGCCGTGAACTCGCGGCAGAGGCGCTTGAGGCGCTGGATCACATGGATAACGGCAAGAAAGAAAATCTCGATCTGCTTTTGGAGGTTGGGATCGCGGCCGGACGCACCTTTGTGGACGCGACTTATCCCGACCCGAACTTTGACTTGCCGGAGTGGCGCGGCGCCTAAATGGCGAACGGATTTGCCGTTTCCTAAAGAGTTATTGCTAAGGTGGCGCTATGGCTCGCGCCGCAAAAGCTAAGAAAGCCGATCCCGTTCGGGAGGCGGCGGTGGACTATTTCGCCACGCGTTCACACAACGCGTGGCGCAAAAATCTGCTTGAAACAAATCCCGAGCAACGCGGCCAGCCGCGCATGCGCCGGCGCGGCGGCGTCATGGTTGATATCAATAAACCATGGGCGAGCCTCGATCCCAGAGCGAAGGCCGATAACAAGCGCGCCGCGTATGATGCATTTGACGCTGTGCAGCGCTTTCCAGATGATCGCGAAGCGGCGTCGGACTATGTCCACGTTTGCTGGATGAAGCGAAACAAAGGCGACAAGACGCAACCAAAGGCGTTGTTCAAGCCTTACGCGCGTTTGCCCGAAGTTGAGAAAGACAAGGATCGCGCGCACGTCGATCGCATGAAGACCGCACTGCGCGCAGTGAGCCGGAAGAAGAAGCAGACGCGAAAGCCCGCCACGAAGAGCGTGCGGATTGACGCGAAGACATGGGAGCGGCTGGAGCGCGCCGCGCACGCCCTCTCCAAAGCACTTGGCGCCAATGTCACTGCGGAAGCGCTGCTGGTCGCAGGTGCGGAAGCGATTGCAGCCGTATCGAAGACTGCGGCGAAGACCAAGAAGCCTTAGCGCGCGGTTCGAACGCCTTGCGTGGCGCGTCAATTCGGTGGACATGGCGGCTATGAAGGACGTCATTGTCGTTGGCGGCGGCGCTATCGGCTTATTCTGTGCGATACGTTTGCGCAAAGGCGGCGCGCGCGTGTGGTTGCTCGAAAGCGGCCACGAGCATCCGACTTACTACACACCGATAGCATCGGCGGCGGCCGCCGGCATGTTGGCGCCGGTTGGCGATGAACCGAGTGCGCACGAGGCGGTAGCGCTTGAATCGTTCGAACTCTGGCAAGCGATGCAGAGTGGCGCCGAGTGGGCCGATGCTGTTCGATTCGATGGTGCGGTGGTTGTGCGTTCCGACGCAGCGTCCGCTTCTGCCTTTGCCGCGAATGCTGCGCGGCTCGGCAAGAAGGCGCAGAGTTTGTCCGCTGGCGAGTTTCGCAAGCGGACCGGGTTTCGCTCAAAGGTCGAGCATGCGCTGTTCGTTGAGGCGGAAGGAACGGCCGATCCTCTGCGGATGCTGACCGGGCTTGCCATGCAGGCGCATGCGCTTGGGGTATTGCGCTTCTACGATACTGACGTGTGGGAGGTCACAGCGACGAGCGCTGCTACGCACGAAGGCAAAGTGTTCGAGGCGGACATGGTCGTCTTGGCGCCGGGCGTGTGGGCCAATGAAGGCATGATGAAAGCAGCGCCGGCGTTGAAGCATGTGCGTGCGGGCAAAGGTATGGTGGCTGCGGTCGAGCTAGAGACGCGGCTAAAGCCGAACTTGCGCGCCGGCGATTTCTACTTGGCGCAACGACGCGACGACACCGTGATTGGCGCTACGCTCGAACTCGACAAGTTTGACCGCAAGGTGGATCGCACCAAGATCGCCGATCTGCATGCCGCTGCCGATCGGCTTCTGCCTGAAGAAGTGAAGTTGACAGAGCGGGCTTGGGCGGGGATCAGGCCAATGTCGCCTGACGGCTGGCCGCTGATTGGGCCGAACAGTGACGGGGTCATGTTGGCGGCTGGTCACTCACGTGACGGTTGGCTCATGGCGCCCATTACGGCCGAGATCATAACCGCGTATGTGTTTGGTAACGAGATTCCGCCTGCCTGGGCGGCGCTGTCGCCTGAGAGATTTGAGCAATCATGACGTTCGCCCTCGACCTCACCGAAGAACAAGCCGCGATCAAACACGCGATCGAGGAAATCTGCGCCAAGTATGACGATCATTACTGGTTGAAGGTCGACAATTCGGGCGAGTTTCCCGATGCATTCGTGAACGATATCGCCGAAGGCGGCTGGCTTGGCGTGGCGATGCCGGAAAGTGTTGGCGGCGCGGGGCTTGGGCTCACCGAAGCGGCGCTCATGATGCAGACCGTCGCGCAATCCGGCGCAGGTTTTTCCGGCGCGAGCGCTATCCATCTCAATATTTTCGGCCTTATGCCGATCGTGAAGTTCGGCACGCCGGAGCAACAGCAGCGCTTCCTGCCGCCTGCGATGGACGGCAGGGATAAAGCCTGCTTCGCCGTCACCGAACCAAACTCCGGACTCGACACATCGAGCCTTGAGACACGCGCCGAGCGTACCAATTCCGGCTATCGCATCAACGGCCGCAAAATCTGGACGACCAATGCGCAGCGGGCGAACAAGATTCTGATTATCGCGCGCACGACACCAAAGGATCAGGTGAAGCGTCCGACTGAAGGCTTGTCGCTGTTCTACGCCGACTTCGATCGCAAGCACATTGAAGCGCAACCGATCCCGAAAATGGGACGCAAGGCCGTTGAGTGCAACACGCTCTTCATCGAAGACCTCGAAGTCTCGAACGCTGAGCTGATCGGCGAAGAAGGCGCTGGTTTCAAGATTTTGTTGAGCGGGTTGAACCCGGAGCGCGTGCTGTTTGCGGCGGAAGCGATCGGCCTTGGCCGCGCAGCTTTGAAGCGCGCCGCGCAGTACGCAAAAGAACGCGTCGTGTTCGGTCGGCCGATTGGTCAGAACCAAGGTATCCAGCATCCCCTGGCAAAGGCTTGGGCTGAGCTTGAGGCCGCAAATTTGCTGACCTTCAAGGCGGCGGCGCTCTATGACGCCGGCAAAGAGTGCGGCGCTGAAGCGAACGCGGCCAAGTACCTCGGCGCGGAGGCTGGCTTTCGTGCGTGCGAGTCATCGGTGCTGGCACACGGTGGGATGGGGTATGCGAAGGAATACTTCGTCGAACGCTATTTCCGCGAAGCGATGATCGCCCGCATTGCGCCGGTGAGCCGGGAAATGATCCTGAACTTCATAGCCGAGCGCGTTTTAGGCCTGCCAAAAAGTTATTAGTTCCAAACTTTGGAACTACAGAGGGCGGGGAACGTTTAGCGCTAGAGGATTGGTGCGTCCGCGGCTTGGCGGACAGGGGAGGCTGACTACAAGTGGACGACCTCAGCCGCGCCGCGGACGAGAGCTTTGCCAGTGTCGCAGAGCACGCGCCTGCCATGCTTTGGCGGGGCGATGAGCACGGCAAGTGTATTTATTTGAACAAGGCGCAGCGCGCGTTTTGGGGCGTGACGGACATCAGCACGTTCACGTGGTCGTCGACGTTACTGGAAGAGGACGCACCGAAAGTCTTTGGGCCGTTCTCGGACGGCATGGCTCAGCACAAACCATTTCGATGCGAGGCGCGGTATCGCCGCTTTGATGGCGAGACACGCATTCTGGAAACTCATGCGGAGCCATGCTTCAGCGCCGGTGGCGTGTTCACCGGAATGATCGGCGTCAACGTCGATGTAACCGATCAGCGGCGCGCTCAAACCGAACTGCGTGAGAGTGAAGCGCGGCTCCGCGCTCTGGCCGACAATCTTCCCTACGGCATGATCTATCAGATCGTGCGCGATGAAAGCGGCGCGCGCCGTTTCTCGTTCGTCTCGAGCCGTTGCAAGGAATTGAACGGTGTCGATGCCGAAGAGGCGATTGCCAATCCACACTTACTGCACAGCCAAATTATCGAAGAGGACCGCGCAGCCTTTGCAGCCGCGGAGGAGGCGGCATTCGCGGCCATGAAGCCGTTCGAAGCGGACGCGCGCATAAGAAAGACAGATGGCGAAGTGCGGTGGTATCGAGTCGCATCGGCGCCTCGAATGCTCGCGGACGGCAGCGTCGTCTGGGACGGTGTGCAGGTCGACATCCACGATATGAAGATGGCCGAGGAGCGCCGCACTCTTCTCATGAAAGAGATGAGTCATCGCATTAAAAACACGCTCTCAACCGTGCTCTCTATCGCGACGCAAACTGGGCGCCATGCTGCGGACTATTCTGCGTTCAACAGGTCTTTCCAGGCCCGGCTCGTGGCGCTCTCCAAAAGTCACGATCTGCTTATGAAGGATGCGCGCGGCACGGCGGATCTGCGCGAGATCTTGGAGGCAGAGCTGCTGCCCTATAGTTGCGACACAGCGCTCGGGCGCACGTTGACGCTGACCGGCGAGCCTGTGCGACTCTCAACGCGCGCGGCTGTCGGGTTGGGTTTGGTCGTGCACGAATTGGCGACAAACGCGGCCAAGTACGGCGCCTATTCTGGCGCCGGCGCGATCGATGTGAGTTGGCGGAGCAACGGTGGCTCGATGTTGCTGCATTGGCGGGAGCGCGGAGGACCGGTCGTTTCACCGCCTGCGAGCACCGGTTTTGGCAGCAAGCTCATCGATGGTGTGCTGCGTGGCGAACTGGGGGGAGCGGTGGAAACCCGGTTCGCGCCTCTGGGGTTTGAAGCGGATTTGCAATTTCAGACCGTGTCGGTTGGCGAAGACGCGTAACGGCCGCATTGACGCCGGGCGCGCAGCCGAGATTGTGCGTGCCCTATGAAACTGCAGTCGATTGCCTCCTGGACGCATAAATGGCTCGCCCTGATTGTGGGCGTTCAAATCCTCTTCTGGTTTGGCTCGGGCCTGTTTTTTGCGGTGTTTCCGATAGCGCAGGTTCGCAGCGAACACCGCATCGCCGAACATCCAGCCGTCACGCTGACCGCGCCGCTGCTGGATGTTACATCGTTGTTGCCCGAGGCACCGACACGCGTGACGTACGAGCGTGATGTGCTTGGCGAGCCTGTCGCCGTCGCCGAGTTTGCTGAGCGCCGTCCGATCTTGATTGATTTGGCTGACTGGCGGGTCGCGTCACCGCTTAGCGCCGAAGCGGCCGAGCAGATTGCGCAAGCTTACGTCACTGGCGGTCCGCGTGTGCGTGAGCGCCGATTGGTCACGCAGGAGACTCCGGAATATCGTGGCGTGTTGCCTGCTTGGCGCATAGCGTTTGACGACAGCGAGGGGCTTGCGGTCTACGTCGCGGCGGATACCGCGCGCGTCACAGCGCGGCGCTCGGATCTGTGGCGCGTCTATGATGCGCTCTGGGCGCTCCACATCATGGATTGGCGAGACCACGAGAACTTCAACACTGGCCTGTTGATCCTCACAACTTTGACGGCGCTGATCGTCACGTTGGCAGGCTTTGTTTTGATCCCGTACCGAATGGGTTGGGTACGACGCCGCGCGGGTTAACGGCGCATTTACCAAACGGGCCGACGCCGGGCGCATGACAAGTCCGATCGCGCCAGCCGGACAAGAAGCCGTGCACGCTGCGATCCGCCGTGCTGCGGACGCGACGGGCGTGAACTTCTCTCTGTTGGTTGAAACCGCCCGCCGCGAGAGCGCGCTCAATCCAAACGCGCAGGCGAGTACGTCGAGCGCCCAAGGCCTCTTTCAGTTCATCGACAGCACGTGGCTCGACATGGTCCGCCGTCACGGCGCCGAGCACGGGTTGGGCGCTGAGGCGACCGCCCTTCAAAACGGCGCCAACGCGCAAACGAGACGCGATATTCTTGCGCTACGCAGCGACCCGGAAATCTCAGCGCGCATGGCGGCCGAGCTAGCGCGGGAAAATGCGACAACGCTGCAATCGCGGCTCGGCAGACCTCCGAACGCCGGTGAGCTCTATGCGGCCCACGTGATGGGTCCGGGCGGTGCGTTGCGATTGATTGAGGCGGCGCAGCAAGGCGCGCCGAATGCGGTGTCGCTGTTTCCGCGCGAGGCGGCGGCCAATCGTGGGCTGTTTTATGCGAGCGGCCAACCGCGCAGCGCGCAAGGTCTTCTTGATCGTTTGCAACTCGATGCCGACGCCAGCATGGGCGCCGCGCAGCCTACGCAAGTTCAGGGCGGCAAACTGGAATACGGTCGCGAGGGGGAGGCGATGTCGCCAGAACTCGCGCGCGCGCTGTTTGCCTTTGCACTACTGCCGCTCCTGCGTGGTGGTGACGACGAGCAGACAAATCAGCGCAATCCGCTGCAAGCCCTTAGTGCGTACGCGCGGACGAACGGCGTCTAGCTTCTCTCACCAGCACGGCATCGAGCGCGGGGTCACGTCGCTCGCGGTAAGCGGCGAATGTCAGCGGCGCTGCGATATCCGGCACCAACGTGTGAACGCGCACGGGATAGCGCTCATTGAGCCAGAAGCACGTTGCGCGATCTGAGCAGGGGCCGTCGTAGATGTGCCGGCCGGTTGCGTAATGCACCTGCACGAAAGCGTTGGGCAGATTGAAGGAACCGCCTTCTGCCCAGAAGTCCAGTCGATCACCAACGGCCTCGCCCACAATGATGACCTGGTCGCCGCCGGCGTCTTTCAGCGCGGCCACAGTCGTGATCGCGGCCGAGAAGGTCCACGGCGAGGTGAACACGTAGATTGGCGCGCCGTTTGCGGTCTGTGGCAGCGCGCGCGCAAAGGCGTAGGTCGTGGTGTAATCGCCGCCGCCGTTCATGCGCATGTCGAGAACGACGTAGGCGGGGTGCTCGGCGCGGATGCGTGTTGCGGCGCTGTGAAGGAATGTAGCAATCGGCGTTTCATCCGT
The DNA here is from genome assembly GCA_026400735.1 of Alphaproteobacteria bacterium. GTDB lineage: Bacteria > Pseudomonadota > Alphaproteobacteria > Caulobacterales > Aquidulcibacteraceae > Vitreimonas. The sequence goes on along the minus strand of JAPLOL010000088.1, from coordinate 23,689 downwards.
ATCGGCGTTATGTGAGAGGCCGATGTAGAGACCGTCGTCGGGAAGACTCTCAAGCGAGAATAGCTCGGTGCGGTGACGCAGATAGGCGGGCAGTGTGTCGCCATCGCGCATCAAGCTCACCATTGGCGCGTCTTCCCAGACGGGAAACAGCAGACGCTGGGAGCTTGAGACCCAAGCGGAGCGATCGCGCTGTTCGGCCTCTATGCGTCGTTCGAATGGCGCGCCGCTGAGGAGTACGCCGCGAAGTGTCAGCGCGTCGCGTGATGATACGAGACCGGCAGCTTGTAATAGCGCTGGGGATTCCAACATCGCGGTGAGCATGCGTTGGCGGTGCGCGTCCGTGCCGCCGGCATAGCGCCTGATGGCGGTATGAATGCTTTCGATGCTGTGACCATCTATGGCGTCAATACGAGCGCCGAGCAGGTCGGAAAATTGCGGCGCGGCCCACACGACGTAGAGACCTTCGGCGAACTGGTATGTGCGTAGGGGGAGGCGCGGCGTGTTTTTCTTGAACGCGTTCTTGCCGATGCTGGTGTGGCCATTGTCGGCAAGTGCGGCGATTTCCGCGACCCGGAGGACGAATTGTTCGTGGCTTAAGCTGCCCGCGTCAGTGCGCAGCTGCGCGAGCAAACGCTCCGCTTGCGTGCGTGACGCGCGGGAGTAGGAGCGGTCGAATTCTGGAAAGCGTGTGAGATACTCGGCGTCGGCGATTTGCCCCGCGCGCTGATCCTCCACGTTACCTGGCGCAGGCTCAGGCGGGCCATACTGGAATCGCGCCGCGAGTTCGCGCTCGAACGTCGCGTCGTCCATTGCGGACGGATCAATCGGCCCGGCGCTTGCGCAGCCAGCGACGAGCAACGCCAAAAGCCAGCGCATGCGAGCCTCCCTTGGCGCGAACGCTAGGCGGGCTCCATTGCAGCTTTATTTCACGCTGCGGCGCCGTTGGCGTACAGCGCGTCAATCTCCGCGTCGGTGTAGCCGGCGTCAGTAAGCACTGCGCGGGTGTGCTCGCCGGCGCGCGGTGATGGACCTTTGGGGCCGTCGTCAGCGCCGGGAAAACGGATCGGGCCGGCGGGCGCATTCATGACGCCGCCATCGTGTGTTGGCGTTTTCACAATGCAGCCAGCGGCGATCGCTTGCGGATCGGCGATGGCTTCGGCTGCGGTCAGTACCGGCGCCCAGATCATTTGCTCAGCGTCCAACGCGGCGGCGATGTCGTCGAACTCACGTGCGGCGAATGCTTCGTCGAGCAGTGGTACAAGCTCAGCGCCGTTCTCACGCCGAGCGCGCCCATTTGCGAAGCGCGGATCGGCGACGAGGTGTTCGATCTTCAAAGCGCGCGCGAGTTTGGGCCAATCCTTCTCGCCTTGGCGCTGCAGCAAACTGATCCAGCGGCTTCCGCCAGTTTGGAAGTAATTGATCAGAGGGTTTGGCACGTTCTTACGCGGACGGCTGGATGCAATGCGGCCGCGCGTGTGTTGAATGGCGAGATCGCTCGAGCCCGCATAGTGCGCTGCGCGGAGCAGGGACGCGTCGATCAAGCGGCCTTTGCCGGTTTGCGCGCGCTCGTAAACGGCGGCCATCACCGCGCCGACAATCGCGAGCGATGCAACGTGGTCGCCGAACGCCGTGCGCAGCATCACTGGATCTCCGCCCTTCGGGCGAAACATCGCAGCAAGGCCAGAGCGCGCCCAGAATGCGGCTTGATCCATGCCGGGGCGATCCGCGTCTGGGCCTTCAAGGCCGTAGCCGGTGAGCGTTGTGTAGATGAGCTTCGGGCAGCGCTTCATCACCGTGTCCGGATCGAGCCCCGCGCGCGCTAGGCCGCCAGGGCGCACATTGGTGAGAAAAATATCAGCGCTATCGATCAGCTTCAGCAGCGCATCGCGGCCTTCAGGCTTCGAGGTGTCGAGGATGATCCCGCGCTTGCCGCGATTGTCCATGTCGAAGACCGGGTTCATCGTCTCTTCGACGCCGAGCGATGAGAAGAACATCCGGATCGGATCGCCGCCCGGCGGCTCGACCTTGATTACATCGGCGCCCCAGTCGGCCATGATGCCGCCGGCGCCAGGTGCCGCTACGTACGTGGCCATCTCGACGATTTTCAGTCCTTCGAGCATCGGCCGTTCCTCCTTCGCAATGTTCGCAATCAAGGCTTCGTTAAGGGACGCAAACGAAGTTGGTCCCAACGGGTGCGGCGGTAGTCGCCGCCTGCCTTGGAGCGTGAGCGCTACATGTCGATCGTTACGATGCGCGCCAATCTCACCGATAGCGACATCCGGTCCCTGATCAAGGGCCCGACGGAGGATGAGCGCGCGCACGCAGCGCACAAGATTTGCCGCTGCATCGATGAGGGCGAGCTTTCCCCAGAGGAACGCGCCCACGCCGAAGGTATCATCGCCATCATGGCGCAGGACGCGGCGGTGCTTGTTCGCCGTTCGCTCGCGATTGCGCTGAAGAATTCGCCGAAGCTGCCGCGCGAGATCGCCAACAAGCTGTCGCGCGATGTGGATTCGATTGCGTTGCCAGTGATCATGAATTCGCCGTCGCTGACGGATACCGATCTGATCGCGATAGTGCGCGCTTGCCCGCCGAACAAGCAGGTTGCTGTCGCAAGTCGTGAGACGCTGAGCACGACGGTGACGGGCGCGATCTCGTCCTACGCTGTGTCGGAAGCGGTTGAGCGCGCGCTGGCGAACGACAACGCGCTGTTTGACGAGGGTGGCCTGGATACGGCGCTTGCGCGCTTCGAAGGTCTCTCATCAATCACCACAGCAATGGTCTACCGCGAGGCGCTGCCCGTAGCGGTGACTGAGAAGCTTGTCTCGATGGTGACGGGCGAACTGTTCGATCACCTCGTGAACAATCATGAATTGCCGCCGCAGATCGCGATCGATCTCGCGATGGGCGCGCGCGAGCGCGCGACGTTGGACATCGTGGAGCAGGCGGGCCGTCAGCGCGACTTGCCGAAGTTCGTGCAGCAACTGAACCTGAACGGTCGCTTGACACCATCGCTGCTGATGCGCGGCCTTTGTTTGGGGCAAATTGATTTTGTTGAGTACGCGATGGCAGAACTCGGCGGCATCGCTCACCAGCGCATGTGGCTACTTATGCACGATAGCGGGCCGTTGGGTTTGAAGGCAGCGTTTGATCGCGCCGGATTACCGCCACGGCTTTTCCCGTCATTCAAAGCAGCTATCGAAGTTTATCACTCGATTGATCGCGAGGGCGTTGCGCGCGATCGCATTACGTTCCGCAAACGCATGCTCGAGCGGACGCTGACGCTGTTCCAGTCCGTGCCGAAAGACGATCTCGATTACCTGCTTGAGAAGCTTGACGCCTCGGCGCTGCAAGTCGAGCGCGTCGCGATCTAGCGTAAGCCAGCTTCAGCGAACGGTCCGCCGCCGCGGTCGAAGCCGGCGATGGCGAGTGTGCGTGCTTGGGAAGTGGTCAGCACGCTCTCAGCGGTGATCACTAGGCCTGCAGCTTTAGCCGCGAGCAGGCGGCGGCCGAGAGGGGAGCGATCGCCGTCGTCCATGGCGAGAAACGGATCGGGTAGGAGCGGCGCCTGCACCACAAGTTCGCAATAGAGATTGCGGGCCTTCGCGCCGAACGGCAGCGGGCAATCCGGGTCGCCGCGCAGCACAACGTTCCAGCCGCGTGCCCGAAGTTCTTCGGCAAGAGCAGGGCCAGCGCTGACGAGTTCGCGCTCATTCAGCTGAAAGTTGAAGTTACGACGCGTGCAGCCGGCTTCGATGGCGGCTTCGCTTAGGAAGTCGGCTTCAAGGCGGCTCTGAACGTCGCTTGGCACGGCCAGGGTGAGCACGGCGTGTGCGCCGCGCTCCAGCCAAGCCATGCGCGCACCGCGCACCAAACGCGCTAGATTTGAGTATGAGAACGCATCTTCCGCATCGTCCATGGGCCGTACGACGCCGGCTGCAAGCGCGCCGACACGGAGGTCAACGCGTGCGCCAATCGCGAAGGCAAGCGGCTCAGCCTGTGGCCGCGGACGGAACGGGATCACGTTCATGGAAGACGCGCTTATGGCACGCCTACGGTTAAGGTCGGGCGGACGAAGAGGGTAAAGCTGACGTTAGTACTCAGCGCGGCGCGACGCCGAGATCCCCCACTCGCGCTTCAAGAGCGTGGAGTAAAGCCCGGCCGATCGGGTGATCAGAGGAGCGAATGCCGTCGCGGACGGAAGCGCGAAGGGTATCGATGTGCGCGCGGGCCAAGGTGGGATCGCGCTGTGCGAGCGCCTTGCCTGCATCGGTCTCGATCATGCGGCAAAGCGATGCGGCGATTTGTGTGGCGAACACCGAGCCATACGTTGCGCCAAGGCCCTTCAGATCGTGGGCGATGGCGTAGACGTCTTCCTGCGCAAGCGGGGACCAAGTTGCCTCATCCGCGCGCAGGCGCGCCGCTTGCAAGCGCTCGATGTCGGCGTCGAGCCAAACTTGAAGTTCGTCGCCCATCGCATCTAACGCTTGATCGGCGCGCGTAACTGCGCCCGCGTCGAACAGCGGTTTCTTGAGTTCAAGCGTCCGCAAGCCTTTGCTGCGCGGATCGATCATCTCGGCTTTGGCAGGTTTTGGTGTGGCCATCGGTTTCGCCGCGCTCGGCAGACCGAGCGACGTCCCTGGGCTGAGGCAACGAGAATTGCGTGGGTGAACCATGTGGTCGCAGCTGACCAGGGGTTCATGAACGGAGCGTTTACGCGAATACTTAGACTACAAACTGTTCGCGAACGATACGTTCGTCCAGAGCGTGGCCGGGGTCGAACAGCAGCGATAGCGCGGCGCTGGAATCCTCACGGATTTCAACGGCGGTGACATTACGGGTCTCGACGTTGTCGGCGGTGGAGCTGACTGGTCGGCGGTCGGCCTCCAGCACCTCGATGCGCACGACCGACCGATGTGGCAGCAGCGCGCCGCGCCAGCGGCGAGGCCGGAAGGCGCTGATCGGCGTCAGCGCTAGGAGCCGTGAGTTGATCGGTAGGATCGGTCCGTGGGCCGAGAAGTTGTAGGCGGTGGAGCCGGCGGGCGTCGCCACCATCAGGCCGTCGCAGGAAAGCTCGGGTAGGCGCTCAGCGCCGTCGATGCAGATCCGCAGCTTGGCCGTTTGCGCCGTTTGGCGAAACAGTGAGACTTCGTTGAACGCTCTTTCCTCAACGATACCCGCTGCGGTCTCGCACTTAGCCACGAGCGGGCGGACTCGAATGGGCTCCGCCTTCGCGACGCGCTCGGGCAGTTCGTCCTCATGAAATTCGTTCATCAGAAAGCCGACGGTGCCACGGTGCATGCCGTAGACAGGCTTCTTGTCCTTCAGCCGCTTGCGCAGCGTCTCCAGCATGTGGCCGTCGCCGCCGAGGGCGACGATCACGTCCGCCTCGTCCCCGGCTTCCCCATAGGTATGCCGCAAACGCCGCAGTGCTTCTTGCGCCTCGGGACGGGCGCTGGCGGAAAACGAGAGCTTCATGGGGAGGTCGGACGCTCTTTGCATATCGCCCAGTCGGGCCTAGAGTTTTACTAACACAGTCACGAACGGAGCGCGACCAATGGCCGATGACGCCGGAACATCCCTTAAAGGCCGGGTGAGCGCTGAAGAATGGCAAGCGCGTGTCGATTGCGCCGCTCTCTATCGCTTGGTCGCGCTGCACGGCTGGGACGACATGATCTTCACGCACATTTCGATGCGCGTGCCCGGTCCGGACCATCACTTCCTCATCAACCCATACGGACTTTTCTTTGAAGAGATGACGGCCTCGTCGCTGGTGAAGGTCGATCTCGACGGCAACATCGTCGCGCCGACACAATACTACATCAATCCGGCGGGGTTCACGATTCACTCCGCCATCCACGCTGCACGCGAAGATGCGCTGTGCGTGATCCATTTGCATACCGATGCTGGCGTCGGCGTTTCCGCGCAGAAGGAAGGCCTGTTGCCGCTTACTCAGAACGCTTTGCTCACGATCCCGAACTTGGCCTTCCACGGCTATGAAGGTGTGGCGCTCAATCTCGATGAGCGCGAGCGGTTGGTGAAAGATCTCGGCGACAAGAACCTGATGCTGCTGCGCAATCACGGCACGCTGGCTGTTGGCTCATCGGCCGCCGCCGCGTTCGTCGGAATCTTCTTTCTTGAACGCGCGTGCGCACAGCAAGTCGCTGCATTGAGCGCAGGGCGCGAGAACGTCCTGATTGCGCCAGATGATGCACAAGAAGAAACGCGCAATGGCCCAGCGAAGGCCATGGGCGGGGTGTCGGGGTTGGCGTGGCCGGGGCTGAAGAGAAAGCTAGATCGCGAACTGCCGGGCTACGACTCCTAGGCATTGTCGCAGCGGTGGCGCCTGCACCGGCTGCGGCTGGTGCTTGGGTCGCGCCCCATGGGCAGACCATTGTTACCGCAACCGTCGGCGCGCACGAGGATGGCGGCGACTACTATGAAGGCGCGATCTACTACGAAGAGCCGCTCGGCGAGCGCACGTCCGTTGTGTTCACACCGTGGGGTGAATGGAGTGACGGTGGCGAAGAGAGTTGGCGCGGCGAAGCCTTCGTCGGTGTTAAACGGGTCGTTCGCCAACGCGCGGATAGCGTGGTCGCTCTGCAAGTAGGGGCGCTTTGGGTATCCGAACCAGATTGGGAGACGTGTTCCGAAGGCGGCGCGGAGGCGCGCTTGCTTAGCGGGTATTCGTTCGCCCAAGGCCGGGGCTTTCTAAACCTGGAAAGTTCCTCGCGCATTTTGGTCGGCGGCTGCGTTGGCGGGCGGATGGACGTGACTGCCGGATACCGCCCGTCTGAGCGTTGGCTTGCTATGGGGCAGGTCTTTTATGATTCCCCCGTGGCGCGCGAAGACACTGTGAAGGCCCAGGTTTCGGTGGTCAGGTTCGACGCCCACGGGCGTGGGTGGCAGATCGGGCTGCGCGCCACTCTGGACGGTGAGGATGCGGCGCCCGCACTTGTGCTAGGCTTGTGGCAGCCACCACGCGATTAGTCGCAATGGCGGTGGACTTTCTTCAGGCGTAGTCACACATCCGCAAAACTTACTGTGTAGGAACCGTTACGGAATGATGGGGCTGTTCAAACGCTTTGGCTTTGCGGCGGTGGTCGTCGCCGGTCTGGCGCTGATGCTCGTTGTCGTCGTCGGTAAAGCGACGACGGACGCGGTATTTGGCGGCGACGGCGCGGCCGCGTCTGCGCCCGCCCATGGCGGCGGCCGGGGCGGTGGCGGGGGACGAGGTGGCGGCGCGACCAACGTGCTCGCCGTGGCCGTCGAAATGCACACCTTCACGGACGGGCTCCAAGCCATCGGCACCGCGCAGGCGCGTGAGAGCATTGTGCTGACGCCGAAGGTTGCAGACACGATCCGCCGCTTGCGTTTTGAAAGTGGCGATCGCGTTCGTGCGGGCCAGGTGCTGGTCGAGATGTCGAGCGTTGAGCAAGCCGCTGACATGGCCGAGGCGCGTGCGTCGAACCAAGCGGCACAGGAGGATCTCCGGCGCGCGCAAGAATTGTTCAATCGCGGCTTTGCATCGCAGGCGCGCCTCGACACCGTTCAGGCAGCGGCCGATGCGGCTGAAGCGCGTCTCAATGCTGGCGGGTCGCGCATTGCCGATCGCACCATTCGCGCGCCCTTTGCTGGCGTCGTTGGTTTGCGGTTGGCGAGCCCCGGCCAATACGTGCGTCCCGGTGATCAGATCGGAACGCTAGACGATACATCTGAGATCAAACTCGATTTCACGGTCACCGAAACGCAGATCTCGCGGATCACGCCAGGCGTAGAGCTAGCTGCTCGGACGACAGCTTATCCGGACCGGACTTTCACAGGCACGATCGCGAACGTTGATAGTCGCATTGATCCGGCCACACGGACCGTTCGCGTCCGCGCTATTTTGCCGAACACGGATGGCACGTTGCGTCCTGGGATGCTGATGACGGTCGACGTGCGCTCCAATCCGCGTGAGGCGCTCGCTATTCCGGAGATCGCCATCCTCGATCAAATCGATGGTGCTTCGGTCTATCGTGTCGCTGCAGGCGAAGGAGGCGCGCAGGTCGTCGAATTGGCGCGCATTCGTATCGGTCAGCGCGCCGGTGGCATGGCTGAGGTGCTCGAAGGCCTGAACGCGGGCGATCAGGTCATTACCGAGGGCGTCCAAAGCGTACGTCCGGGTCAGCCGGTACAATTGGGGCAAGCACCACCTGCAGCTGAAGGCGCGCTCCCGCTGCGCCCGCGCGGCAGGTAAGCTCAAGGCATGACGCTTTCCGATCTTTCCGTCCGCCGCCCCGTGCTGGCGACGGTTTTTTCGCTGATCATTATCGCGTTCGGGCTCATAGCCTTCACGCGTTTACCGCTGCGCGAATTGCCAGACGTTGACCGCCCGATTGTCTCCGTGAACGCCAGTTACCCGGGCGCTTCGGCGCAGGTCGTCGAAAATCAAATCACGCGGATCATCGAAGATCAGCTTTCCGGTATCGACGGCATCGATCTCATCTCGTCAACAAGCCGCGATGGCCGCTCATCCATCAACATCGAGTTCTCGCTGGAGCGTGATCTCGAAGATGCCACCAACGATGTGCGCAACGCAGTTAGCCGCGCGCGGGGCCAACTGCCCGCGGACATCGACGAGCCGACGATCCGCAAAGCGGACGCTGACGCAGATGCAATCATTTGGTTCAGTCTGCAATCGACCACGCTCGATCGCATGGCGCTGACCGACTACGCAGATCGCTACATCGTCGATCGTCTGGCGGTTCTGAACGGTGTCGCCAACGTCCAGATCGGCGGTGGTTTCCGACGTGCGATGCGCATTTGGCTCAACACCAACGCGATGGCCGCGCGCGGCATCACTGTGCAAGACGTCGAAAGCTCGCTGCGCTCGCAAAACGTCGAACTTCCGGCTGGCTACGTGCAGAGCCAGGAGCGCGACTATCAGGTGCGTGTTGAGCGCGCGTTCCAAACGCCCGAGGAGTTCGCCCGTTTGCCGGTTGCGGGCGCCGGTGGCCCTGAAGATGCGGTGGTTCGCCTTGGCGATATTGCGCGTGTCGATTTCGAGCCGGAAGAGACGCGAAGCGTTTTCCGCGGCAACGGCGTCGAGCAGGTTGGCCTCGGCATCGTACGCCAATCGCGCTCGAACGCACTGGATGTGGGACGCGTCGTCAAAGCGGAAATTGAACGCATCCGGCCGTCTTTGCCGGCGGGCACGGATGTCGTCATTACCTACGATTCCACCGTCTTCATCGATCGGGCCATTCAGCGCGTGGGTCAGACGTTGTTGGAATCGACGGTGCTCGTCGTTCTCGTGATCTTTCTGTTCCTGGGCTCTTGGCGTGCGGCGTTCATCCCGGCGGCGGTGATCCCCGTTTGTTTGATCGGGTCGTTCCTGATCATGATGCTGTTCGGGTTCTCGATTAATCTGCTCACACTGCTGGCTTTGGTGCTGGCGATCGGACTTGTCGTCGACGACTCGATTGTCGTGCTCGAAAACGCGCAGCGGCGCGTCGATACGCTTGGCGAGCCTCCGCTCGTCGCCGCCGAGCGCGGCTCACGACAGGTGTTCTTCGCGATTGTCGCGACGTCTGCAGTGCTCGTTGCAGTGTTCCTGCCGTTGCTCTTCGTTGGCGGCTATGTTGGTCGTCTCTTTGTTGAGTTAGCCGTCACGATCGCCGGCGTTATCGTCATCTCTGCGTTCGCGTCGCTCTCGCTCTCGCCAATGATGTGCTCGAAGCTGATGAAGCCGGTGAAGAGCAGTTCGCGGCTATCGCGCTTTGTCGACGGCCTGCTCGACAATCTGCGCTCTTCCTACAGCGCCTCGCTCGAAGCGGCGATGAACGTCAAACCGCTGGTGTTCGCGGTGTTCGCTGGCGTGATCGTCCTGGGTGGTTTCATCTTCACGCAGCTCTCGTCCGAACTTACGCCACCGGAAGATCGCGGCAATCTCGTCATCCAAGTGCAAGCGCCCGAAGGCGCGGGCTTCGAGTACACCAACCGCGTCATGCGCCAGGTTGAAGAGGTGCTGCTCACTTACGTTGAGAGCGGAGAAGCGCAGCGCATTCTCGTCGTCGCGCCGGGCTTCGGAGACGCCGGCACAAATCGCTTCTCGTCGGGCCTTGGCCGCGTTTTTCTGGCGGACTGGGAGCATCGCGAGCGCAGTGGCGCCGAGATCGAGACCGAGATGAACCAGCGCCTCGGGCAAATCCCTGGCGCAACGGTGCGCGCACGCATGCAGAATCCCTTCCAAGGCGGCGGTGGGGGCGGCGCGGATGGCGTGTCAATCGTTCTTCTTGGTTCAACTTACGAGCAGCTTGCTGCGATCTCTGAGCGCGTCATGGATCGCCTGCGCGAAAATCCTAACTTTCAACGCCCGCGCATGAACTATCAGCCCACGTCGCCACGCGTGCTGGTCGATATCGATCGCGAGCGCGCTGCTGCGCTCGGTGTTTCCGTGCAGGCAATCGGACGCACGCTGGAATCCACAATGGGTTCGCGCCGGATCAACACGATCAGCGACCGTGGCGAAGAATATTACGTGTATCTCCAAGCCGAGCGCGATGAGCGGTCGGACATCACTGATCTCACCAACAAGTACGTGCGTTCCGATCGCACGGGCGAACTGGTGCCGCTCTCAACTCTCGTCAATCTGCGCACCACCGGCGACTCTGCCGAGCGACGCCGTATGAACCGGCAGGCTGCGGTGACGATCTCAGCATCGGTCCCAGGTTCGTACGCCATTGGTGACGCGCTGAATGAGTTGGAGAGGGTGGCGCGTGCGGAGATCGGTAGTGAGCCCGTGTCACTCGACTACACAGGCGCGGCGCGCCAGTACAAGCAATCTACCGGCGCCATCGCGTTTGCCTTCGGCTTTGCGCTTATCGTGGTTTTCCTGGTTCTTGCGGCACAGTTCGAGAGCTTTGTCCACCCAATCGTGATCATGGTTTCGGTGCCTCTGGCCATAACGGGCGGGCTCTTCGGGCTCTTCATGTTCGGCGGAACGTTGAACATCTACAGCGAAATCGGCCTTATCATCCTCATCGCGCTCGCGGCAAAGAACGGCATTCTTATTGTCGAATTCGCCAACCAGCTCCGCGACGAAGGCCGAAATATCCGTGAGGCGATCATCGAAGCATCAAACTTGCGCATTCGGCCGATTTTGATGACCTCGATCGCCACGATCGTTGGGGCAGTGCCCCTCATTGTTGGTCACGGCGCCGGCGCGGAAAGCCGCTTCACAATCGGCACCGTGATTTTCTTCGGGCTCTTGGTTGCGACGATGCTGACGCTGTTCGTAGTGCCCGTGTTCTACGATATGCTCGCGAAGTATACGAAGTCACCCGAAGCGACGGCGAAAGAGATCGACGAATACGAGCACGGACAAGCGGCGACTCATCCCGCAGAGTAGCAGCTACTCCGCTGCCGACTCGATCATCAAGTAGGCAATGAGATCACGGCGCTCGGTGTCGTCGTGGACACCGGCGAAACCCATGCGATTGCCGGGCAAGAACGTTTGCGGGTTTTGTAGCCAGTGGTCGAGGTGATCGGCGTCCCAGACAAAATCGGCGTCTCGAACGGCTTGTGAATAGGTGAAGCCCTCGGATGCACCGATGTGGCGTCCGAACACGCCGTGCAAGTTCGGTCCAGCGCGATGCGGCACGCCGGCTGCAATTACGTGACACGAGCGGCACTGAGCGAAGACGCGGCGGCCTTCGGCATAACTCGCTGCGTTGTAGGGCGCGGGAAGCGCGGCAACCGCTGCTTGTTTTGCAGGATCGACCTCAGGTGGTTTTGGCTGTCCGCAGGCGGTCAAAGCCAATAGTGCGAGAGCAGCAAAAACGACGCGCATTGAAAGTTTCCCGAGAAGTCGGCGGACACTCTCTCGTGGTTGGGAGTGGCGCAAGCGGGCGAAGCGTCCCATGCGCGCGATGTGGATAATAAAACGCGCCGCGAAACAGCGCCTTAGAAGCGGTGCCGCCAACAGGACTCGAACCTGTGACCCCCTGATTACAAATCAGGTGCTCTACCAGCTGAGCTATGGCGGCGCGCGGAGCGGGCTTTTGCCACTTTGTGGGCGTCTGCGAAAGCGGATGTTTCGCCGACATGTGGTTTGCCCGTCGCCATAGAAATGGCTAATGCGGACCGCTGCCTTGCGCGGGACGCCGCCGAACGCGGTGTATGGCTGGACAGTCAAAATCGGGGATGAGCATGAGCTTCTGGGACTCAGTTTTCCGCGCCGTTTTCGGCACTCGCGGTAGCACGCGTCCCACATCGCCACCGCCGCCACCGCCGCCGCGCACACCGCCGCCGCCCACTCCCGCGCCACGGCCGCCATCACCACCGCCTGCGACTCCACCTGCGCCGCCACCGGCGACTCCGCCTGCGCCGCCACCAGCGACACCACCTGTGCCGCCACCGGCGACGCCGCCAGTGCCCCCGCCGGCAACGCCGCCTGCGCCTCCACCGGCAACACCGCCACCTGCGCCGCCGGTGCCGCCGCCTGAACCGCCTGCGCCGTCAGGTCCGCCGCCGGGCTTCTCGCTCGACACTTTGCGCGCCACAGATGCGGCCCGTGTGCCTGACGCCGAGATCGCGGCGCTTGCGCAGCGCTTCGGCGCGGATGCGAATGTCGTGAAAGCAATCTTGCGCGTTGAGAGCGCCGGTCCGGGGTTCTCAGCTGGCAAAATTCTTATCTCGTTTGAGCCGTTCTACTTCAGCGAGCTGACGGGCCATCGCTTCGATGCGGCGCATCCGGCGATCTCGAACAACAACCGCGCACCAATTGGGGGCAACCAAGCTGCGCGTTGGACCAAGCTTGCTGAAGCCTATGCACTTGATCCTGCCGCCGCGTTGGGAGCGACGAGTTGGGGCGTGTTCCAGCTGCCTGGCCGTTACTTTGCGACGGCGGGCTACGCCAATGTGTTCGCATTCGTGGACGACATGGCGAAATCGGAAATCCGCCAACTGGCTGCGTTCGAGGCGTACGTCAGTCGCGCTGGTCTTGCGGACGAATTGCAGCGTCGTGATTGGGCGACGTTTGCGGGCCAATACGAAGGTGGGCCGAATGCTGCGACGTATGCGGCGGCGCTAGCCGCTGCCTATGCTGCACTGCCGCCGACGAGCGACGACGGGTATCTCGTGTCGCTTAAAGCTGCGGCCAACGTCGCTTTGACGCGCGCGGACTACGAAGCGGCGGCTGCTCAACTCGGCTGCGAGGTCGAGGCTGTGCAAGCGGTTGTTGAAGTCGAAAGCGGTCGCGCTGGCGCGTTCGCTGCGGATGGGCGCCCGATCATTCTGTTCGAACCGCACATCTTCTCGCGACGCACCAACCGTATGTACGATGCGAGTCATCCGACGATCTCGTATCCGACGTGGGACGCTTCGAAGTATCCGCGTTCGCAGGAAGATCGCTGGAACCAGCTGAAAGCCGCGTACGCGCTTGACCCGCAAAACGCTGTGGCGTCGGCGAGCTACGGTCTCTTCCAGATCATGGGCTTCAACCACGCGGCCTGCGGCTTTGCCGATCCGAAGTCGTTCGTGACCGACATGTCGAAGAACCAGGCACAGCAGTTGAAGGCATTCACGGCGTTCGTGCGCGCCAACAATCTCGCGGACGAACTGGTCCGCAAGGATTGGGAAGGCTTTGCGCGCGGCTATAACGGCTCGGGTCAAGTCGAGCGTTACGGCGGGATGATGCGTGATGCGTACACGCGCCTGAAGGCAGCGGCGCCGCCGACGTCGTAAGCCATCCTTGCTGGCAGTGAGGAAGCGTCTTAGGTAGCGGGCACAATGGCCCGCTACCTCATCACGTCCGCGCTTCCTTACATCAACGGCATCAAGCATCTCGGCAATTTGGCCGGTTCGATGCTGCCGGCGGATATTCACGCGCGCTTTCGTAGGCTGCAGGGTCACGAAGTTCTGTTCATCTGCGCGACGGACGAGCACGGTACGCCAGCTGAGTTGGCTGCGGCCGAGGCCGGGCAGGACGTGGCCACGTATTGCGCCGAGCAATACAAAATCCAGAAAGACGCGTGCGACGGCTTCAAGCTCTCGTTCGACCATTTCGGCCGTTCGTCGAACCCGCCGAACCACAAGCTCACACAGCACTTCTGCGAAGTGCTCGAGAAGAACGGGCTGATTGAGGAGCGCGTCTCGAAGCAGATCTACTCGATCGACGACAAGCGCTTTCTGCCGGATCGCTACGTCGAAGGCACATGCCCGAATTGCGGCTTTGAGCGTGCGCGTGGCGATCAGTGCGACAATTGCGGGACGCTGCTCGATCCGATCGAGTTGAAGAATCCGCGCTCGAAGATTTCCGGCTCAACGAATGTTGAGCCGCGCGACACGGCGCATCTCTTTTTGAAGCAGCCGAAGATGCAGGAGGCGATCCGCGCCTGGGTTGATAAGTCGACTGAGTGGCCGGCGCTGGCACGCTCGATTGCTTACAAGTGGTTGGATGAAGGTTTGATCGATCGTTCGATCACGCGCGACCTCTCGTGGGGTATCAAGGTCACGCAGGACGGAAAGCCGCGTCCGGGTTTTGAGAACAAGGTGTTCTACGTCTGGTTCGATGCGCCGGTTGAGTACATCGGCTCGACCGTCGAGTGGGCCGAAGCAACCGGCAACGATTGGGAACGTTGGTGGCGTACCGACAAAGGCGCGGAAGACGTCACCTACATCCAAGTGATGGGCAAAGATAACGTCGCCTTCCACACGGTGAGCTTCCCCGTGACGATCATGGGCAGCGAAGAGCCGTGGAAGCTTGTTGACCGCTTGAAGGCGTTCAACTGGGTCACCTGGTACGGCGGCAAGTTCAGCACGTCTGCGAAGCGCGGCATCTTTATGGATCAGGCGCTGGAGTTGCTGCCGAGCGACTACTGGCGCTGGTATCTGATGGCGAACGCGCCGGAGAGCTCCGACGCGGCCTTCACGCTTGAGCAGTTTCAGCAGACCATCAACGCCGACCTCGCAAACGTCTTCGGCAACTTCATCAATCGCATCACGCGTTTCGCGGCGTCGAAGTTTGAGAGCGAAGTGCCGGATGGCGGCGCGCCGGGCGCGCATGAAGAGAAGCTCTTTAGCGAAGTCGCCGAGCGTCTCGCTGCGCTGACGCAGTTCCATGACCAGATGGAATATCGCAAGGCGGCGGCCGAGCTGCGCGCGATCTGGGTCGCTGGCAATGAATACCTCCAAGTTTCTGCGCCGTGGACAGCGCTGAAGACCGATCGCGACGCAGCAGCTGTTGGCGTACGTACCGGTCTGAACGCCTGCGTCCTGTTTGCCGTTCTCGCGCAGCCGTTCATTCCTGATGCCGCGAAAATCGTGCTCGATGCGCTTGGTGTGCCGGAAGATAAGCGCGGTTGGCCGAAGGTTGACGAGCGCGGTGTTTGGGACGCGCTCGCGCGTGGTCACAAGTTCACGCCGCCCGATGTGCTCTTCAAGAAGATTGAAGATGAGCAAGTTGCGGACTTCGCGGCGCGCTTTGGCGGAGCTGGCGCGTCGTGATCGTTCGACGGCTCGAGGCTAGCGATCTCGCGGCCTACCGCGCGTTGCATCGCTTCGGGATGGTCGAAGCGCCGATGGGCTTTGTCGATGTCGCCGAGACGGACGCTGCGCGATCCGACGAGCTAGTGAAAGCCATGCTCGCGCGCGGTGAGGCCTGGGGCGCGTTCGATGGCGATCGGCTCATCGGAAAGCTCACGATCGACGCGCTGCCGTATCCCTCGCTCGCCCACACCTTTTGGCTCCACGCTGTGTACGTCCATCCAGATGGCCGAGGCACCGGCGCGAGCGGCCAGCTCCTTCGGGCCGCGATTGCGGATGCACAAAGCAAGGGCGCCTCGCGCATCGCCTTATGGGTCAACGGCGCGAACGTTCATGCGCGGGGCCTCTATGAGCGGATGGGGTTCAAACAGACCGGGCGCGTCCCTGGCGGTATAAAAGTCGCCGATGCGCTGGTGGATGACGTCCTCATGACGATGGAACTGACCTAAGGCAGCTGGACGGAACCTCGTGCGGCGCCTAACAATTAACGGGCGACCCTGGGGAGGGTCGGGACAACGCGGAGGGGCGTATGGAATTCGTCGATCAGGCAATCGCCTACATGCGCGACGGCTTCGGCATCGTGAACGGTGACTGGCGCAATCTCGTCATCGCGCTTATCGCCGCGATCTTCATGAGCAGTTGGAAGCAGTGGGTGCCGTTCGCCGTGCTCGCCGTCGTTGCGCACATCGCGATCGAAAAGCTGGCGCCTGTGCTGGCTGGAGACGATGCCTTCAGCTTGCCGCCGATCATGGAACAAGAATTCTGGATCCGCGCAGGTGTGCTTGCACTCGGGTATATGATCACGATTGGCGTCTTCTTTCTGATCAAGAGTTTGATCTTCAGAAAATCCGCCGCGCACTAGCGCTCACGTTTGGCCTCATACAGCGCAATCGCCGCTGCGACGGAGACATTCAAGCTCTCAAGTTGCGGCGCGATTGGTATGCGTGCGCGCTTTTCGCACGCTTCCGCCACGCCAGGCCGCAAGCCCTTGCCTTCGGCGCCAACAACGATTGCTGCCGAACGCTTGCCATCGAGTGCGTCGGCGAGCCCAAGTTCAGCTTCGCCCTCTAGTGCGATGGTGACGTAGCCAAGCGAACGCAGCGTTTCGACGGCGCGTCCGAGATTGGTCACGCGTGCATGCGGCACAATTTCGATGGCGCCCGCGGCGGCCTTCGCAAGCACGCCTGTGAGCGGAGGTGACTTCCGGTCTTGCAAGATCACCGCGCGTGCGCCGAAAGCGGCCGCGGAGCGGAAGGCTGCCCCGACATTCTGTGGGTCGGTCACGCCGTCAAGCACCAAGACACTTCGTCCGTCCGGTGAAGCGCAAATCGTCTCCAGATCCTCCGCTTCAAGCGGAAACGCGCGTACCGCTAGGCCCTGGTGGACGGCCCCCGGCGGCAACATGCCGTCAATCGCGTCCGGCTCCAGGATGTGAGGCTCGATGTTTTCCGGCAGGCGGGAGGCGGCGTTGCGGGTGGCGACAACGCGCTCAATGCGTCGCTTCGGGTTCGCAAGGGCCGCGAGCGAGGCGTGGACGCCCCAAATCCAGGACGGACCGCCAGCCTCGGCCTCAAACTCGCGGCGAGGCAGCGGGTTTATCGGTCGCGCACGATCCGGGTTGAGCGGGGGAGGGGGCTTAGGTATAGGACGCGCTCCGTGAAAACAGGGCCCTGGCTTACAGGCGCTTTGGCCTTTGCGGAAGCATGGCCGGAAGGGTGGCCGAGTGGTTAATGGCAGCAGACTGTAAATCTGCCCGCGCGAGCGTACGGTGGTTCGAATCCACCCCCTTCCACCATTCTTCACTCGCGTAGCGAGCGAAGAATGGATGTCCTCCGGAGCCTCGGCGAAGGAGGGCCTGCGTTACAAGCACTACCAGAGCGGTTGCGGGTATAGCTCAATGGTAGAGCCGCAGCCTTCCAAGCTGAAGACGAGGGTTCGATTCCCTCTACCCGCTCCAAGCGCCATTTTTGTACAACACTCGCGTCGGCAGTTGGCGCCCTTCATTAAATCCAAGCAACGGTGTGAGCTTGCTGCTTATTTAGCCAAGCGACGCCTCCGCTCTGCCATTGCACTTCTTTTGCGCCCGAAAAGCCATTCGCACAGCCGCGCGCTGGTTTGTCTGCACGCGAGCGCATAGTGTGTCCCGCGTGTTAGACGGGGAGCCGGCGATGCCGCTTGCGAAGGCGATCCGAGCGATTGCGTGGAGTTCGCTGTCACTTTTTCTCTGCGCGTGTGGCGCAATGGGCAACGTGCCCTCGCGCGACGAATTCATGCGAACACCTCGCGAAATCCGCACTGGCGCGGCCGACAGTGTGATCGAACGCGTTGAGAGCACTGTCGATCGTGCGGAGGTTCTCGCGGCGGTGCAGTCGCTCGTCACTGCGGCGCCGCTTTGCTACCCATGGCCAGGCCTCTGGCTGGACGCAAGCGATCGGCGCAACGCTTACTATGCGCGCTACGATCTCATGACACGCGATTGGGGCGAGGAGACTACCTCTGCAAGCCGCGAGCGTATGCGTGAGTTTGTGGATTTGGGTTTTCTGGTCGCGCGCGAGCGGCCCGACATAGGCGTTGGCGCTGTCCAGTATGACCTCACGACTGAAGGCGTCGCGTTCTTGCGGGGCTCGCCCTATGGCGGCGCCCGCCCTCAGTTTTGTCCAAACGCTCAGCGGCGTGTTGCTGAGCTGACAAACCTGGAGTTCGGTCAGTTTGACTGCGGCAGCTTACGCGTGACGTTTACCCATGTCGCTGACGCGTGGCCAACTTGGGCGCGCACTGAAGCGGCGCGTGAGCGCGTCGATTCTACATGGGCGCCGGCGGGCATTCCCATGACCGGCCAAGTCACGCTTGGCCGGCAATGGTTTCGTCAGGGAGAAGCGCCGCCAGGTGTGCGCAACGGCGCTCTGCGATCGCTTTGCCTTGATGGTTCTCGAAATGTTGTCGGCGACGATTTGAATCTCAGTGCGCAGTGATTAGTTCAGAACGAACGTCACCTTCATGTTGACGCGCCATTCGCTGATTTTGCCGTTCTTGGCCGTGACTTTGATGTCTTGAATCCAAGCGCCCTCGATGTTTTCGAGAGAGTCCGACGCCTTCGCCATGCCAGACTCGATAGCGTCTTCGAGACCCTTTTTGGAGCCGGCGGTGACTTCGATTACTTTTGCGACTGCCATTGCGTCCTCCTGTTTTGGACAGAAGGACGCTAGGCCCGTCAGGCGCGTGCGCCTAGTTCGAACCGGCTCGCAATCTCAAGCCGACGGTGATCGCACGCGGTGCGCTGGCGATGCCGCTTGCGGCTTCGTAGGTCTCATCGAGTGCGTTGTCGGCGGCGACGTACGCCGTCACGTTCGATGAGAAGTCATAGCTCAGCGATGCGCCAACGACGTCGTAGCCTGGTACGGCGCCGGTGAACGGCGGCGAGACGGCGCCGAAGCTGTCATCGCCGTACTGGAAATCCTGCCGTTCGCCGACGCTGCGCCACGAGAGACGGCCGGTGAATGCATTCTGCTTTACCTCCGCTGACGCCAGCCAAACGTCTTGCGGCCGGCGCAGCAATTCCGTGTTCGCGGCGGTGTCTTGTGCGTCGGTGTAGATGTAGCCGCCATGCAGCGTGAGCCATGAAGTTGGGCGAATAGCGGCGCGCAGTTCGGCTGTGTCGATCTCGGCTTGATCGACATTGGCGTAAGTAAAGCCCGCGAAGTCGATCATGTCTTCGAGTTCAGTGTGCCGGTAGACGGTGCTGAGCTCGAGGCCTTGATCCTGGCCGAATGCTGCGAAGCGCGCGTCTGCGCCAATCTCCCAGCTGACGCCTTGTTCGGGATCGAGGTCAGGCACGCCGGCGGAAGAGTATCGCTCATAGAGTGAAGGCGCGCGGAAGGACGTACCGAACGAGCCGTAGGCCCGGGCGCGCTCGGTCACGTCGTACGATGCGCCGAGGCGCCACGTAGTTTGCGTTCCGAAGCCTTCGAAGTCGTCAACCCGAACGGCGCCAGTGAGGCTTAGCGCGCCGCTGCGGCCTTGGGCGGTGATGAAAGCGCCGGTTTGATCTTGCTCCGCACGCGTGAACAGAAATGGCGGCGGGAAACCGAAGCCTTGCGCGATGTCAGCCTTCTCGCGCTCTGCAGCAATGCCCGCGACGAAGGCGACATCACTCAGTCCGCCAACATCGTTGGCCTGCCAATTTAGCGTGAGATCGGCAAAGCGCCGCTCGCCGCTGAAGCTATCGGTGAGCGCGCCGAAACGGTTCGAGACGCGATCTTGATCCAGTCCGCCAAACGTTGCGCGAAGAGACAGCGCATCGCTCAAATTCCATGTTGCGCCAAGGCGTGCGAGCGTGAGGTCATTCTGTCCGATCTCTGCGTCGGGCGAGTCGATGCGTGTTTCGCGAAACGGAAAGCCGAATTCGAAGTCGAAAACGTCGATGTCAGCTCTAGATTCACGATGGCGTGCAAGCAGATCCAACGAGAAGTTCTGCGTGACTTGCAGGTCGAAAACGCCTGTGACCGCGGAGGATTCCGCGCCATCTTCGTCGCCCGTGTGCGTAACCATGCGTTCCGGCACAAGATCATAGCCATCGGTCGTGAACCCCTCGCCGGTGATGGCGTAGCGGAAATTGCCGAGCGTGCCGTCGATGCCTGCGGCAGCATTCAGCGTTTCAAATGAGCCAGCAGAAAAATCCAACCGCGCGTTGAGCGGGCCTTCGCCACCGTGGCGCGGGATCATGTTGATGACGCCGCCAATCGCGTCCGAACCGAACACGGCGCTCATCGGGCCTTCAACGACTTCGAGCCGCGTCAGGCCATTGATCTGATCTTGGCCGGCGTCGAAAGATGAATTCGGCGTCGAGGGATCGTTGAGACGCAGGCCATCAAACAATACGAGCGTGTGATACGAATTGGCGCCGCCAGCGAAGAGGCTGGTCTGTTGACCAAGGCCGCCGCTTGGGATGACGCCAAGTCCCGGCGTGTCTTCGAGCGCTTGCGCGACGGTGGTTTGACCACGCGATAACGCTGCATCGGTATCGATAACGGTGACGTCTGCCGGCAGATTGCGAATTGTCGTTTCGACACGCGTCGCAGTGACGATGAACTCGTCCTGTGCGTCTTGCGCGAAGGCCGGAGTGACCAAAGCGCTCGCCGCAAGCAGGGCGGTGACAAACTTACTTTGCATGGGTGATCCCCGCATTTGCGCACACCCCGTCCCCACAGGCACACGTTCACAGCGACAAGCGGGGCGCGAAGGTGCGCGGGGCCGCCCGCGTCGCTGCTGCGGAGAGTTCCGGTTCGACGGCTGGACCCGGCCGGGCGAACGAGCGACATGCGACGGCAGGTCTCCTGACTCACGGCTCAAGCACGTTTCCGCCGCCTTCCCAGGACCGTTTCGGTCCCAGTGGCATGATGGCGGGAACGCTTACCGCTCACAGTTGCGGGCACAGCTGCGGACTAGAGGTTTAAAACCTCGCACCGCATTCCCATTTCGCGTCCTCGTCGGACGACCGTCGCGGAATGACCATTAGCCGCGAGGTATCGGCATTCCAAGGGCTTTGCGGGCTTGACGTGCGCGTGGGTGCGGCTAAAGACCCGCACCTTACGCGCGCCTCGGCTTGGCCTCGGCGCCGACGATCTATTTTAGATGCCCGGAGAGTGGTCACGTCGACCACGGCAAGACGACGCTCACAGCAGCCATCACGATGGTTCTGGCCAAGAAGGGCGGCGCGAAAGCTATGTCGTACGCCGACATCGACGCCGCGCCGGAAGAAAAGGCTCGTGGCATCACGATCAACACGGCTCACGTCGAGTATGAGACGGCTGACCGTCACTACGCGCACGTCGATTGCCCTGGCCACGCTGACAACGTGAAAAACATGATCACCGGCGCCGCTCAAATGGACGGCGCGATCTTGGTCGTGTCCGCCGCCGACGGCCCGATGCCGCAAACGCGCGAGCACATCCTGCTCGCCCGTCAGGTCGGCGTTCCGGCGCTGGTCGTGTTCATGAACAAGGTCGACATGGTCGACGATTCCGAGCTGCTCGACCTGGTCGAAATGGAAGTTCGCGAACTTCTGTCGTCCTACAGCTTCACGGGCGACGACATCCCGATCGTGAAGGGCTCGGCCCTCGCAGCCGTTGAAGGCCGCGACGCCCCGATCGGTGAAGACGCAATCATGAGCCTCATGACCGCCGTCGACACCTACATCCCGCAACCGGCGCGTCCGCTGGACATGCCGTTCCTCATGCCGGTCGAAGACGTGTTCTCGATCTCGGGCCGCGGCACGGTTGTGACCGGCCGCGTCGAGAAGGGCATCATCAAGGTTGGCGAGGAAATCGAGATCATCGGTATCCGTCCGACCGTGAAGTCGACCTGCACGGGCGTCGAAATGTTCCGCAAGCTGCTCGACCAAGGTCAAGCTGGTGACAACATCGGCGCGCTGCTGCGCGGTATCGATCGTGAAGGCGTCGAGCGCGGCCAGGTTCTGGCCAAGCCGGGCTCGATCACGCCGCACAAGAAGTTCGAAGCCGAAGTGTACATTCTGACGAAGGAAGAAGGCGGCCGTCACACCCCGTTCTTCACCAACTATCGTCCGCAATTCTACTTCCGCACCACCGACGTGACTGGCATCTGCCAGCTGCCGGAAGGCGTCGAGATGGTCATGCCAGGCGACAACATCAAAATGTCGGTCGAGCTGATCAACCCGATCGCCATGGACCAAGGTCTCCGCTTCGCTATCCGCGAAGGCGGCCGTACCGTTGGTTCGGGCGTCGTGGCCAAAGTTCTCGAATAGTCGTCGTTTTAAGCGACAGAATGAGCCCCGAAGAGCGATCTTCGGGGCTTTTTCTTTGCGCTTTTGGCTGGGCGCCAAGCGGAGTTAATCTGCGGCGCATCCAATTGGGCTTGGGCGTGCATCTTGAGGGTGAGTAGACGCCCTAATCCGGCGTGAGGGAGACGTGGATGGAACGCTTCGTGTTCGTTGTGGCGGTCGCAATTGCGATCATGTTCGGTATTGTCGCGGTCGCGGGCGGGCCCCATTGGGCCAATTTCAGCATCAACATTGACGATGACGGCGAGGGTGGCACGGCGCCGGTCGTGGCCGCGAGCGCTGGTGCAATGGCTGCTGAGACCTTTCCGGGCGAAGAAATCAGCCTCCGCAATCTGGCGGCAATCGTGACGATTGTACCGGAAGATCGGACCGACTTTGTCGTTCAGATCGACAACAATGCCGGCCAGCTGCCGATGCCTACCGTTGCGGCTGACGAAGGCACGGTGAAGATCGACGGCCAATTACGCGGCCGTGTCCGCGATTGCGGCGGTGACGGTGGCGCCACCGTGCGTGGCTACGGTGATGAGCAGTTTGATGCGGCCGAACTCCCCCACATCACAATCCGGGCCCCGCGCACATTACGGGTTGATCGCGGCGGCGCGGGCACGACTGAGATCGGCGCCAGCCAAGCCCTCAATCTCGATGTTCGCGGCTGCAGCGCCACCACGATTGGCGATGTGGTCGGTGAGCTGGCCATCGACGTCTCCGGCTCGGGTGACGTTAACGCCGGCGCGGCTCTGAATTTGAGCGCTGACGTGCGGGGCTCATCGGATGTGGTGGTGGGGGCTGTCGCCAGCGGCGCTTCCCTCGACATTTCGGGCTCCGGTTCGGTGACGATTGCTTCCCTTGCGGGCGAGTTGACTTCGGATGAGCGTGGCTCGGGCAGCGTCTCTGTGCAGGCCGGAGCGATCACTGTGGCGAACATTGATCTTTCGGGTTCTGGCGACGTCACCATTGGGGCCACCGTGCAGGATCTCGACGTCTCGATCCGGGGTTCGGGCGGGGTCGAAGTGACTGCCGCAGTCGTCAATATTGACGCCGATATCGCGGGTTCTGGCAGTGTGACGGCCGCCTCGGCGACGGGTCGTATTCACCAAGAAGTCCGTGGTTCGGGCGAGGTATCCATCGGTCAATGACAGCAACGCAAAACGCGCCTTGACGCCCTGGTTTCCCGTCTATAGGAAACCGCCCTTCGAGCCGGCTGTAAGCTTATGCTTAGACGCGGTTCGCAAGCTACGCGGCAGCTTCCCAATAGGTCCCAGGGGGACAAACGGGGTTGAGCACGCGGGGTCGAAGGCCCCGTAAGAGCAGCGTTTTTTGCGATCCACTCTATCAAAGCGCCGT
>JAPLOL010000038.1 GCA_026400735.1 Alphaproteobacteria bacterium | reverse complement strand
CGCCCTCGGCCTTGGCGCGCGCGAGCATGCCGTCCATGTCATCGACGATGAGGTTGAACATGAATTCGCGATCCGACGGCGCGAAATAATCGGTGTCGGCTTTGAACGGGCTGAACACCACGCCAGAGCCTGGTTTGCCCTTCACCATGTCGGGGGTGAAGAAGCAGCCCCAATCGGGGATCTCCAAGCCAAGGACGCGCAGGTACCAGGCTTTCAGCGCGGCGCCGTCTTGGGTTTTGAAGAACAGGCCGCCCAGGCCAAGGACCTTTGCCATCACGCCTTCTCCAGCTTAAGCCGCTCCGCGTGAACTATCGCCACGCCTTCCATGCCGGCAACCATGCCGACGTCCTCAAGCACGCTGTCCTGCTTTACTGCCTCGATGCGCTCAAGCGCAAAGAGACGCCATTTGCGGTGCTGGATACGCACGCAGGGCGCGGGCTCTATGATTTTGCGGGCTCGGAGGCTGAGCGGAGCCCTGAATGGCGTGATGGGATCGCGCGGCTCTGGGACTGGCCGGAGCCGCCCTCGCTGGTCGCGCGCTATCTCGAGGCGGTGCGCAGCTTTAATGCCGACGGCGCACTGCGGACGTATCCGGGTTCGCCTGCTTTGGTGACGACCAATTTGCGCGATCAGGACGCGTTCATGGCATGCGAGCTCCATCCCGAAGACGCCGCCGCGCTTCGTCGCACATTGCCACGCAAAGCCAACGTGCAGGTGCACGAGCGCGATGGCTGGGAAGCGCTGGGCGCACTGCTGCCTCCGACGCAGAAGCGCGGACTGGTGCTGATCGACCCGCCCTATGAGGCGACGGACGAATTAGAAATATCGGTCGAGGCCCTGCGCGCTTCGATGAAGCGCTTTGCGCACGGCATGTATCTGTGGTGGCGGCCGCTGAAAAGCGGCGCTGCGCTCGATGCGGCCGACGCCGAAATCAGCAGCTTCAACGATCGCGACACGTTGCGCGCTGATTTGTGGGTGGCGACGCCGCAACGTGAAGGCAAGCTCGTTGGATCTAGCGTATTCTTGATCAATCCACCGTTCGGATTGAAAGAGGTCCTGAAAGAAGCGCTCCCGTTCTTGGCCGACGCGCTGACTAAAGGCCAAAGCGGCTGGAAGCTGCGGCTAAATTAAAAGGGCGCGGATCGCTCCGCGCCCTTCCCCCTTGCCACGAGCGTCGCGCATCTAAGCGACGATCATCGCGGCTTGGTTCATTGTCACCATCGCAACCGGAAACAGCACTGCCGCTGCTGCGATCAGGCAATAGAACTTGGTCATGTGGTGCTCCCTGGTTTGAACCTCTGTCAATCGCGCGCTGGCGATGATCCCAAGGTAGGTGAGCGCTTGACGTGTGGCTGTTACCATCGTCACGGTGGGCAAAATCGGGCCAGGGGCTGTTAGCTAAATGATGTCGGCTGAAACCTTTGCGTTTCTCCAGCAGCCGCAGATCGCGTTGCCGATTTGCGCTCTGGCGTGCGCGGTGATCGCTTTGGTGTTGCGCAAATTTTGGACGGCTGGCGCGCTCGCAGCATCGGTCGGGCTGTTTCTGCTCAACTGGCAACTGACGTTCGTGACGGGCGACGCAGCAGTGATCTTTTACGTCGCGCAGCTCGGCGCGTTCTTCGCCGTCGCCACCTGGGAGCGTGCGTGGGCGGTAATCTACGTGGCGCTTATGCCGGTCATCAATTGGTCGTTCGCGGCGGTGCCAACGGCAGCCATCCCGGCCGCTTTCGGCGGCGGACAATTTCAGCCCCTCGCGATTGTGACGGGTCTGGTGCTCGTGGTGCGCGACTTGGCGCAACGCGAGATCAAGCACTGGATTTGGGGCGCGATGATCGCCGGACTGGTGCTGTCGTCGCTGACGTCTTGGATCGTGGTTGTGTTCGCCAGCGGCGCAGCGTTTCTGATCAGCGAGACGGTAGACTGGGCGGTCTATACATTCTCGAAGCGACCGCTTTCGCAGCGCATCCTGCTCTCAAGCGTCGCTTCAGCGCCCCTCGACCAAGTCGTGTTCATCGGATTGGCCTCACAAATTCCCGGGCAGTCTGGAATTTTCGCCTTAGGGACGATTTTTGCCGGCATCGCGTCGAAGCTTTTTGGCGCCTGGGTGGTGTCGCGTATCATCGCGGCACAAGAGCGCCGCGCTGGCGTCACAGCCCCTCAAAACGACATGAATCCCGCGTAAACCCTGGACTTCTCGCTTGCGCGGCGGAACCCTCGCGCGCATAAGCAGGTTGTGAAGAAGCTGGTCGTGTTGACCGGCAAGTGGTGCGAAGTTCCGCAAAGTGCGGCAAAAGTTTCTTTCCCCAACAAAGCAGAAATTCGCGGTGACGTGCGTGCGCTTGAGCGTGCGCGCGGCCGAAGGCGTTCGCCTCGGCTTTTTATCAGGACAAGTGGAATGAGTTTCGACGACGATTTCGGCGGTGACGACGACAACAACGACAAGAAGAAAGAAAAGCGCGGCGGTCGTGGCCGCGAACGGGACAACGCGACGCCGGAATTCGGCGGCGGCGACACCGGTGGCGGCAGCGGCTTCGGCGGCGGCGACCGGTTCGGCGGCGGCGGTGGTGACCGTGGCGGCGGCGGTGGCGGCTACGGCGGCGGCGGATATCGCGGCGGCGGCGGTGGCTTCGGTGGCGGCGGCGGTGATCGCGGCGGCGGTGGCGGTGGCTATCGTGGCGGCGGCGGTGGCGGCGGCTACGGTGGTGGCGGCGGCGGATATCGCGGCGGCGGCGGTGGCGGCGGAGTTGGCGGCGGCGGTGGCGGCGGCGGTCGGGGCGGCGGCGGAGGCGGCGGCGACCGA